>JAEUQG010000156.1 GCA_016789755.1 Bryobacterales bacterium
GGCCCAATTCAATCGCCTGCGCCAGTCCGAAGTGGTGTGAGTTCGAGGTGAACAAATCCGCGGGAAGGGGCTGATGCGAGGCATCGATCCGGTAAATGGTACCGGGCGCCGCGCCCGACTTCACGGCGTCCACCAGCACCAGATCTTCGGCCCCCTCCCATGCGGCCAGAATCTCGGCGGCATCGGGAGATTCCATGGCGATGCCGCCGAGTGCTTCGGCCAACAGGATGCCTGCGGCGTCGTCGCCCCGCATCGAGTTGCCGATGCCAAGAAGCAGTTTCATCCTTCTTCCCGATGCAATTTCAGGAAATGGGTGGCACAGGAAATGCAGGGATCGTAATTGCGAACGGTCTGTTCGCACTGCCAGGTGAGCTGTTCGTCGTTCAAGTGCGAGTGCGATTCGACGAACGCGCGCAGGTCTTCCTCGATGGTTTTCTGATTCTGCGAGGTGGGCGGGACGATTTTCGCCTCGCGCACGCGCCCGTCCTCATCGATGGCGTAGCGGTGATACAGGATGCCGCGCGGGGCTTCCGTGCAGCCGTGCCCGATACCGGCGCAGGGGCCGGCTTCGACGAACGGCGCGTCCGGAGCTTCGTAGTTTTCAATGATGCGGATCGCTTCCTCGATGGCGTACATCGTTTCCAGGCAGCGCACGGTGATGCTGCGGAACGGATTGCGGCAGGTGGGCCCGAGACCGGCGGCGGCGGCGGCCTCCCGGCAAGCGGCTGGTAGCAGTTCGTGATTCAGGTGATAACGCGCCAGCGGCCCGACGAAATAGGCGCCGCCGCCCCGCATCTCGGAATGCAAGGCATTCGAATGCTCGACATGCGTCTCCACAAAATGCTCGTTGTAGTCGCGAATGGCGATATCCAGCCCACGGTTGGACACCAGCCGCCCTTCGCAGAACGGATACTCGGATTCGTGGCGCAGAGCGACAAACTGGTAGTCGATCTCCAACTCGGGGAAGGGAAGGGTTCCCGAAAAGAGCACCGCGGCGCGGGCTTCCTCGCGCACGGCGAGCAGGGATTCGCGCAGGGCCGAAAGCTCAGCGCGCCGCGGGAGGCGGTAGAAACCGCCGATTCGCACGTTAATGGGATGGATTTCTCTGCCTCCCACCACGCGCACAATCTCGTTGCCGGCCTTCTTCATGCGCAGCGCCGAGTCGACGATCTTCGGATGGTCCTTCGAGAGCTGGATCGCATCCTGATAGCCCAGAAAATCCGGCGCATGAAGGAAAAAGGCGTGCAGCACGTGGCTCTCGATCCACTCGCCGCAATAGAGGAGGCGGCGCAAGTCGCGGAGCGGACCGGTGACCTTGATGCCGAGCGCGTCTTCCAGGGCATGGGCGGCGCTCATCTGGTAGGCCACCGGGCAGATGCCGCAGATGCGTGCCGTGATGTCGGTGACCTCATGCATGTAGCGGCCGCGGAGGAAAGCCTCGAAAAAGCGCGGGGGCTCGAAAATGTTCAAGCGGACATCGGAGACACGGCCCCCCTTGGTGCGCACATACAACCCGCCTTCGCCTTCGACGCGGGCCAGATACTCGACTTTGATGGTCTTGTTCTTCATGAGTAGCCTACGGTTTTGCCTTCGGGAAGTTCAAATTCAATGGCGCGGCATTCCAACCGGTGGGCTTCTTCGATATGGGCCGGGGAGTTGCATGCCGCGCAGAAATGGAGATGGCCGGTGAGGTCGGCCTTGTGCACCACCATGCGGTGGCCGCACACGCAGGTGCGTTCGAGCGGCTCGACCTCCACTTCGAGCCGCGCCGGCTCCAGTGGGGTGCCGGCGGAGTGCATGGCAAACAGGGTGCGCACTGTTTCCTCAGGGAATGCGGTCGTCGTGCGGAGGCGGATCAGCCGCGCCGCGGCGCCCTGATCGGCCACCATTTTGCGGACATCGCGCACCAGAGCGCCGACCACAGCCGATTCATGCATGGTCCGCTCCTTCGTCGCGTTCCTGCGCTTCGCTCTCTTTGCGGAAAGCATCGCTCCAGGCGCTGAATCCGCGGAAGGCATCGACCCGGTCGATACGCTTCACGCCGTGCGAGGCAAACCAGCCCGCCAGCGATGCCGTGTTCACCGTCTCCTTCGGCCCGAAGCAGCCGAAGCAGCCGCGGTGATAGGACGGGCATAGGCCTCCGCAGCCGGCATACGTCACCGGACCCAGGCAGGGCATGCCTTTGGCCACCATTACGCACACGGTTCCGCGCAGCTTGCATTCCACGCACACGCTGTGGGCGGGCGTGCGCGGCTTGCGGCCCTGGAGGTAAGCCTGCACCACCTCGAGCAGTTGCTTCTTGTCGATCGGGCAGCCGCGCAACTCGAAGTCCACGTGGACGTGATCGCTGATGGGCGTCGATTTGGCCAGGGTCGAGATGTATTCCGGCGAGGCGTAAACGATATTGATGAAGTCGTTCACGTCCCGGAAGTTGCGCAGCGCTTGTATCCCGCCCGCATTGGCGCAGGCGCCGATGGCCACCAGGTGCTTCGACATGCGCCGGATCTGGTGGATGCGCTCGGCGTCGTGGGGGGTCGTAATGGAGCCCTCGACGAGGGAGAGATCGTACGGACCCTTGAGCACCGCCCGCGTGGCCTCGGCGAAGTTGGCGATATCCAAGATCCCCGCCACGGTCAGCAGTTCGTCCTCGCAATCGAGCAGCGAGAGCTGGCATCCGTCGCAGGACGCGAATTTCCACACAGCGAGCTTGGGTTTGCGGATCTTGCTCATCTTCTTTATACCTCGCGGATCGACAGCAGGCGCTTCACTTCGGGGAAGACGAACACCGGGCCGTCTTTGCAGATGAAGGCCGGGCCCAACTGGCAGTGGCCGCAGAAGCCGACGGCGCACTTCATGTTGCGCTCCAACGAGACGTGGATCTGCTCCTGCGCCACGCCCCGCGCGGTGAGTTCGCTCACGGCGAACCGCATCATCACTTCCGGTCCGCAGACCATCGCCACGGTGCTTACCGGATCGAAGGCCGTGCGGCTGATCAGCCGCGTCACCACTCCCACATGGCCGCGCCAGGCCGCCTGGGAGCGGTCCACCGTCACCTCCACCTGCATGTCGAAGCGCGAGCGCCAGCGCTCCAGTTCGTCGCGGTAGAGTATGTCGTTGGGGGTGCGGGCGCCATAGAGGAGGGCGACCTTGCCGTACCGGGAGCGCCGGTGCAGCACGTGATAGAGGGCGGGGCGCAACGGCGCCAGTCCGATGCCTCCGGCCACGAACACCACGTCGTTGCCTTCGGCTTCCTTCACCGGCCAGGCAGTGCCGTAGGGGCCGCGGACGCCGATCAGTCCGCCTTTCTTCACTTCGCGCAACGCCTGCGTCACAGGGCCCACTTCGCGGATGGTGTGGATGAGGGTTCCAGGCTCGGCCGGATCCCCGCTGATGGAGATGGGCACCTCGCCCCTGCCGAAGGCGTACAGCATAGTGAACTGTCCCGGAGCAAACAGGAGCGGATCTCCATCCTCGGGCTTGAGTGACAGGGTGTAACAATCGCCGGTGTCGTTGAAGTTTTTGACCACGCGGAAGAGGCGCGGCGTCATCGGATCGGCGGCATCGGTGGAGACGTCAATCGTAGGTTGCATATACGTCCATCAGTTGCAGGATGGTGGCATCGAGGGTACGGCTGACATTGAGGGAGAAGCGCTTCAGCAGCTCGTAGCCGAGTTCGCGGTCGTGCTCGCACTTGTTGCGCAGGCAGGCCCCGTCGAGAGCGATGGCGCGTGTCATGGTCACCGCTCTGGCGTCGTACTTCCACTGATAGGGCGGAACCAGCCAGCTCCACCCGAGAATATCGCCCTCCTCGAGCGTCTGCACAATCAACGGCTCGGCCTGCGGCGGGCTGATCTCCTTGTTCACCTTCCCCTGGCGGATGAGGTAGAAATGATTGGCCTCCTCGCCCTGGCGGAAGATGTACTCTCCTTCCTCGAACCGGACGTTCGAGGCGCAGCCGGTGATGATTTGCAGATGGTCCGCCCACATACCCTCGAAAAAGGGGTGCGACGTGAGGATGCGTTGCAAAGTATCCATGTGTTTCTCCTGTCGCTCAACTCAATCCATGCGCCTGCCTCAAAGCCTGCGCCTCTTCGGTAATGTCGATCCCAACGGGACACCAGGTAATGCA
>JAEUQG010000158.1 GCA_016789755.1 Bryobacterales bacterium
AAGGGAGAGGTGTGTTTGTGCGAAGTCTGATTTTCCTTTATACGGCAGCCGCGCTCGCTTTGTCTTTACAGGCCCAGGTGCGCTCCATCGATCCGCCGGCCGCGGAAGAAAGCGGCATGCCTTTTCTCGCCAGCGGGGCGAAGGGAGAGGTCTACCTGGCGTGGACCGATATCTTGCCCGGGAAGAAACACGCGTTGCGCTATGCGCGCTGGACAGGCAGCACATGGACCGCGCCGGAGACGATTGTTTCCGGGGCGAACTGGTTCGTGAACTGGGCCGACTTTCCTTCGCTGGCCGTGCTGCCCGATGGGGGAATGCTGGCGCACTGGCTGACGCGCAACGAGACGGGCGGGAAATACGGCTACGGCATCCGGATCGCGAGGCGCGATGCGCGCAGCGGACAGTGGCGCGAGATTCACGGGATGAGCCTGGATGAACCGGAAGACTACGCGGGCTTCCTGACTTTTGTGCCGAACACGGCATCGGCCATCTATCTGGCGCCGCCGGCCGGGCAAGGACACGGCGGGCATGGCGGGGAGCATGGGCATCGGAAGACCGTGCGGTTCTTGTCGTTGACCGGCGGAGGCAAGGTGGCGTCGGACAAGGAACTGGATGGTGACGCGTGCTCCTGCTGCCAGACGGCGGTGGCGAAGACGGAAAGCGGGTTTGTGGCGGCGTATCGGGATCATCTGCCGGGAGAGATTCGCGACATATCGGTGGTGCGATACGCGGGTGGAGAGTGGTCGCAGCCGAAGACGCTGCATCGCGACGGATGGAAGATCAACGGGTGCCCGACCGAGGGGCCGGCGATGAGTTCGTCCGGACGTAACGTGGCCATCGCATGGCTGACCAGAGCACAAGACTCGGCGAAGATTCAAGTGGCGCTGAGCAAAGATGACGGCGCGAGCTTCGGAGCGCCGCTGCGGCTGGATGGCGGCAACGCCGGCGGACGCCCGGCGATTGCGGCATACGGAGACGGATATCTGGCGGTGTGGTTGGAAAAGACATCGGGGACCGAAGGACAAATCCGGGCGCGGCGCGTGGGGTTCGACGGGCGGCTGTATCCGGCCTTTGAGGTCGCCAAGGCGCCAACGGGGCGGGCCACCGGATTTCCCAAAGTGGCCGTGACGGGTGAGCAGGTTCTGGTGGCGTGGCGCGCTGGGAAGATTCGCGCCGCGCTGTTGACCAGACAAGACATCGGGCAGAGGGAGAAAGAACAACAATGAGGGTTTCTGTTTTATGCGCCGCGTTCTGGGCCGCGGCCGCTATCGCACAGGCACAAACCTCCACGGCGGCGCTTTCGGGCGTGGTCATCGACGCCCAGGAAGGCGTGGTGGCCTCAGCGAAAGTGACGCTGCGGGACGCGGATAAGGGCCTTAACAGAACATCCGCGACGAACGCCTCCGGGGCGTTCTTGTTCCCGCAGTTGCCGCCGGGTTCCTACGAACTCACGGTGGAGCGCGGTGGCTTCGACACGGCGAAGTTGACGGCCATTGCGCTCAACTCCGGCGATCAGCAGTCGCTGCGCGTGCGCCTGAAAGTGGCCGCGCGCGGTGAGGCGGTGGTGGTGACTGGGGAAGCGCCGCTGATGCGCGAATCGCCCTCGGTGGCGACATCGGTGGACCGCAAGTTTATCGAAAACCAGCCGCTGAACGGGCGCACCTTCCAGGGCCTGATTCACCTCGCTCCGGGCGTGGTGATCGCGCCGTCGAGCCTGGTCTCGCAGGGGCAATTTTCGGTGAACGGACAGCGTCCGGGAGCGAATCATTTCAGTGTGGACGGTGTCAGCGCGAACTTCGGCTTGCCGGCCTCCACGTCGCCTTACGAGGGCGCGGGCGGCAGCGTCCCTTCCTTCACGGCGCAAGGCGGCACCAGTTCGCTCGCCTCGGTGGATGCGGTGCAGGAATTCACGGTGCAGACTTCGACATACGCCCCGGAATACGGACGCCAGCCCGGCGCGCAGGTGGCAATCGTCACGCGGTCCGGGACGAACGCGCCGCACGGGAGCCTGTTTCACTACTTCCGCAACGACAAGCTGGATGCCAATAGCTGGTTCGGCAATTTCAACAAGGTGAAGCGCCCGGCGCTGCGCCAGAACGATTTCGGATTCACGGCGGGTGGTCCGGTGTACGTTCCGCGGGCTTACGATGGCCGCAACCGGAGCTTTTTCTTCGTTTCCTACGAGGGTTTGCGATTGCGGCAGCCGGTGGTATTAACGGGACTGCGCGTGCCCACCGTGGCGGCGCGGCAGAACGCAACGGGCGCGGTGAAGAGCCTGCTGGAGGCCTATCCGCTTCCGGTGGCGGCGGCGCTGCCGGACGCTCCGCTGGAGACGCCTTACACCACTGGGTTCTCCAACCCATCCACTCTGAACGCGACCAGCGTGCGCATAGACCATTCGTTCTCTTCGCGGTTCACGGTGTTCGGCCGGTTCCACCACGCCCCTTCGCAAGGGCAGGAACGGGCCCGCTTCGCCACGGCGAGTTTCGTGGCCAAGCTGCCGAACGAAACGCAGACGGCGACCTTCGGGGCGACGATGCTGCTTTCACCGGGCTTCCACAACGATGTGCGCTTCAACCGCAGCCGCTCGATGGCGGGGCAGATCTACGTGCAGGACACCTTCGGCGGGGCGAAACTGCTCGCGAACGACATCCTTTTCCCTTCGTTCGTGAATCCGGAGAGATCGCTCTATTACCTGACGATAGGCGGGGCCGATGAGAACACGATCAGCCCCGGGACCTTCAGCCGCAACGAACAGCGGCAGGTGAACATTGTGGACACGGCGAGCTGGAACGCGGGGGCGCACGCGGTGAAGATCGGGTTCGATTACCGGCGGCTGGCGCCGACCATCGGAGGCCGCGAATACGGCAAGACGCTGGTGGTTCCCACCATCACGCAACTGGCGACGGGAATTGTACCCAGCGCCACGGTGACGCAAATTTCCGACTTCTTGGAGCCTCGGTATCACAACTACTCCGTGTTCGCGCAGGATGCCTGGCGCGTGCACCGGCGGGTCACGCTGACCTACGGACTGCGTTGGGAGGCGAATCCGGCGCCGGGGAATACGGCGGCGCGGACGGTGACGGGCATCGAGAACCCGAGCACGGCCGGCATCGCCGCGGAAGGGACGCGCTTCTACAAGACGCCGATGAACAATTTCGCGCCGCGGATCGGCGTCGCCTGGCAGCCTTCCAATCGAGGCACGGTAATTCGCGCCGGGTTTGGCATGTTTTACGATTTGGGGTACACCTTGCTGGGCACGGCGCTGAGCCCCACGCTGTACCCGTTTGCCCGCAGCCGTACGGTGGCGAACACGCCCATCCAGGACCCGGTTCTGTTCGCCGCGGCCCCGGCGATTAATCCCAATCCGCCGTATCCGCGGCTGTTTGCTTATTACAACGATTACGATCTGCCGCTGACCTATCAATACAGCTTCGCCATCGAGCACCCGATCGGCGTATCGAATTCGCTGTCGCTTTCCTATGTCGGGGCGGCGGGGCGGAGCCTGGGGCGCGTGGAGAGCCTGTTGCCGGCGGTGCTGCGCAATCCGAATTTCACCCGTATCGATGCGGTGAGCAGCACGGCGTATTCGGATTACAACGCGTTGCAGGCGCAATTCAAGCGGCGCATGGCAAAGCGGCTGCAAGCCCTGCTGTCCTATACATGGGGCAAATCGCTGGACACGTCTTCGGACGAATCGAACGCGAACTTTCTGCCGCCTTCGACACGGTACACGGTTGCAACGGACCGGGGGCCGTCGTCGTTCGACCTGCGCCACGCTTTCAACGGATCGGCAAGCTATGAGTTGCCATACGGGTTCGCGCTCGATTCGATCCTGCGCTTCCGCACGGCGACTCCCGTGCTGGTGGTGACCGGGCGCGACGCCTTGGGATTGGGAATCACCAGCGTTTCGCGGCCGGATGCGGTGGATGGCCAACCGCTGTATCTCTACGGCGAGGGGTACCCCGGTGGGCGGGTCTTCAACCGCGCGGCTTTCGATGCCGCGACGCCGCAGGCGCAGGGCCGGCAGGGCACGCTGGGGCGCAACGTGATGCGCGGGTTCGGATTGAGCCAGGTGGATTTATCGGTGCGGCGCAAGTTCACGGTTTCCGAGTCGGTGGCGGTGGATTTGCGGGCGGACGCGTTCAATGTGTTCAACACGCCGAATTTCGGGAATCCGACGGGGGTGATGACGAGCGCCAATTTCGGGCGCACGACACAGATTCTGAGCACGGGAGTGACGGGCGGGCTGAACCCGCAGTTCCAGGTGGGTGGGCCGCGTTCCATTCAATTAGGCTTGCGAATCCAGTTTTAGCCAAAGGAGAATGCGATGAATCGACGCAAAATTCTGCACTGCACCGCAGCGGCCTTCCTGGCCGCTGGGAAGCTGCCCGGAGCCGAGGCCACGCTGCCGAAACTTCCCTACGCGGTCGATGCGCTCGAGCCCTTTGTCGATGCGCGCACAATGGAGATCCACCATGGCAAACATCACCAGGCCTACGTGGACAACCTCAACAAAGCCCTCGCCACCCAACCCGCGCTGGCCGGCAAGCCGGTCGAGGAATTGCTGAAGAATCTGAGCGCCGTCCCGGATTCGATCCGTGGCGCGGTGCGCAACAACGGAGGCGGGCATTGGAACCACTCGTTGTTCTGGCAAACCCTGGGGCCGAATCCTGCGGCGCCGAAGGGGAAGTTGGCTGCCGCCATCGCCAAAGCCTTCGGGCGCCAAGCCGCGTTTGAGGACAAGCTGCGCGCCGCCGGGCTGTCCGTTTTCGGCAGTGGGTGGGTGTGGGTGACCACGCGCAACGGCCTGCTCACCATCGAGACGTCCCCCAACCAGGACAGCCCGCTGATGTCGGGCCTCACCCCAGTCTTCGGCATCGATGTTTGGGTGCACGCCTACTACCTCAAATACCAGAACCGCCGCGCCGACTATCTGGCCGCCGTCATGAAGGTGATCCACTGGGACTTCGTGTCCCGGCGTTATGAGGAGGTTGGCGGATGACCCGCCTCGGTTGGGCTATTCCACTGATTCTGCTCGCTGCCGCCTGCTCCGGGCCGAAGGGGCAGGGTCCGGTGAAGGAGTATCAACTGAGTGGGGTGGTAGTGCGCCTGGAGCCGCGTACGCAGGTGGCGACGATCAAACATGGTCCCATCCACGCAGCCAGCGGTGAACTGTGGATGGAAGCGATGACGATGGACTTTCCAGTACGCGACAAAGCGGAGTTCGCCAAGCTGAAAAAAGGCCAAAAAGTCCGAGCCACCGTGCACCAGCGGCAGGATGACTACGAATACTGGATTTCCGGGATCGTGGTAGACCAGGAAATGGGTGAAACCTCGCAAGTCATGGGGCATCCACCCCAGGGACCCGCGATAGTCGATTGATTCCATTACACATTTGTCTTTGGATCTCCGATTGCTCACAAGCTGACCGGAAGGAGTTCCTCACATGTTTCCCAGTCTGGGTTCAATGGTGATTGAGTTGACGATACTAGCGGCGCTGATTGCGGTCGTGATTGCGCTGGCTCTTTACCGGTTCTTCATTGGCAAGGACCAGGACTTCCATATACATATGACAGCCGGCGAGCAGACCGAGGTGGGCAAGCAATCCACGGTGGCCACGCGCCTTGGTTGGATCGACAAGTGGGGAAAGTCACTCACGGTGGTTACGTTGGTGTACTTTCTAGCCCTGCTTCTGCTGATCCTGTATAAATCCTGGCAGCAATCGCAAAACGTGATCCTCACCAACTAGCCCGTACGTGCCGATAGCAGGAAGGGGTGACCCGTGACGGGCAACAGTGTCTTGTTTCAGCTTTTCTCTCTCAGTGATCTTCACCGGATGGGGCGTCCCCTTCCGCCCGCGGTAACTGTGTTGTTACCGGGGTCGATTCCTGGCGCCCCTTCCACACCAAATTCCCGCCGGTTGCGCAATGCGGTTGACACTGTGTTTCCCTTGCTGTTGCAGCAGGGATTGGCGCACCATGAGTGCGCCCAACAGGTGGCGCCGTTGCTCAGCCTGGCGAGCGACGCGGCCTTCCGCGATGCCCGCCGGTCCGGCGTTGCACTCTTCCTCGATGGAAGAGACTTTTTCTGTTTCGAGGTTCCAGCCGGTGTTCCGGAGACGGTGGCCGTGGGACGGCATTTTCATATACGTCCGCTGCTGTCCTGGCTTACGGAGCCGAGAGAGTTCGTGATTTTGGAATTAGCTTCCGGAGCGATCCGGACGATGAGATGCCGTGAGGGGAAGCTCAACGAACTCCGGCTTCCCCGCGGCGTCCCTGTATGTTTCGATTCGATGCTGGTGGATGAGGACATTCCGAAGAAGAACTTCGAGAATGCCATTTCGTTCGGGATCGCGTCGGCCAACGAAGGGCGCCGGCTACAGTTTTTCTGCACGATGCTGGATCGCAGTCTGCACTCGTATTTGCAGGATCTGGGAGTTCCGCTGGTGCTGGCGGGCGCCGAACACATGATCGCCGCCTACAAGAAGGAAAACACGTATCCGATGACGGTGCCGCAGTCGATCCACGGCAATGTGGAACTGCTCTCCGAAGAGGTGGTGATCGCCAAGGCAAGGCAGATGATCCACGCCCAGCGTATGGAAGAAGCGGCGCGCCACCTGGTGGCGATGGAGGAATACGTGCCCGGCGACCGGTGGTCGACATCGGTGAACGCGGTTCTGCGGGCGGCGATTCAAGGGCGCATCTGGCGCCTGTTTATCTCCGAAGACGCCGTGGTTCCCGGCGATTTCCTCGAGGCCCTGGGCAAGACCGGCAAGGCTCCGCACCTGGAGGAAGACCTGCTGAACTGCGCCGCCACCGAGACCCTTCTGCACGGCGGGGAAGTGTTTCTGGTGGAACCGGAGCTGCTGCCTTCGCAAGCGCCGGTGGCAGCGCTTTTCCGGTATTCGCTGGGTCCTGGGGCTGGGGACTAGGCCGGTATCCGGCGGCCGGCGAACGGCATTCGGCCTTCACATCGTGCTCAGCCTCGCATGCCCTGCGAAGGGGAGACGCTCCCGCTAAGCGGGGCCGCCTCAGTTCGTTCCAACATCACGGCAAACTTGTTCCATACGTTCACACTTTGTCCAGACATCCTTCATTGCCATTTCCCCTGCTCAGCCCCTGCGATCCTGGAGCAGATGGTAGTTTACACGTCTTACATCATGCTATAAGTGTTAATTATGCAAGTCTTCAGCTTGGTTGGTCTCCTGGCTACGGCTGTGTTCACGCACGCCACCCTCTATGGTCAAGCTTCCGGACGTTTGTCTGGGACGATTGTCGACCAGCAGACGGCAGCAATTCCCGGCGCCAAAATCGAGCTTCATCTGCCTGGCGGCGGGACGACTGTTGCAGTGTCCACCTCCTCCGCGGCAGGGTTGTTCTTCTTTGCCAGCGTCAACCCCGGAACCTATGACCTCGTGGTGGAAGCCACCGGATTCCAAAAAGGCATCTTCCGCAATCTGAAAATCGACTCCGGCCGCGAACTGTCCATGGGTAATCTCACCATGGAAGTGGGCGCGGTTACCGAGGTCGTCGAAGTCAGCGAAGCCGTCCTCAAGGTTCAGACCACCAACGCTGAAGTCACCACCAATATTACGAATGAGCAGTTCCGTCTTCTGCCTCAATTGAATCGCAGCCCACAAGCACTGTTGCAAACACAGGCCGGTGTCACCAACAACGGACGCCAGGTCACCACCATCAACGGCTTGCGCCCTTCCTACGTCAACATCACCATTGACGGCGTCAATATCCAGGACAACTTCATCCGTGCCAACACCGTCGACTTCCAACCCAACCTCCTCCTCAGCGACCAGGTTTCGGAAGTCACCCTGAGCACTGCCAACGCTAATAACTCCAACGGAGCGGGCGCAGCGCAGGTCAACTATGTGACACCCTCCGGCAGCAACGAATTCCACGGTGCCGGCTACTGGTTCAACCGCAACAACAAGTTCGCGGCCAATAGCTGGTTCAACAACCGCGACGGCATCGGCCTTCCGTTCCTCAATCAGAACCAGATCGGCGGCAAAATCGGCGGCCCCATCCTGAAGAACAAGCTTCTCTTCTACACCAACTACGAAGCTTTCCGGGCTCATCAGCAGAGCACCGGCAACCGCACCATTCTCACCAATGAGGCGCGCACCGGCATCTTCACCTATGAAGATACGGCCAACAACGTGCGCAAAGTGAACCTCCTCACCGCCACCGGCCGCTCCATCGATCCCGTCATCCGCGATCTCTTGGGCCGGATGCCCGACGGCTCTGCCATCAACAACTTCCGCGTTGGCGATAGCCGTGAAAATCTGCTCCGCAACACCGCGGGCTACTCCTTGCGCGTGCGCGACAACCGCATTCGCGACAACTTCACCTCCAAGGCCGACTACATCCTTTCCTCCACCAACACCATCGTCGG
>JAEUQG010000188.1 GCA_016789755.1 Bryobacterales bacterium
AACGGCAACTGGCGGTGGCTTCGGCGGCGATGGACTTCGAAGAACCCGACGCCGCGCCCGAGGATGTATTGAATCGCGCCATCTGGCACTCCATCATGGGATTCCATAAAATATATCCTCGCTGAGCGATTGCATCTCACATTGAATTCGGGTATATAATCCTCCTAATCGATCAGTCCTCTGGGCTATCGCGAGCAAATCCGCAAGAGGTGCTACCAATGAACAGCTCAAAGTTGGCGCTGTTGTTGACTCTATGTCTGCCGGCGCTTTCCGTCGCGCAGACCGTCGCCGGCCAGGTCTCCGGCTTGGTGGTGGACGCATCCGGCGCCGCCGTGCCCGGAGTGGTTGTTACCGTCACGGACCTGGAACGGGCGGTGACATTCACCGGAACCTCCACCGACACCGGCTTCTATGTTGTGTCTCCCGTCCCTTCGGGACGCTATCGCGTTTCCACGGAAAAGCAGGGATTCCGCAGCTTCCTGCTGGAACCGCTTCCGATTGCCACGCAGCAGAAGGCGACTGTGAACATCACCCTCGAAGTGGGGTCGGTGAGCGAATCGGTCACGGTGGCAGGCAGCGCGCAATTGATCGAAACATCCACAGCGACCTTGAGCGGAGTGGTGGAAAACAAGCGCATCATCGATCTGCCGTTGAACGGCCGCAACGTCTTCGCCTTAGCGGCGCTCACCCCCGGCGTGTTCGGATGGCGCCCCGCCAGCGGCACCGGCGGCATCGGCGAAGGCTTCGAGTCGATCGGACGATTCACCGTGAACGGCGGCCGCGATTCGAGCAACGCCATCATGATGGACGGCGTTCCCGTCACCGTCAATGCGAACACCAACAACATGAACGCCAATACCGCGGTGCCTTCGGTGGAAGGCGTGGAGGAGTTCCGCATCCAGACCAACTCCTACACGGCGGAGTACGGCCGCAGCGGCGGCGGCATCCTCACCATCGCCACCAAGTCCGGCACCAACGAACTGCACGGCAGCTTCTTCGAGTTTCTGCGCAATAGCAAGATGGACGCCAACAGTTGGTTCGGAAACGCCGCGGGACGTCCGCTCGGCAGCTTCAAGCGCAACGAGTTCGGGGCCAGCGCCGGCGGTCCGCTGTGGATCCCCAAGGTCTACGACGGGCGCAACAAATCGTTCTTCTTCTTCGCCTATGAAGGCCGCAGACAGCGCTCGGCAAGCCTCGGGCAGTTCACCCTGCCCACGGACGACCAACAGGCGGGGGACTTCTCCCGCACCCTCAATGCGCAGGGCGCGCTGCGCGTGATCTACGATCCGGCAACCACGACGCCGGATCCGAGCCGTCCCGGCGAGTTCCGCCGTACCGCATTCCCCGGCAATCGCATTCCCACCAACCGCATGGATCCGGTGGCCGTCGCATCGCAGAAATACTACACGGTGAAGCCAAATGCTCCCGGGTTGCCTTTCACAGGCCTGCAGAACTTCATTCTGCAAAGCACTTCCAAGAGCGATGTGAACCGTTCGACGCTGAAGTTCGACCACCAGTTGACCAGCAAACAGCGCATGTTCGCGCGCTACACCATCTTCGACGCCGCCAGTTCTCAGCCCGAATGGTGGCCCGGTCCCGGATGCCCCGACGGCGGCTGCTTCTCCAACGCGGAGCGGCAACAGAACGGCGCTTTCGATTACAGCAACACGCTCAGCCCGACATCGTTGCTGAACCTTCGCTGGGGGTTCGCGCGCTCGATTCTCAACCGCGGATCGTGGCACCAGGGATTCCGCCCATCGAGCCTCGGCATGTCGGCGAACGTGGAGCAGGGCGCCGATTTGCTCGTGTTTCCGCAGTACGGCATTGAGGATGTGACGCCTCCGGGGCTGCAGCATCACTGGAACTTCCGCTCCGCGAACATGTCGCACACTTTCGTCGGCACGTACTCGAAAGTTCTGTCGAGCCATAATCTCAAGACCGGCACCGAGTTCCGTTCGAACCTGATCAACCACATGCAAGCGCCCTGGCAACTGATCTTCAACTTCAACCGCGGCATGACGGCTGGGCCCGATCCGCGCGTGGTGAACACGGTGGCAGGCGTCGGTTATGCATCGTTCCTGCTGGGAACGGGCGCGGGCGGCAACGTGGTGAACGGCATCCGTCCCGCTCTCGAAAGCAAGTCGTTCGGCGTGTACCTGCAGGATGACTGGCGTGTGTCGCGGAAGTTGACGGTTAACCTGGGCGTCCGTTGGGACTTCGAAACCGGTGTCACGGAGCGGTTCAACCGTTTCGGAGTATTCGATCCGTTTGTGTCCAGCCCCTTGAATGAGAAGGTCCGCGGCTACGATCTTCGCGGCGGATGGACCTTCCCCGATGCGGGCTTGGGAAGACGGGGCCTGAAGACTCCGGAATGGAACAAGATCGCACCCCGCATCGGGCTCGCCTACCAGATGCGGCAGAAGACGGTCATTCGCACCGGCTATGGCGTCTTTTATACGATGGCGCCTTACGGGGCGAATCACTACGGCACCGCGCCGTTCTCGGCCAGCACGCCATGGTTGAATTCGCTCGATGGAGTGACACCCTACCGTTACCTGGCGAATCCTTTCCCGGACGGTGTGCTGCAGCCGGAAGGCGCGCGGGGCGGGTTGCTTTCGGCCAACGGGCTCGGTGTGGGCTCGCCTATTCCTTCCATGATGACGACGCCCTACAATCAGCAATGGAACTTCACCATCTCGCAGGAAATGGGGAAGAGCATCGCGATGGAATTGGGCTACGCGGGCAACAAAGGAACCAAGCTGCCTATCAGTTGGCAGATGAATCAACTGGCCACCGATCAGGTTCGGCAGGGCGTGTTGGACTTGGTGGATAACCCGTTCTTCGGTTCGGTGCCTGTAGGCGCGTTGTCGCAGCCTCGTGTGCAGCGCGGCCAATTGATGCGCCCGTATGCGCAGTACCCGGGAGTCAGCTTTGCCGGCGCGTCGTGGGGGAATTCGAACTTCCATGCGCTGCAGGCGCGGTTTGAGAAGCGATTCTCCAATCAGAGTTCTGCCATCGTGGCCTACACGTTCTCCAAGCTGATCTCCGACGGCGGAGACAATGCCTGGGCCTCGGCCGGTCCGCGCGACAACAATTGCCGGGCCTGCGAGCGGTCGCTCTCGCCTTACGACCAGACGCACCGGCTGGTGGCCAGCTTCACTTATGAACTGCCGTTCGGGAAGGGGAAGACGTACGGCTCCAATTGGAACAATGTGCTGAACGGCGTTCTGGGCCAGTGGCAAGTGAACGGCATCGGATCGTTGAACAGCGGCATCACGCAGCAATTCAACGTGCCGGCGAACACCAGCAATTCCTTCGGCGGAGGGCAGCGGCCCGACTCCACGGGAAAAGAGGCGAAGCTGGACAACCCGACCATCGCGCAGTGGTTCGATACAACGGCGTTCGCTATTCCCGCGCAATACACCTTCGGGAACGTGGGCCGCATCCATCCCTCGATTCGCAGCGACAGGATTGAGAGCCTGGATCTTTCGGTGTTCAAGAACTTCCGTATCAAGGAGCGGGTTTCGGTGCAATTCCGCGGCGAGTGGTTCAATGCTCTGAATCACCCGATCTTCGGCGATCCGAACACCACGGTGGGCAACGTCAACTTCGGGCGTGTGACGGGTACGGCCAACGGACCGCGGCAGACGCAACTCGCCTTGAAGTTCCTGTTTTAGGCGCAAAGAGTGCAACCCGGGGAGCGTACGAACAAGATCCGGTTTCGCGCGCTCCTTTACTCAGACCATCGTGCCGGCGCCGTTAATTGAGGGAAGAACTGCGCCGGCTTGGAGCCCAAGGGTTGCGAATTGCCACCTTCTATATCCATATGCGACAAACGGGGGTCAAACCGTTCATGTTGGATGAAGATTTTTTTCAACCGCCGCGCGCTCAGGAGGCGACTGGGGATCCGCCTTGCGCAAGCGATGTAAGGATTTTCTCTTTTCGTTCGCCGGCAAGCTGCACCGCGCGTTCCAGAGAGTAGCCATAGCAGAGGGCGGCCACAGCCGCCAGAAACGCCATCACGCCGAAGAAAGCCCATGGCGATTCCCATGTCGTTTGCGCGTAGAAGGCAAAGACAATCGGGGCCGCCAGAAACGGATACACCAACAACAGCATGGCCTGAAATCGAGTGGCGGAAGACCGCTTCCAGCTCTCATTCGGATCGACAGGGCGTGGATAGAGCAGGGAAGCGACGTTACCGATCGAGATGAGAAATGTTTGAAACACAAGGCAGGCGAAGTAGGCTTGCACTACCATCAGAGGCTGCACCTTGAGCCGGAAGAGCAGGCAGATGGTGGAGATGATGAAGAACTCCAGCGTGACAGCGATGGTGGTGACCAGGTTCTTGGCAACGAACACAGAGCGCGTGGGCAGCGGCGCCAGCCAGTATAACTGCGCGGCGCTGCGATCGAAGCCCAGCAAGTTCCAGATAGTGACCTCGCTGAGCAACATCACCGAATAGGCGGCGGTGAATGGGAGGAAGTATTCGGCCATGATGCCGCCGCGGCGGCCGAAGGCCATCGGCAGCCAGATGAGCAAGCCGAAGGAGAAGCCCATGAGGAACACGATGCGGAAGCGCGGAGACCGCGCCAGTGACCGTAGTTCCTTGCCCACCAGCGCTCCGATCGGGTCGGGCAAGAAACGGGCAGGAAGATCGAATGCGGCCTGGTACCAGGCGCTGCTGGCCGATGCCTCGTTACCGTGGGCGCGCGCGGCTTCTTCGTCGAACCGCAGTCCGCGCTCAAACTGCCACCGGCCGAAGGCATACCCGATCGCCATCCAGGCGAACATCACCACCCAGTTCCACGCTGCCCAATCGCCGATGAAAAGGCGTGCGGTAGCGGTCCACGGCCAGATAGCGTACTGGCTCAGGGTGAAGTACTTTCGATACTCTTCGCCCACGCCAGTGTGCAACATCACCTGCGGTACGGCTGCCAGCAGGACCACGAACAGCATCAGCGCCTCGCGAAATCGTTTCCAGGCGAGCAGCCGGGTAAGCAGGTCGCGGATGCCGGCGGAGAGGTAGACATTGGCGACGACAAAGGGGACCAGCGCCAGTGCATAGCGGGCCGGCAGAGCCGGGTTCATCAGGATGCCGACCTCGGCGCCGAGCAGCAATAGCAGCATCTCCACGGCCGTGCTGAGCCGAAGCATGACCTCCAATTGGAAGAGTTGTCCGTGAGGAATGGGGTAGACGCGTAAGCGGCGCATTTCGAGCGATGCGCCGGCGGTGACCATCAGTACCGGGATGACCTGCCAGTAGAGCATGGAGAGCAGCAAGGCGGGCGTGAGAAAACGCTCGAGCGACTGGATGTCTTTGGTCTCCTCGATCACCAGCGCCACGGCGACGGCGGCGAAGACCCACAGTCCGTACCACACAACCGTCAACAGGAGGCTGAAGGCCATGCTCGCTTTTCCGGTGCGCGGATAGATGTTCCGCAATGCGCGAAATTGCGCCCAGAGAATAGCGAGGGCCTGATTCATAGCCAGTCCAGCGATTCGGTGAGGCGCCCGGCGCCGACGACGCGAACAAAAATGTCCTCTAATGTTTCCGAGCCGGAGCGCAGGTCGTGGGGGGGGCGCGCGCCGCCCGGGCGGCCCGGGGGGGTGATTGGGAAGCGCGCACGGAGCCGGTAC
>JAEUQG010000313.1 GCA_016789755.1 Bryobacterales bacterium
TGCTTTTCTGGGCTACCGCGTGCGGCAACTGAAAAAGGAGCCTGCTGCGAGGCCGGTGGCGCAGCCGGCCGCCATTCCGGCTGCCGTGCCGATTCCGGCGGCGCCGGAAGAAAAGAAGCCGTGGTATTCCCGCATCGCGCGCATTTTTGGTAAATAGGGAGCATGCACTCCCGACGACATGCATTGCTGGCCCTGGCTGGTGCGGCGGCCGCTTCGGCGCAGAAGAAGCCACTGGACATCACGGAATTCGAGCCGCGCAGCATGCTTGCGGTGAAGGAGACCGGCGTGGCGTGGCCGCGTTTCCCTGTCATCGACAGTCATACGCATCTTTCGTGTTCGGCGAAGAGCGTGGGAGGGGTGCCCGCGGCGGGGGCGCGGCGCTTCCTGTCGCATCCCACAGAGTTGCTGCCGGTGATGGATGCCAAGAATGTGCGCACGATGGTGAACCTTACGGGCGGCTACGGCGAGGGGCTGGCCGAATGTATCGCCAGATACGACAACGCGCACCGGGGGCGATTTCTGACGTTCACCGAGCCTATGTTCGCCGACGCTGTGCAGCCGGGCTACGCGCAACGCCAGGCCGATGCGATCGCCGATGCGCGGCGCAAGGGAGCGCGTGGGTTGAAGGTCCTGAAGACTCTGGGGCTGTTTCTGCGCGAGAACCTGTCCACGGGGGCGCTGGTGAAGGTGGACGACACGCGTTTCGACCCGATGTGGGAGGCGTGCGCGGCGCACCGCATTCCAGTGGCGATGCATGTATCGGACCCGGCAGCGTTCTTTCTGCCGACCGACAAGTACAACGAGCGGTTCGAGGAATTGAACAATCATCCGGACTGGTCTTTCCACGGGCGGGACTATCCGTCGAATGCGGAGATTCTGGCGGCGCGCGACCGTGTGCTGGCGCGTCATCCGAAGACGCAGTTCATCGGACTGCACGTGGGGCATTCGGCGGAGAATCTGGATCACGTTGCGGCGGCGCTGGACCGCTACCCCAATTTTCACGTGGAGATTGGGGCGCGGATCGGCGAACTGGGGCGGCAGCCGCGGGCGTCGCGGCGATTCTTCGATAAGTATCAGGACCGGATCCTGTTCGGGACGGATGCAGTGCCGCACGGCGTGCAGACGCCGCAGCAGATTTTCGGGACGAAGCTCTACGAGATTTATTTCCGGTTTCTGGAGACGGAAGACGAGTATTTCGATTACGCTCCGGCGGCGGTGCCGCCGCAAGGGCGGTGGCGGATCTATGGCCTGGGGCTGCCGGAGGCGGTGCTCCAGAAGGTCTACAACGGCAACGCGGCGCGGCTGCTGACGCTGCAATCGTGAACCATGGAGTGAGATTCCATCACAAACGCGGCGGCGGCGTCGTCATTGCGATGTGCAAGCCGTTCCCATGGAGAGCAGGCCGGAAACACACCCAGTGAACTGGGATGCTTTGTTCCGGGAGCAGTATCCTTTTCTGGTGCGCCAGGCGGCGCGGATTCTCGGCAACCAATCGGAAGGTGAGGACATTGCGGTGGAGGCGTTCGTTCGCCTGATGGCGGAACGCTCGGCGGTGCGGCACTACGGCGGATGGCTGAAGCGGTGCGTTTTGCATCTGGCGCTGGACCGGCTGCGGGCGAATCACCGGCGGGCCAACCGGGAGAAGCTGGCCGGGGCGACGCCTGGAGCTGACAATCAGGAGTCGCGGCTGATCGCCGAGCAGGAACAGGCACGGGTGCGCTGGATCCTCACCAGGCTGCCGCATCGCGATGCCGTACTGTTGATGGGCCGTGCCGAAGGATGCAGCTATCGCGAACTGGCGGAAATGGCAGGGATCCGGCTGACATCGGTGGGAGCGATGCTGGCCAAAGCGGAAGAACGTTTCAAGGAGAGGTATGAACGCCATTATGGAACCCGATAAATTCGTCGCAGAAAAGCTTGCGATGCTGTCCGCTGACGTAACACTGGGCCCGGCGCAAGTGGACGCGGCGTGGTCCCGAATGCAAGCGAGAAGGTCGGCATCGGCACGGCAGAGCGTGCGCCGGCGGTGGGCCGGCGTTGCCGCGGGAGTTGCGCTGCTTGCGATATTGGGAAGCTCCGTGGGACGGGGCTGGGCGCAATCGCTGTGGACGTGGTTCGTGCTGAGGCAGGCGTTGCCGGTATCGCTCAACATGGAGGCGGCGTCTCTTCCGCTCCTGATGCCGAACGTCTTTCCGCTGATCCCTTACGGGCAATCGCGGAGGACATCGTCGCTGGCCGAGGCTGAGCAAATGACGGGGTTTCACATTCTGACGGTGGAGACGGCGCGGCTCGCCTATGCGCCGGCATTCCGGATCGAGGAGCAACCGGAGGTCACGCGGACGATCGACATTGCGGCGATTCGCGCGGAATTGGGAAGGCTGGGCCGCGATCCGGTGGAGGAGCCGCCTGGAATCGACGGCGCCAAGGTGGTGCTGCGTCCGCAGGGAAAGCTGGTGGTGACGTCGTATGGGAAGTGCCCACACGCGAAGGGACTTTCCACAAATTGCGCGTTCCTGGTGCAATCGCGCCCGAAGGTGCTGGAACTGTCGCCGGGCGTGGGATGGAAGCCGTTCGTCAAGTTCTCGCTGGAGTTGGCCGGCGTGCAACCGCGGCTGGCGGAGCATCTGATGGCGATTGGGGGCACGTCGCCAACCATCTTCCTGCCGAATGAAAAGGGGGCGACGCTGGAACCGGTGAGAGTGCGGGGAGTGCCGGGCGTGCTGGTGCGGCGGCCCGAAGGCAAGGCGTTTGTTCTCGATTGGCAGGAGGCTGAATTCCACTTCGAGCTGCACGGACGCGAGGCGGATCATGCTCTGGAAATTGCCTCCACTCTGCGCTAGGAGCGCGTGATACCATAGCGGCTCATGCCTCAAGGTTTCTCGGCCTGGGAGAAGGACGAACTGGGTCCTCCGCCGCCGCATTTCGCACAGCGCTGGACGACGCTGATCGGTCCCGGATTGTTGATGGTGGGGGCGAACATCGGAGGCGGAGAATGGCTGTTCGGCCCGCTGGTGACGGCGCAATACGGCGGGAGCGTGATGTGGCTGGCGACGCTGTCGATTGCCTTCCAGGTGTTCTACAACCTGGCGGTGATGCGCTATGCGCTCTATTGCGGGGAGACCATATTTGTGGGGTATTTCCGCACGTGGCCGGGGCCGAAGTTCTGGACGTTTTTCTATCTTCTGTTCGATTTGGGGGGTGTGTGGCCGTATTTGTCTTCGAATTCGGCGGTTCCGCTGGCGGCGGTGATTCTGGGCCGCATCCCGACGAGCGCCGACGATGGGCTGGTGCGGTCTTTAAGCTACGCGATTTTTCTGACGGCATTCGTTCCCCTGATCTTCGGGGGCAAGATTTACAATGCGCTGGAGAAGGTGATGGTGACGAAGCTGGCGATCATCCTCACGTATCTGGGGATTGTGGTGGCGCTGTTCGTATCGCCGGCGACGTGGTGGGAGATCGGGAGCGGACTGTTTCAGTTCGGGAGGCTGCCGGATGGGGATTTCAATTGGGCCACGCTGGCTGCTTTTGCGGCGGTGGCGGGGTCGGGGGGGATGAACAACAGTGCGTTTTCGAACTTCGCTCGCGACAAAGGGTGGGGTATGGGGCCGAAGGTGGGGGCGATTCCGAGCGCCATCGGGGGGCGCAATATCCGGCTGACGCACACGGGCAAGACGTTCGAGTTGAATGAAGGGAATCTGGCGCGGTGGCGCGGGTGGCTGGCGCATATCCGCCGCGATCAATTGTGGCTGTGGGCGCCGGGATGCATGTTGGGGATGGCGTTGCCGGCGATGTTTTCCTATGAATTCGTCCGCGGGGTGAAGGTGGTGGACGGGAATTCGGTGGCGGCTCTGTCGGCGCAGGCGATTGCGAATCAGCATGGGCAGATATTCTGGTTTCTGACGCTGCTGTGCGGGTTCTTGATCATGGCTCCGACGCAGGTGAGCCAGCTCGACACGCTGTGCCGGCGCTGGACGGACGTGATCTGGATGGGAGTGGGAAGGCTGCGGGGGGTGGAGGGGAATAAGGTCAAGTACATTTACTACGGCATTCTGGCGGCGTATGGGCTGTGGGGATTGTTCGCGCTGCGCATCACCCCGAATCCGCTGATGCTGGCGGTGGCGAGCGGGGTGATGATGAATATCGCGATCGCCGTGAGCGGGCTGCACACGCTGTATGTGCTGCTGACGTTGCTGCCGAAGGAGACCAGGCCGGGGTGGTTTCAGATTGCGGGGCTGATCGGGTGTTCGGTGTTCTATTTCGGGATCTCGGCGATCACGTTTGTGCAGCAGTGGCCGCGGATTGTGCAGTTTCTGGGGGGGCGGTGAGGGGGATTTTGGGCCACTGATGAATGGTATGAACACGGATGGAGGAAGAGAGGGTTAACCCCTTGCGGGCGCCGCTCGAGACAAACGGCGGTTCTCCCGAGGTAAGCTCGACTTCTTTCCACGAGCAAGCGCCGGATTTACCACCAGCGCTCTTCATGGATATGGACTTCGTTGCCACATGCCAACTCGTCCCACGCCGCAGGCCTCGTATCCGCGTTTCATTCATCGCTCGGCACACATGCAGAACGGCCCGGGCTCTTCACCCGGGCCGTTTTGTGGTTGAGGTTTTCGCTTCTTCTTACGGGAAGAAGGCGCGCACCAGGAAGGTGATCAATTCGCCGCGGGTGAGCGTGGCATCGGGAGCGAACTGCCCGAGCGACGTTGTGGTGGAGTGAGCCTCGGGGGACGCCTGAAAACCGGCCAATCGGGGACACTTCAAAACCGGCCAACGGAAACAGGCAAGACTTATTGAGTTTTTATAACCTGCGGCAACCACCGAGCGCAAGGAAAACTTCCTCGCCTGGGTATTTCGCCGCC
>JAEUQG010000235.1 GCA_016789755.1 Bryobacterales bacterium
CGCCTGATACGTGCGCACCAGCGTCGCCCGGTCCATGATCTTCGCGATGTTCTCCAGCCCCGCCGACAACTTGATGTTGTCCACCACCGTGTCGATCGCCGGAAAAGTGCTTAGCACGCGCTTCGATTCCAGCCCCTTCTCAAACGGAGTGTAGGCCTTCGGATCGAACGTCTCCGTCTGCGCCATGCCGCCCGCCATCCACAGCAGGATCATCGTATCGGCCTTCGCCGCGGGCTTCGCCGCCGAGCGCAATTCCGCCGGATTCCCCGCCGTCAGCGCCGAAAGCAGCGCCGATCCGGCGGCGCTCATGAAGTTGCGCCGCGTGAGCGATTCTACCAGTTGCCGTTCGTTCATCTTGTTCACCGGATGTATTGAAATTCGGGCGATTGCAGCACCATCCACAGAAAATCTTCCACCGCATCCACCCCCAGCCGATCCCCCAGGATCGACGCCGCAACTCGCCGCTCGGCTTCCGCCGGGTCCCGCTGCAGTGCGTGCCGGTAGACGCGCGTCACCAGCGAATCAGGCCCGAAGCGCTCGCGCAACCGCGCCACCGGAGTCTCTTCCACCACCCGCACCATCTGCGTGCGGTCCGGCTCACGGTCGAAGATAAAGAACCGGATGGCCGGCCCGATATCGCTCTCCATACTCTGTTTGGCTACCGTGGCCGTCGCCTGCAGCCGGTCGAATTTCCGGCCCGTCAGATCGACAGTCAGCGTGGCGGGAAGTTGCAGCGCCTCCGGGTCCACCCCGCCCAGCAGATCGCGCAGCGGAGTACTCTCCTTGCCCTTCACCAGCACCGCGTCTTTCCACATGGCGACCACGCGCTTCGGATCGTAGGAGTCCACGTTCTCCACAATCAGATAGAGCTTCTTCGCCCCTTTAATCGAAATGTCGGCCTTCGCCGCATTGCGGCGGACAATGCCGCTGTCGAACAGATTCTCCGGCGCCGGCGGCGGATTCTCCACCAGCCTTCGCGCGCCTTCCCGCAGCCAGTGCGCCAGATACTGCCCGTTCACCAGCTCCAGCGATTGCAGCGTCGTCGGCTGATCCAGCCGCTCCGTCACCACCTGATCCCGATTCGGACGCCCCAGCGCCCGTGTCAGCGAGCTACTCTTCAATTCCCACTCCCGCACATAGCGCGTCGGAGCCGCGTTGTTCGTCGGCTTGTAGCGCCAGTCGCCCGTGATGCTGGCGATGGCGTCGGCGTACTGCTCGGCTGTCAGCCGCCGGCTGTGCGGACCGCGGAACGTGTAGCGCTCGCCCGATTTCGGAGCATCGGCGATGCTCGGCAGTTGATAGGCCCGCGAGTTCATCAGCGTGCGCAGCAGGTGCTTCAGATCGTAGCCGCGGCCCGCAAAGTCCCACGCCAGCGCATCCAGCAAATCGGCATTCCAGGGCTCGGCGGACATATCGTCCACCGGCTCCACGATCGCTCTGCCGAACAGAAGCTTCCAATAACGATTGACAATGGTGCGCGCGAACCGCCCGTTCTGCTTCATCGTGAACATGCGCGCGGCCTCGGCCCTCCGTTCCTCGAGCGTGCCTTCCGTCTTCACCTCGCCCAGTTCGGGATACAGAAACTTCGGCTTCGCCATCTCGCCCATCTTCACGTCGCAGCGCACCAGTTCCAATGGCTCCGGCGAGAAGAAGCTGGCCAGCCCGTAGGCGTCTTTCAATTTCCAACTGCTGATGAAACTGTCGTGGCAGGAATTGCACTTGAGGTTGATGCCGAGAAAGGTCTGTGCGCTGTTCTGCGCCGCTTGCAGCGGGGGCCGTTCCGACGCCGGCACTTCGCCTCGCCACGTCACGCCGAGGATAAAACCTTCCGGTCCCGTCTTCGGCGTGGGATTGAGCAGCGTCGCCACAAACCGGTCGTAGGGCATGTTCTCGGTGAGCGCCTTGCGCAGCCATGGTGTGATCGACTTGCGCTCCCCGTAATAGACCACGCCGTCGTCGTTGCGCAGCAGATCGTTCCAGAAGCTGATGAAGTGGCCCGTGTAATTCTCCTCATGCGCCAGCAGTTGATCGATCAGCTTGCGGCGCTTCTGCGGATCGCGGTCAGTCTCGAACTTGCGCAATTGTTCCGGCGTCGGCAGCAATCCCCATAAATCGAGATAGACGCGGCGCGCGAACAGCGCATCGGAAACCGGCTGGCCCGGCACATTGAGAAACGCATCGGCGACGTTCGCCGCCTGGTGCGGAGCAACGGGTTGGCGCGGCTCGAGCGGCGGAGTCCACCTCGGCTTGGCGGCGCCTTCCGGGCCCTTCGCCCCTTCGTCGATCCATCGCCGCAGCAGGTCGATTTCGGCCGTCGAAAGCGGCTCGCCGCCGGCAGGCATGCGCGGCGTCTTCTCGCCCGTGACGCGCTGAATGAGCAGGCTCGCTGCGCTCTTGCCGGGCATCGCCGCGGCGCCGTTGTTGCCCCCGCGCAGAATCTCCGCCCGCGTGTTCAACGCCAGTCCCCCTTGCGCCTTCTCACCCGTGTGACAGGCCGTGCAACGCGCCACCAGCAACGGATGAATCTGGCGCGTGAAATCGACTTGCGCAAATGCCGGCACGGCCGCCAGCAATGCAATGATGCGGAAGGGAATGCGGAGCATGGACAGAGGCCATTGTATTCGGTTGGCCGCCACCGCCGCCAGTCGCACGAAACAATCCTATACACTCTTGAGAAGCATGGACCGACGTCATTTCCTCGCCTCCACCGTTGCCGCGGGCTGCGCTCCCGCCATCGCTCAATCGCCCGCCCGCCGCCCCAACGTGATTCTCATCATCACCGACGATCAGGGCTATGGCGATCTCTCTCTCCACGGCAACCCCCACCTCGAAACCCCGCACATCGACTCCATCGGTAAAGACGGAGTTCAATTCACGCAATTTCACGTGAACCCCGTATGCTCTCCCACGCGCGCTAGTCTCATGACGGGACGCTATTACTACCGCACGGGCGTCGTCGACACTTTCCTCGGCCGCTCCATGATGCACAACGACGAACTCACCGCCGCCGAAGTCCTCTCCGGTGCCGGCTACAAAACCGGCCTGTTCGGCAAATGGCACCTCGGCGATTGCTGCCCCTTGCGCAGCATCGACCAGGGCTTTCAGGAATCGTTGAACTGCACCGGAGGCGGCCTCACCCAACCTTCCGATCCCCCCGGCAACACCTACTTCGACCCCATGCTGCGCCACAACGGCAAATGGGAAAAACATAAAGGTTATTGCACCGATATCTTCTTTAATGCCGCCCTCGATTTTGTCGAGGCGAACCGCGCCCGGCCGTTCTTCGCCTACATCCCCACCAACGCCCCCCACGACCCCCTCCAGGTCTCCGGCGAATACGCTCAGCCGTTCCTGAAGAAGGGCCTCTCCGACCGCAACGCCCGAATCTACGGCATGGTCAAGAACGTCGACGACAACGTCGGCCGCCTGCTCAGGAAACTGCGCGACCTGCGCATCGAGCAGGACACCATCGTCATCTTCATGACCGACAACGGGCCCCAATCGCCGCGCTACAACGCCGGCATGCGCGGGCAGAAGACCACCACCTACGAAGGCGGCATTCGCGTTCCGTTCCTTATGAAATGGCCGCGCCAGTTGCAGCCGGGACGCACCATCTGCAACCTCGCCGCTCACATCGACGTGCTCCCCACACTCGCCGAAATCGCCGGCGCGACACTGCCTCGCGA
>JAEUQG010000262.1 GCA_016789755.1 Bryobacterales bacterium
AGGGTCGTTTTCATTTTCGTGAAACTCCTGAGATTTAGCGGAATAGAGTCAGGGTGGTGGAACCGCTGTAGGCTCCTCCGTTGGCCGTGAAGGACACGGTGAATTGCACTCGGGTGGCCGTGGCGGGCCAGTTGAAGAGCAGCGGTTGGGTGGCCGCGCCGCCGGGGGCGATGTCGCCGAAGCCGACGGGCAGAGGCGAAGCAAGAGAAACGGCGCCGGAGCCGGCAATGGTGGCGATGCCGGTGACCGACGTGATGGCTGCTCCCGTGGCCGCGCCCTGGCCGGCGTTGCGGAGCATGATGGGCACCAGGCGCTGTCCGGGGGCGACGTCGATGCGCGGTCCGCCGGTGGTGGCGAACAACTGCGCCTGGGCCGAGGGGGCGAAGTTGGCGATGACCGTCACGGGGTCGGTGACGACGATGGTCTGGGGGTTGGTGGTTCCGGTCAAGGCTCCGGAGAAGCCGCTGAAGCGGTAGCCGGTGTTGGGCGTGGCTTGGACGACGACGGGGTATCCGGTGGCGAGGGGGGCGTACCAACCTTCGCCGCCGGCGGCGCCGGCTCCGGAGGGGCTGGCGGTTACGGTGAGATAGACCTGGCGCTGATAGCGGATGGTGAGGGTTGCGGGCGCCGTTGGCGTGTAGTCAACCACGTTGCTGCCGGGCACGTTCCAGATTTGGAAGGCCCAGCGGATTTTGTCGGTTTCGGTGACCTGGCCGGGCGCGGCGAAGCGATAGCGGCGGCCGACCACCAGTTGCAGGGTGACGGGGAGATCGACGGGGGCGCCGTCCATGGTGATGCGAGTCCCGGGGGCGTTCGATTCGATGCGCACGGCGACGGCATCCTGCGGGGTAAAGGCGGCGGTGACGTACTTGGGCGCATTCATGAGGACGCTGCCGGTGGGTTGGGCGCCGGTGAGGGCTCCGGACCAGCCGGCGAAGTTGAAGCCGGTGGCGTTGGCGGCGGTCAACTGGACGGTTGTGCCGCTGGGGTAGAAGCCGTCGGGGAAGTTGGGGACAGGGGTGATGCTGCCTCCGTTGGTGGGGGCGACGTCGGCCCGCAGGCGGTAGGATTCGGTGAAGGAGACGGTGTAGGTTCCACCGTTCTGATTGGCGACGATGCTGTGGCCCTGCGCTCCGCCGTCGGACCAGGCGGCGAAGCGGTAGCGCACGTCGCCCAGGACCTGTGTGGTGTTGAGGGTGAGGAAGTGGCTCGATCCGGGGGCCCAGATGAAGGACGCCGGGGTGGTCACGGGGGTGTTGTCGACGGACACCTGCAATCCGGGGGGAGTGCTGGTGATGACGGTGGGGCGCACGACGGTGAGTGTGACGGGGATGTCCAGGACGTTAGTGGCGAAATCGGATCTCACCTGCACGACGCCCTGGTGGACGCCGGGAGGGAGTCCGGTGGGATCCATGGCGATGGCGAGCGAAGTGGGGGTGGATGGGATCTGGGTGTTGACCTGGATCCAGGAACGGTTGGTGGAGAAGACGATGGGGATATTGGCGTTCGTGGGATCGGCCATGACGGACACGCTTCCGTTTTGCAGAGCGGTGGAGGTGAGGGCCTGGAGTGAAGTGGGGTATGCCGAGATGGTGGTGAGCATGCGCAGGGTGACGGGGATCACGGTGCTGCCCTGGGTGGCGGACAGGCCGTCGGAGACGGTGACGTTGCATTCATGCGCGCCGGGCGCGAGCAGGGTGGCATTGGAGGTTACGGCGAGTTGCAGGCGCGATTGCGCGGGTTCGGGGGAGGCGGCCAGCCAGGGACAAGTGGAGGCGGCAGCAAGGGCGGTGGAGAAGCCGGTCAAGGCCAGCGATTGTAGGGCGGGCAGGCTTCCGCCGCGGATCACGGAAAACGAGGCGCTCGACGGAGTGACGACAATGCGCGGCAGGACGGTGACGGAGATTTCCGCGGATTCGCTTTGCAGGTGGCGATCGCCTCCGGTGAAGGTAGCGGCGAAGCGATGGATGCCGGGGGGGAGGACTCCCATGTTGGCGTTCACTTCCGCGCCGGTGGCGGGGGTTGTGACGGCGGTGTTGTCGGGGTTGGGATCGGAAGTGCGGACGAACACCACGTTGGCGTTCTGGAAGCCGTTGAGCGGGGAGCTGAGGTTGGCGCGCAGTTCGACGGCGGTGTTGTAGGCCACGGGGTTGGCTCGCGGGGTGAGGGTGATCTGGGACGGACCCTTGACGACCAGCTTGATGTCGAAGGGCAGCTCAGTGTATTGCGGGTTGCCGCCGTGTACGGCCCGGAAGCGGAGGTTGCCGATGTAGGCTCCGGGAGTCAAGGCAGAGGCTTCCGGGGCGAGGCCGACGGGGATATCGACGAAGCCCTCCTGGGGAATGGAGGTGGGCAGAGAGGTTGGCTTGGCGATCCAGGGCTGGCTGAGGTAGAGTTGGAAGCCGCTTCCGGCGGGGCCATAGAAGCGGGCGGTGATGGGGGGTGGGGGCGCTCCGTTGGGGGCGATGGTGAAGGTGATTTGGCTGGGCTGGAGGGCGACGGGGGAGGCGCCAGTGAGGGAGTAGCCGAGCCAGATTTCGTTGTCGGGACCGAGCAATTCAGTGAGGCGGCGATTCTGGTAGGCATTGCGAGGGAAAGCGAACTCATATTGCTGGGTGGGGGTATTGAACTCGGTGGAGCAGGCGGCGTTGCCGATGGCGAGATTCCAGGAATAGGCTTGGGTGGTGATGCGCCAGCCGCGCTCGTCGTTGGAGTTGCCGTAGGCGCCAACTTTGGCGCAGGCGAGGCGCTTGATCTGGGCAGCGGGGCGGGAGAACCAGCGCCGGGAGTTGGATTGGAGGGCGGCGGGGCCGTTCTGGCCGTAGTCGTTGGGCGCCCAGTTCCAGATGGAATAGCGGACGCGGTCGTCGGGCGGGGACTCGCGCTTGTCGACGTTGAAGTTGGACCAGAGGGCGTAGAGGAAATCGAGGCCGATGATGTTGACGCCGCAGGCGGCCGCGCGGCGGACGTCGTCCTCTTCGAGAAAGCCGGTGTAGTTGTCGCCGAAGAGGACGTCGTTGATGTTGAGCTTGCTGCGGCCTTCGGCTACATCCCACCAGGCGTTAGGGGCGCGGTCGATTTGGTAGACGAAGTCGGAGGCGATGCACTGGTCGAAGTCCTGCTTACGGGGCCAGTTTTTGGCCGTCTCGCCGTCGAGGACGTAGCCGCGGGCGTTCCAGACCCAGCCGTTGCCGGCGGGCGGGGTTTTGTCGTGCATCATGAAGAGGATCTGCTTACCGGCGGAGCGGATTTCGTGGATTGTGGGCCAGCGGGTGAAGGTGGTTGGCGGCTTGTAGATGACTGAGCCGAGGTAGGTATTGAGCTCGTTGTAGAGTTCCTGGTAGTTGTCTGAGGGCAGATTTTTGTCGTTCAGTTTCACGACGATAACTTCGCCGGGGTTGGCCTTGAGCCAGTCGGCGATTTCCTTGAGGGCGAAACCGAAGAGGCGGGTGGCGTAGCCGGGGATGCGGCAATAATCGGTGGAACTGGCGTGGCAGAGGCGGATGGCGTTGCGGCCGGCGCCGCCGTAGTGGTGGGGGTCGAGTTCGAGGTGGCGGACACCGATGTTGAGCTGATCGGTAATCGAGTAGTAGTGATTTGTGTAGACGCCGGAGCCGAAGCCCTGATGGACGTTGGAGAAGGCGTTGTGCGACCCGAGCCAGGGGATGCGGTTGATGGGCTGATCTTTGGAGATGCCGTAGAGCTGTTGGGAGAGCGCCCAGCCGAGCCATCCGAGGGTTTTGGACCAGGTTCGTCGCTTACTATTTACGCAGGTACCGTCCTGGTTTTCGAGGTCGGGCTCGCAGCCGTGCTTGGTCCAGTAGCGCATGTTGTAGTGTTCCCAGTCTTTCCAGCCGCAGGCGGGCTGGCCTTCATTGCCGCAGTCGTAGGTTCGTTGAGCTGCCAGTGGAGACAGGCAGATGGTGAATGCGAGGC
>JAEUQG010000279.1 GCA_016789755.1 Bryobacterales bacterium
AGGTGTAATTGCCGGCCGCAGAAGCCGGCGAAATAGAGTTGCTGTTGTAAAGACGCAACTCCGCGCCTAACTTCACCGAGTGTGTACCCCTGATCATTTGCAGGTTGGGCTGAGCGCTATAGGTGTCCTGGGTTTCATAGCCGCTGGTTTGCGTCGCGCCCAGAGGGCTGAAGTTGTTGCCATTCGGCGTGAAGCGCGGGTACTGCAGCCCCGTGAACTGCGAAACCAGCGATTGCGGGAACCCCAGGTCCACCGGGTTGTAGCCGGCGCCGAACTCATTGCCGCTGAAGCCTTCGTAGCGGGCCAGACCGCCGCGCACGTTGAGCACCATCGAAGGGCTGAGCGTGTAGGTCCAATCCGCCGCCCAGTTGCGCGAAATACGCGTGGACGGATACTCTCCGCTCGGCTCGGCCGCGTTCGTGCCCCATTGCACACGCGCGTAGTTGTACCATGGCGTCTCGCCATAGCGTCCGCTGATGCGGCTCTTGTTGGTCAGGTTCGCGTCGAACTTGCCGATCCACTGGTTGTAGCTGTTGCGGGAGCTATTCACAAACAAGTAGTTGTTCTGACCGTCGGGACTTTCGCTGACGCGGTTCGCCGCTGGATAGAAGCTTGACGCCTTGGCGGCAACCGGATTGATTCTTCCGCCGGGAATCACGTTCCCTGCAAACGGAGTGCGTACAAAGCTTGCGCCCTCCTGCCGTGTCGTCAGCGGATCGTACACCACCACCTGGCGGCGCGAATTGTCTACCAGTTGCGAGAAATCGCCGCGCAATTCGTTTGCCGTCGGTACGGTCCACAATTGCGTCTGAGGATTTCGTTCGCGCAACGCTTCCAGCGACAACATGAAGAATAGCTTGTTGCGGCCATCGAGCAGCTTCGGAATGTAGATCGGACCGTCCACCGTGAAACCGAACGTATTGTTCTTGAACTCCGGCTGCTTCAGTCCAACCGAATTGCGCGAGTATCCATTGGCCTGAATGTTGTCGTTCTTGAAAAACTCGAAGAGTTGTCCATGCAGCGTATTTGTCCCCGTACGAAGGGTGACGCTGGTGACGCCGCCGCCGAAACGGCCGTATTGCGCATCGTAGGAATTGGTGAGGATGCTCACTTCCTGAATCGCGTTTAACGCCGGAGCGAACGTCGCGCTTCGGCTACCGCGCACGGACGACACGCCGTCAATCAGCGTTTCATTCTCGCCCGACCGTCCCCCATTGATAGAAATGCTGTTGATATTCCCGAATGCGTACAACTCAAAGGAACCCCAGTAGCGGCTCGTTTTCGTGACGCCTGGGAGCGTGAACAACAACTGGTAGAGATTGCGTCCGCTGGCAGGAATGTCCTGCACGAACTTCTGTTCGATGGTTGCCGACCGCGACGCCGTTTCCGTGGATAGCAGGGGCACTTCTCCCGTGACCGTCACACTGTCGGCCACGGCGCCCAATTCCAGCCGGACGTCCAGATTCAGCCGGTCCACCGCCGATAAGGTGATCCCGTCCCGGAGCGCTTTCTTGAATCCTTCCTTCTCCACACTCAGCGTGTATGCGCCCGGCAGCAGGAAGCGCGTCACATAGCGTCCCGCTTCGTTCGTATCGCTGTCGAATGTAACCTTTCGTTCCACGCTGGTTACGGTAACCTTCGCTCCCGAGATCGGAGCTCCGCTCGGGTCGGTTACGATTCCAGATATTTGTGCCCGAAATTCCTGTGCAAAGGAGGCGGGAACCAATAGCAATGGCAGTACCGCTGAAAATAACCTCATGCTGTCAGTATCTCAAATCAATGTGGCGGCAGCATGACGCCGCGAATAACGAGGGTGTTTCCCCTGCAATGTTGTCTCTCCCGATGAAGGCACGAAGCCAAGCTCAGCAAAGGAACACCAAGCACCGTGTTGCATTAACCGATTCCCACTGGATCATCATCGCGGTGGACTCGGCCTGCTCGCTACTCCTTCCATTTCCGGCTGCATTCTGGCTGCATTCAATCCGGACAGTGGCTTTGCCGGTCCGGAACTTATCATTCCAACGGCACGACCCGTTGTGCGCTCCAATGTTTCCCTCGGCGGCTTGGACCCAAGCCTAGTGCTTCGTTTCCCTACGTTGATCCGCACCGCCCGGGTGAACCTTGCCCGTTACGACACCGGCATCGCCTCCTGGTATCAGAAGCGGCGCTGGGATGCGGTACATCCCTTCGTCGCCATTGCTCATCTGCATGGACGACGTCCCATCGTTGCGTGCGGGCCGATCAAAGGCGCGAATACCTGCCGGTGGGCGACCATCGCAAGTATCCCTCCGGCCCGGCCGCCTTCTGCGCCGCGCACGCGCAGGCGGCCTGTCGTTGCTTCTCCACTGACGCACTCAACGTCTCGATCCACGTCAAATAGGGTTCCTCATTGGTCGAACCCGGCATCACGGCGCAGGCCGACATGGTTCTCGGCCCCTACGCAACGTGGACCGATTTCGAGCTGGAATGCGCCAACTCCCGCATTTTGGGGGAGTCCCTTTCCGTTCCGTAGTAGAGGGCCGCCGTCTTGGAAACGACATAGGAGAACTGGCGTACCGGTCC
>JAEUQG010000281.1 GCA_016789755.1 Bryobacterales bacterium
TTCACACGGCCCAACTTCCCAAACCCGCCACCCTCCGCAAACCAGCCACAATCTCGACAATCCAACCAGCCCCACCCATGCAGCCAACCCCATCACCGCCCCAACCCTGCCGCCGCAGACTTCCCCCCCCGCAACCACCCACAACCTCAATAATCCGGCCAGCGCTGCGGACGCAATTCCACCGTCACCGCCTCCCCATGCCGCAGTTCCAGCCGCATCGCCTGCCCCGTCAGCCGCCGGGCAAAGCTCACATCCGCCAGCATCTCATTCCTCACCCGGTCGAACGCCATCACGTAGTAACCACCCGGCCGCAAGCTGTCAATGGAGAACTTCCCATCCGCCCCGCAACGCGTCGTGCGGATAAACTGGTGCGGGTCCCGCAACCCCTCATCCTGCGGCAGAAACGCCACATAAGCCTCCGCCCCCTTCTCCACCGTGCCGCTCACCCGCGCCGCGCCCGCTTTGTACACCACCCGCACGGGCAACGGCGGATCGGCAATGTCCACCGCCCGCGCCGTCGCTTCCTGATCCCCATACCACACCGATGCCACGTAATATCCCGGCACAAAACCCACCGGCAGAATGCGGTACCGCGCCGCGTGCACCTGGCCAATCACAAACGAGCCGTCCTGCTCATGGAAGCCGTTTTCCTTGAAATCGTAAGGCGCCCCCTCCGGTATCAGATAAACCCCCGTCACCTTGCGCTTCCCCTCCCCATCCCGAGCCTGCTCGCGCTCCACAAACCCCGTCACCCGGCACGGCGCCGTCAGCCGCAGTTCCAGCCCCGTCACATCGCGCCCCGCAACAAAGACATTTAGGTACCCCTTCAGCAATTGTCCCCGCACCTTCGCTTGCCCATACAGCAGCCAATCCCCGCCCGGCACCGCATCGAACTCGAAACGCCCGTCCCGCCCCGCCTTCTTCATCTCCCCTTCGATCCCTTTCCCCGACCCGTCCCCCAGCGAAAGAAGAGCCTCCCCCGCCGCCTTGCCCTCATCATCGACAATAATCCCCGAAATGCGCTGCACCGGCACCTTGCGCAGCTTGATGTCGTACCCCATAAGCTGAGCGCCCGGCCGCAGCACGATTGGCTCTGCCCCGGCCAGCTCACCCGTGGAGGGGAAAAACGTCGTGCCCCAACCCATGCGCTGGCCGTCCTCGGCCGGCGGCCCGGCGATAGGCTTCGGATCGTTCGCCGGGTTCGCAGTCTGCAGCCGCATCTTCGGCAGAGCCGCCACAATCCACGTCGCAGGCTCCAGAATGTTCAGCCGGAACGTACCGTCCTTCGCCGTCGTCGTCGTCATGATCCAAAAATCGTTCCAGATCTGCCGCAGTCCCACGGGAATACCGGCAACCGGCTGGTTGTCCGGATTCAGCACCCGCCCCGAAATGCCCGCCAGCGGAACAAGCCCCGGGTTCAACCGCACTTCCGGTCGCGCCGCCGTCAGCGCAAACGGGCGCGCCGCATCGTGGTCGTGAGACATGCTCAGAAACCCATCGCAACGCGCCTCCAACCGGTATTCCCCCACCCCAACACCCTCCATCCGGTACTCCCCCTTCGGCCCCGCGACCGCCGTCTGCAAGGGAGTCTGCCTGCGGCCGGAAACAGCGCTCGGATGAAGCGTCACGGTGGCCCCCGCAATCGGCCCCTGCGTCGCCGTATTCACCACTACCCCCTCAATCACGCCCGTTTGCGCCCAGGCGCCGGCGGCAACAAGCAGCAGAAAGATGATGCGACCCATTTGTTTGGAGAACAGACGCGGCCAAAGGGAGCTTTGTTTCGCCAGCAAACTGAGCGGCTGCGACAGAACTATACTTGACAACGAGACACTAAACTTAGATACTGTAGAGGAGCGCAATATCGCGCCACTTAGTCCTTCGTGAGCGTGGAGGCGAACGAATCTTACTATGAGCAAAATCATTGGCATCGACTTGGGCACGACAAACTCCGTCGTCGCCGTCATGGAAGGCGGCCAGCCCGTCGTTATCCCCAACCAGGAGGGTGGCCGTACCACTCCGTCGGTCGCGGGTTTCACCAAGTCCGGCGAACGCCTCGTCGGCCAGGTGGCAAAACGCCAGGCCATCACCAACCCCGAAAACACCATCTACTCCGTCAAGCGCTTCATGGGACGCCGCTTCTCCGAAGTCAATGAGGAAACCAAACTCGTCCCCTACAGAATCGTACCCGGCGACAACGGCGATGCCCGCGTCGACATCTCCGGCAAAAAGATGTCCCCGCCCGAAATCTCCGCCCTCGTCCTGAAAAAGCTCAAAGAGGCCGCCGAAGCCTACCTCGGCGAAAAGGTCACCAAGGCCGTCATCACCGTCCCCGCCTATTTCAACGACGCCCAGCGCCAATCGACCAAAGACGCCGGCCAGATCGCCGGCCTCGAAGTCATGCGCATCATCAATGAGCCCACCGCCGCCGCCCTCGCCTACGGACTCGACAAGAAGCGCGACGAAACCATCGCCGTCTTCGACTTCGGCGGCGGCACCTTCGATATCTCCATTCTCGAGGTCGGCGACGGCGTCGTCGAAGTCAAAGCCACCAACGGCGATACCCACCTCGGCGGCGACAACATCGATCAGCGCATCATCGACTGGATGGTCACCGAGTTCAAACGCGAATCCGGCCTCGACGTCTCCGGCGACCAGATGGCCCTCCAGCGCCTCAAGGAAGCCGCCGAAAAGGCCAAAATCGAGCTCTCGACTTTGCTCGAAACCGAGATCAATCTGCCCTTCCTCACCGCCGACGCCACCGGCCCCAAGCACATGCAGATGAAGCTCACCCGCGCCCGCTTCGAGCAGATGGTCGACGACATCCTCAAACGCTGCTTCGGCCCCTGCGAGCGCGCCATGCACGACGCCGGGCTCAATCCCTCTCAGATCGAGGAAGTCGTCCTCGTCGGCGGCTCCACCCGTATCCCCAAAATCCAGCAGATGGTGCGCGAGTTCTTCGGTAAAGAGCCCAACAAAAGCGTCAACCCCGATGAAGTCGTGGCCGTCGGCGCCGCCGTGCAGGGCGGCGTCCTCGCCGGCGAAGTGAAGGATGTCCTCCTGCTCGACGTCACCCCCCTCTCGCTCGGCATCGAAACCCTCGGCGGCGTCTTCACCAAGTTGATCGAGCGCAACACCACCATCCCCACGCGCAAAAGCGAAGTCTTCTCCACCGCCTCCGACAACCAGACCTCGGTCGAGATCAAGGTCTATCAGGGCGAGCGCGCCATGGCCCGCGATAACCGCCTGCTCGGCGTCTTCCAACTGGTCGGCATCCCCCCCGCCCCGCGCGGCATCCCCCAGGTCGAAGTCACCTTCGACATCGACGCCAACGGCATCCTCAACGTCACCGCCAAGGACCGCGCCACCAACAATGAGCAGAAAATCACCATCACCTCCAGCTCCGGCCTCAGCAAGGACGAAGTGGACAAGATGGCCACCGACGCCAAATCGCACGAAGCCGACGACCGCAAGCGCAGGGAGGAAATCGAAACCCGCAACCGCGCCGACGCCATGGTCTACAACGTCGAAAAAATGCTCAAAGAGCACGGCTCGAAAATCAGCGAATCCGACAAAAAGACCGTCGAGGACGCCCTAGAAGAAACCAAGCGCGTCTCGGCCAGCGGCACCGCCGAGCAGATCAACGCCGCCTTGGATAAGCTCACCACCGCAAGCCACAAGCTGGCCGAGGCCATGTACAGCGCGGCCGGTCCGGGCGGCCCTGCCGGCGCGCCCCCTCCCCCCGGCGCCGCTCCGGCAGGCGACGGAGCCAAGCCCACAGACCACGTGGTCGATGCCGATTTCATCGACGTCGACGACAAGACGTAAGCGCTGACAGGTCCGGCTGGCGGCGCGCCCCGCATCGGCGCGCCGTCCGCCGGACCCGCGGCCGAGGAGGCGCGGCATGGCTTCGAAACACGACTACTACAAAACTCTCGGCCTCGAGCGCGGGGCGAGCGCCGATGAAGTGCGCAAGTCCTACCGGCGCCTCGCGCGCAAAAATCATCCCGACCTCTATCCCTTCGACATAACCTCCGAAGATAAATTCAAAAACGTGCAGGAGGCCTACGACGTCATCAGCGACGACAAAAAACGCCAAATGTACGATAAATTCGGATTCTATTCCGACCAGGGCTTCCCCGCCCCCGGCGGACCCGGACAGGCCGGCGGTTTCGGTTTCGGCGGCTTCGATTTCGGAGACCTCTTCGGCCAGGCCGCTGGCGGCGCCGGCCCCCGCGGAGCCGGTATGCACGGCCATCCCGGCCCCCACCCCGATGAAGACTCCGGCTTCGGCAATCTCTTCAGCCAGTTCTTCAGCCGCGGCAAACAGAAAGCCAAAAGCCCCGAGCGCGGCCAGGACCTCGAATACGCCCTCAACATTGATTTCTGGCAGTCCATCAAAGGAACGCAAGTCCGCCTCACCATCAACCGCCAGGAAACCTGCGGCGCCTGCCACGGCTCGGGCAGCGCCGGCGGCGCCACCGTTGTTTGTCCCGAATGCAACGGCTCGGGCAGCGTGACGCAAATGGCCGGCGCCATGAAGTTCAGCCTTACCTGCAACCGCTGCCAGGGATCCGGCAAGGCCGTCAACGCCTGCCCCGTCTGTCTCGGCGAAGGCCGCACCGCCCAGCCCGAATCGGTCGAAGTCCGCATCCCCCAGGGCGCCCGCAACGGCTCCCGCCTCCGCGTCGCCGCCAAAGGGAGCGCCGGCACCCTCGGAGCCCCCGCCGGCGACCTCTACATCACCATCCGCGTCGAGGACCACCGCTTCTTCCACCGCGACGGAGACGATATCCTGATTCAGGTGCCCGTCTCCATCAGCGAAGCCTACCTGGGTGGCAAAATCGAAGTGCCCACCATCGACGGGCGGGCTCTGTTAAAGATCCCCCCAGGCACCCAGACCGGCCAGAAGTTCCGCTTGCGCGAAAAAGGCGTCTTCAACGCCCGCACCGCCACCCGCGGCGACCAGATCGTCGAAGTGCAAATCGCAGTCCCCAAAACTCAGGACGAACACACCCGCGAAATCTTCCGCCAGTTGGCGGCCCTCCACCCCGACGACCCCCGCGCCGAAATCTGGAAAGAGACCTAACCCATGACCTGCCTGCGTTCCAGCCGCATCCACACAATCGGAACCGTTCCCCGGCGAGACCCAGACGCTGCCCCCCAAACCCGGCAGTCCCCGTCCCTCCGTCCCCTCACCGCCATCCTCACCATCCGCTCGGCCTCCAAGCCTTGCGCCGTCCCCCGCACCCAGCAGCGTAACCCCCGCGACATCTCCCGGCAGTCCCCGTCGCTCCATCCGCAAACCGAGATCCGGAAAGAGACCTAAACCATGGCCAAGAAGCGTTCCAAGGGCGTCTACATGATCAGCTCGGTCTCCGAGCAGTACGGCATTCACCCCCAAACCCTGCGCCTCTATGAGCGCGAAGGCCTCCTCACCCCTTCCCGCTCGGACGGAAATACCCGCCTCTACACCGACGAAGACCTCGAACGGCTGGAGGTCATTCTTCAACTTACCCGCGAATTGGGAGTAAATCTCGCCGGAGTCGAGATCATTCTCAACATGCGCGACAAAATGGCCGCCATGCAGGCCCAGATCGAAGAATTCGTCGCCCGCCTCAACATGGAGCTCGCCAATCAGCCCCTTCCCCCAGAGCCCGCCCGCGGCGGCGGCCTCATTCCAGTGGCCCGCGCCATTCCCATCAAAAAAGGCTGACCTCCCCCTCGCCCGCAAGTCCGTCTCCGCCACAACCTGCCCGGAAAAACACGCCCCATTAAATATCTATTGAAAACCATTCCTATTTGTGATAATAATCACAAAGGAAGAGAAATAGATGTCCATTTCTACCACCCACTCCGCCGCAGCCCGGGAAAATGGAGCAAAATCCTTCGGCCCTGTCACCGCCGAAGGAAAAGCCCGTTCCGCCGGCAACTCCCGCAAGCACGGCCTCTTCGGCAGCATCCGCCTCCACACTCCCGAAGAACAGCAGGCCTATTCCGGCCTGCTCAACGCCTACCTCGAAGAGTTCCAGCCCGCCACCCTCGTCGAGCACCGCTGCATCCGCGAAATGGTCGACGCCGAATGGCGCCTCGGCTCTCTCCGTAATTCCATCCGCGTCCTCGAAGCCGGACACGCCTCCGCCGCCCCCTCGGACTTCTCCCCCGCCGAAGCCGCCGCCTACGCCTTCGAATGCATGACCCATGGCGGCCAGACTCTTTCCCTTGCTCTGCGCTACGAACGCCACTTCCAGCGCCAGTACGAAAGCGCCCTCCGCGAACTCAACGATTCCCGCCGCCGCCGCGCCCTCGACCGCCAGGAAATGGCCCGCCGCGCCGATCAGGCCATGGCCACCGCCCTCCAGTCCTTCGTCGAAGCCCCACTCCCCTCCACCGCCGCCGCGCCCCACTCGATTCTGCAGAACGAACCCAAGCCATCCCCCACCGCCCAACCGCCCGTAAAACCCGCTCTGCGCACCCAGCCGCCACCCGCTCCCCCCATCCCCAACTTGTTTAAAGGCTGATCCGCACGAAACATCGCCACACCACCGCTGCCGCTCTTTGACAACCGAATCCCTCCGCTACTCGCCCGGCGGTTCGTCGTCCAGGTCCCCCACGCGGTTCTCGAATTTCGTCAGGCTGTGCAGAAACACCAGGCCGATCTTCCCCGTCGGCCCGCTGCGCTGCTTGGCGATGATCAACTCCGCCAATCCCTTCAGGTCGGTCCGATCCGGCTTGTACACTTCCTCCCGGAAGATGAAGTTGACCACATCGGCATCCTGCTCGATGGAACCCGATTCGCGCAAGTCGCTCAATTGCGGCCGGTGATCCCCCTGCCGCGTGTCCGGCGCACGGCTGAGCTGGCTCAGCGCGATCACCGGAACCTCCAGTTCCTTCGACATCAGCTTCAGCCCGCGCGAAATACCGCTCACTTCCTGCACGCGGCTGTCGAACTTGCCCTTGCCGGTCATCAGTTGGAGATAGTCCACAATCACCAGATCGAGGCCCTGCTCCTGTTTGAGACGCCGTACCTTGGCATGGATATCCATCACGTTGGTCGACGCCGTGTCGTCGATATACAGCTTGGCCTCCACCAGTTCCGCCGCCGCCATCTGCAGTTGCCGGCGTTCTCCCTGGTTCAGGAACCCGGCACGGAATTTCTGGCTGTCCACCCGCGCCGCGGCGCAAAGCAGGCGTGTCAGCAGCGACTCCTTCGACATTTCCAGGCTGAAGACAGCCACCGTCTTCTGCAGCTTCGCCGCCACGTGGTAGGCGATGTTGAGCACC
>JAEUQG010000284.1 GCA_016789755.1 Bryobacterales bacterium
ATGGCCGCCACCGCTTCGGCCCCGCCGGGAGACCGCAGTTGTGCCCTGAGGGCCGCGGCATCGGCGGCGGGCAATGGCTCGCCGAGCATGTCGAGCGCCTCCAGCAGACGCGTCACCTGTGCAGCCAGCGGCTGATGTTCCACATTAGCGATGACCGGTGGTTCCTGCGCGGAGAGCAGGCCGGTGAGAAGGAGAACGAATCCCAGTCGAAGTTTCATAGCGCCACCTCATGACAGGATATGCGAGAAACCTGCCGGAAGGGTGGATGCTATAATCCCGGCGGGATGAAGAGCACACTGACAAGGCGAGCGCTGATGGCCGCATTGCCGATGGCGGCGGCACGGGCACAGGAACAGCGGCCGAACATTCTGCTGATGATGGCGGATAACTGGGCCTGGCCGCATTGCGGCGCGGGAGGCGACCCGGCGGTAAAGACTCCGGCGTTCGACCAACTGGCGAAGGAGGGCGTTCTGTTCACGCATGCCTTTTCGCCGAATCCATCCTGCAGCCCGGCGCGGTCGTGGCTGCTCACCGGGCAGGAGACACACCGGTTGGGCACGGCCGCGAGTCTGTACGGGGCGTTGAGTAGCTCGTTTCCGACGTTCGTTTCCCTGCTTGAGGCGGCAGGGTACTTCGTCGGTCATGCTGGAAAGGGCTGGGGCCCGGGAAGACCGGCCGATGGAGGCTACGCACAGAATCCCGCAGGCAAGCAGTATCCCACATTCAATGCATTTCTTCAGGCGCGGCCGAAAGACAAGCCGTTCCTGTTCTGGTTCAGCTCGCGGGATCCGCATGTGCCGTGGACCGAGGGGGAGAAGTATCGCGCGGGGATTGACGCCGCGAAGATCCGCGTGCCTGCGCATCTGCCGGACGAGTCCGCCGTGCGCGAGGACATCCGTAACTACTATGCCGAGGTGCAGAACTTCGACACGGATTGCGCGGAACTGGTGGGCGCCGTCGACCGGTTGGGTGAATTGGACCGCACGATGGTGGTGATGACCGGGGACAACGGCTGGCAGATGCCTCGCGGTCTGGCTGCCTGTTACGATTTGGGCGTTCGGGTCCCGCTGGCGATTCGCTATCCGAAGGCTTATCGTGCCGGCTCGAAACAGGATGCGTTCGTGATCCTGGGCGATCTTTGCCCTACATTTCTGGAGCTGGCCGGTGTGGCGATTCCGAAAGCGGTTACGGCGAAGAGCCTGTTGCGTCCGGCGCGCCGCGATGCGGTGTTTGTGGAACGCGAACGGCACGCTAACGTGCGGCGCGGCAACCTGGCGTATCCGGTGCGTGGCATCCGCACCAAGGGATTTCTCTATTTGCGCAATCTTGAGCCGGACCGTTATCCGGCGGGCGATCCGGAGTTTTACTGGTCAGTGGGTGAGTTCGGGGATGTCGATGAATCGCCGTCGAAGCGGTTGACAATGAGAGACTCCGGGTCCAAGTATTATGCGCTTTCATTCGGGAAACGCCCTGCCGAGGAGTTGTACGAACTGCGCACCGATCCCGATCAGACACGCAATGTCGCCGGTGAACCGCGCCTTCAGAAGGCGAAGGCGGAACTGGCGGCGAGAGTGGATCAATGGATGAAGGACACCGCGGACCCGCGGGCGGAAGGGCGCACGGACTTCTGGGATCAGGCGCCGTATGTTGGACCGAAATCGCGGCAGGGGCAGAAGAAGCAGTAAATCGGTGTTATATACTGGCCCCACACATCCGGGCGGAACTTCCGCCTCAGGGGGCAGATTCATGAACACCATCCGATGCCTGGCGATGGCAACAGCGTTCGCCGTCTGCGCAACGGCGCAAACACAAACGGCAACCTTGCGCGGCACGGTGCAAGACAAAACGGGGGCCGTCGTTCCGGCGGCGGCAGTAACGTTGACCAACACGGAGCAGGGGCGGTCGTGGAAATCCTCCAGCAACGAAGAGGGCGTCTATGTATTCGTGCAGATCCCGCCGGGCAAGTACGCGCTGGCGGTGGAGGCAAACGGATTCAAGAAGTACCAGCGCACGGCGATGACGCTGGAGGTTGCACAGGTAGCTGCACTCGACGTGATGCTGGAGTTGGGCTCGCTGAGTGAGGTGGTGGAGGTGAGTACACAGGTGCCGCTGCTCGAAACTGCGAGTTCGACGCTGGATGCCGTGGTGAACAGCAAGACCGCAGAGGCTCTGCCGTTAAACGGAAGGAACGTGCTGCAGTTGGTGGCGCTGACTCCCGGCATCAACTCGACGCGTTCCTACCGCGGTTCGACCACAGGCAACGGGTCGATTACATCGATGGCGTTTTCGGCCAATGGCGGGCGCGATGTGTCGAATGAGGTCATGCTGGACGGCTCACCGCAGGTAGTAATGGGTTACAACCAGCCCGCTTACGTGCCCACGCCGGACGCACTGCAGGAATTCCGTGTACAGACAAACAGCCTGTCGGCGGAATATGGACGCACGGGCGGCGCGGTAGTGAATCTGGTACACCGTTCGGGGACGAAGGAGTTCCATGGCGTGTTGTACGAGTTTCTGCGTAACAACGCCTTCGACGCGAATGGATTTTTCAACAATCGCAATGGCAGGCCGAAGGCGCCGTTCCGCTATAACCAATTCGGGTTTACGCTCGGCGGGCCTCTGACCCCGTCGCGGCAGAACACGTTTTTCTTTGTGAGCTATGAGGGTTTGCGGACGGTGAGTCCGGGCTCTTCGGTTCTGTCGGTGCCGACGGCGGCGATGAAGCGCGGCAGTTTCACCGAAGCCGGTGCGGTGATTTACGATCCTGCCACGATTGCGGCAAACGGGACACGGCAGCCGTTTGCGGGCAACGCGATTCCTTCCGCGCGGTTCGATCCTGTGACGCAGAAGGTGTTGTCGTTTCTGCCTGACCCGAACGGAACGGGGGTCTCGAATAACTTCTTTTCGCAGGCGGGGTCGAAAGGGCGCGGGGACGATTTCTCGGTGAAGCTTGACCGGCGGATTTCGACGCGGCAGAACATTTATGGGCGCTTTTCCTGGAACACTGTGGACAACACGACGGCGGATCACTTCAATAATCCAGGGTCGCCGGATGCGGGAAATTCGGGAGCGCGGAACCGCAGCGCAACAGTGGATGATACCTATCTGGTGAAGGGCTGGGTGCTGCACGGCAATCTCGGCTACGCCTATCACGCCAATCCGCGCGACAGCATCTCGAACGGGTTCGATTTGACCAGCTTAGGCTTGCCTGGTTCGTTTCGCGACCAGGCGCAGTTCGCTATGTTTCCGCGGGTGGAGCCTGCCGGCTTCACGTCGCTTGGCGGGAATGCGACGTGGATTATCGGTAACAAGTTCGAGACCTATACGGGAATCGGCGATGCCACGCGGTTGTTCGGCGGGCACACGATCAAGACGGGCGGCGTGTACCGGATGAACCGTGTATCGAACTTCCGGCCGAACGCGCCGGCGGGGCTGTTTGTGTTCAACGAGGGTTGGACGCGGGAGACGTTCAACGGCAATCGGGGCGGAAACACGATCGCATCGATGCTGCTGGGGTTGATGGCCTCGGGACGCATTCAGTATGAGCCGCAACCGGCATTGCAGGTGCTGTACGCGGGCGTTTATTTCCAGGACGATTGGCGCGTGAATAGCAGGCTGACGTTGAACATGGGGTTACGTTGGGATTCCGACCGGCCCTTGACGGAGCGCTTCGACCGCACCTCGTGGTTCGACTTCGACGCCACGTTGCCGATACAGGCGCCGGCGTTGGGGCCATTGCGCGGCGGATTGGTATTCGCCAATCGGAATGGAACTCCGCGTGGGCAAAAGGACCCCGACAACAACAATTTCGCACCGCGATTCGGGTTTGCTTTGAAGCTGACCGATCGTTTTGTGGTGCGGTCGGGGTTTGGGATTTTCTATTCGCCGACCACTGGAATCGGGCCGAATTCGACAAACAGCGGGGGTATCAGCTACAACGCGGTGACGAACATTACGACTACGGTGGATGGCGGGCGGACACCCTTTACGACATTCGCCAATCCGTTCCCGCAAGGCTACAACAAGGCCGCGAACGGATCGGAGGGGTTGTTGACCTTCATCGGCCAGACGATCAACGGTTCCGCGCGATTTGACCGTGTGCCGTATTCGGCGCAATGGAATCTGGACCTGCAGTACGAACTGCCGAACGAGATGTTGCTGGACGTCGCCTATGCGGGCAATTCGGGAGTGAAGTTGCTGGCGCAGGCGCAAGTGAATCAATTGCCGGATCAGTTTCTGTCCTTGGGGGACGATCTCAACCGTTCGGTGACGAATCCGTTTTTCGGCATCCTGCCGGCCACCAGTGGCATCGGGCAGCGCACGACCACCGTGGGCCAACTGTTGCGTCCCTTCCCGCACCTGACGGGTTTGCAGCATACCTATGGCTCGATGTCGCATTCCAGCTATCATTCGCTGCAGGCGAAGTTCAGGAAGCGCTACCGTAACGGTCTGCAGATGCAGGCGGCTTACACGTGGGCGAAGATGCTGGACGACTTCTCTTCCGTGGGGGGATACGGCATCTCGTATCCAGGGTTTACCAACAACAATCAGCGACGGTGGGACAAAGCGCTGTCTTCGCTCGATGTGGCGCATCACCTGGCGGTGAACTTCCAGTACGATGTGCCGTTCCGCTCCCCATCGCGAGTGTTGCAGGCAATTGCCGGAAATTGGAGCCTGAACGGGATCTCCACGTTGCAGAGCGGACAACCGGTTTCGATCGTTTCGGCGGCCAACACGACGAATTCGTTCAACGGGACGCAACGCCCCAACAGCACCGGGATCACGAGCGAGACGCCGGGCGGGGCCAAGCAGCGGGTGGATAATTTCTTCAATCCGGCGGTGTTCTCCAATCCGGCGCGCTACACGTTCGGCAATGTCGGGCGCACTTTGCCGGACAATCGAGGGCCGGCGCTGCAGGTTTGGGATCTGTCGGTGCTGAAGCGGATTCCGATCCACGAGGCGCGGCTGTTGGAATTCCGCGCGGAGTTCTTCAATCTGCTGAACAACGTGAACTTCGTACTGCCGGATGGAGATTCAGCCACTTTTGGGCGGCCGCAATTCGGAACGCTGTTGGCCACCGAGCGGGCGAGGGTGATCCAATTCGGGTTGAAGTTTCGGTATTGAAATGAGTCGGCTGGCTTAGTGCTTGCGAAGCTCTTCAACCACCGATTGGATGCCCTTGCGGCGTGCGAGATCGGAAAGGCGCTGCTCTTCGGGTGAAGGATGGAGGGTCTTCTTCAAACGGTCCAATTCGAGGGACTGACGCTGTGGGATCCACATGGAGCCATCGGCGAATTCGACGTGATTGACAAAGCCGGTCATGGCGGTAATCGGGACAGGGGAGCCGTTGCGTTGCGTGAGTTTCAGAACGGCGTCCTGTTGGACGCGGGTGGTGGCGCCGGAAGCGAGATTCACGTCCGCGGGCACGGTGCCGGCGAAGAATTCGTCGCCGTCGCGGCTTTCGACTAGCCAGCCGATTTCGAGATACTTGACCGGCAGGCGGCTCTGGTTGCGGATTTCGAGTTCGGGGGAACGAGCTTCGGAATCACCGACACGGGCGGCGCCCTGAATGGCATGCACGGGTTCCCCCGGCATTCGTAGAAAAGCGAAACTCATGCGCGCGCCAGCGTCGGCCGAAGTGGTGCGTCCGCGGGCCACCTGCACGTTGAGCTTCGGCCGCTCGCTGAGGCGGGCCTGAACTTCCGTAAGATGGCGGCGCAATCCCTCGGTCCCGGCATTGTCCAGCACGTTCTTGAGATACTTGCGGTCGCGGCGCGCCTCCAGTTCCCACATGGTCATGGAGCGGCGCGAGTTGAGCCGGTTCGGACCGTAGAAGCCGAGGTCATCGTACAGCACGCCGTCGAGGCTGATTTCCACCAACGCACCTTCGGAGGGGCTTTGCGGGCGCAGCAGCCGCAGATCGAGTTTGACGGGGAACGCTTCGCCGGGGCCAACATCCAGGCTGGGGACGGTCACCGAGGCCTTTCCGCCCGGCGCTGCTTCCTGCGCCAGCACCAGCAGGGAAACTCCCTTGATGCGCTGGCGGCCGATATTGCGCAGCGTCAGCGAAGTGCGCAGATCGAGCAAGATCGCGCTGCCGCGCGGCGTGGCGACGCTTTCGCCCCAATCGGCGGACAGCACGGCGAGCGGCGAATCGTCGGGGAGCGTGATGTGCATCATGCTGCGCGAGTTCAGCCGGTTGGGCTGCTGTCCTGACGCCGCCAGTGCGGCGGCGAGTGCGAGGATGGCAAGTTTACTGCGCATAGACGTGATTGATGGTCACCTGACCGGAATCGCGATCAACGTAGCGGGCGCGCACGGAATCGAGCGTGGCGGTGAAGGCGACATCCTGATCCTTGGGGTGCTTCAGGGTCAGAGTGTGTCCTTCTTCCTTCCATTCGAGACCGGACGAAGAGGTTTCCAGCAGAACGCCTCCGGTCTTGGGGGCGGGCTGCACTTGCACAAGATTCGTAGGGGTGACGGGCTGGGTGTGATTCGCGTACCAGGCCACAGCCACGACCAAAGCCGCGCCGGCCAAAACCGCGGCCGGTCGCCAGCCAGTCAATTCGGCGCTGCGCTCCTGCGCTGTGGCAACACACTCGCCCGCGGCCAAGCCGAGGTGGATATTGGCGCGCATCTCCGCGGAAAGCGCCTCCCAATCGAGGCTGGCAGGCAGTTCGCCGGCCAGATCGAGCAGCGCGGCGCGAGCTTCCACCAGTTCACTGTGCCGCGCACTGCATTGGGCGCAGGCACGCAAATGGCGGCGGAGGCGGAACCGGGCCCACAGACCGAGATCGCCGCCTGCGTAGAGCGCCAGATCTGTTTCGCTTGCGTGCATGATTCCCTTCTCTATGACTTCCTCTTCAGCAGGTACTTCTTGAATTTCGTGCGGGCGTTGGCGATATGGCTGCGCACGGTGGCTTTAGAACATTGCAGTTGGCGGGCCACCTCTTCGGCCGGAAGATCTTCGACATCGCGCAACAGCAACGCCACCCGTTCGCGCTCGGTGAGTACGGCGAGTCCGGCCTCGAGCCGTGTTTGGCGCTCCGCCCGCAGTACAATCCGTTCCGGGTTTTCTTCTTCCGGGGCAGCCACCGGCGCCATTTCGTCAAGGTCGCTGAAGCTGACCCGATTGTGGCGGCGCAAAAAATCGATGGCCGTGTTGGTGGCGATGCGGCTTAGCCAGTGCGCGGCTTTCTCCGGATCGCGCAATTGCTCCTGCCGCTGCAGTACCTTGATGAAAACTTCCTGGGTCAGGTCCTGGGCGTCGGCAACGTTGCCAACCACTCGGTAAACCAGCAGGAACACGCGGCGCATGTGATCGGCCACGAACTGATCGCGGAGTTCCTGTTCCCTGGCGGGAAGAGTTCCGGCGTCCGGGTGCGGCGTGTTCATACGGGATACCGTCTTGGCGGCTGGCATGGCACCTCTATCAGCATTGACGGCGGACGGAAAGGGAACGTGCAGCCTAATTTGATTCTACCGAAGAACATCTTTAGTATGATCGGTAGAAACCGCGCCGGAGTGCATACGTTGCGCCAGGCGGCGGCAGGAGCCATCATGCTACAAATCACCTGGTTGGGTCACGGCAGTTTTCATTTGCAGGGACCGGGCGGAGAGACACTGCTGATCGATCCATGGTTCGATAACCCCAAGTTTCCAAAAGACTTTACCATTGACCACGTGGGCGCCATTCTGATTACGCACGGGCATTTCGATCATATCGCCTCGGTGCGGGCGCTGGCTGCGAAGTTCCACCCGCAGGTGGTGGCGATCTACGAAATCGCGACCTGGCTGGAAAGCAAGGGCGTGAAGAACACCATCGGGATGAACAAGGGTGGCACCGCTCAGGTGGGGAGTTTCGCTGTGACCATGACTCACGCGTTGCACTCCTCCTCCATCAGCGACGATGACGGGCGCACGGTATATGCCGGCGAGGCGGCGGGGTACGTCCTCGGGTTGCCGGACGGCCGCCGGGCCTATTTCGCTGGCGACACGGCGGTTTTCGGCGACATGAAACTGATCGCCGATCTCTACCAGCCCGAATTGGCGTTTCTCCCCATCGGGGATTTGTACACGATGGGCCCTAAGGAGGCGGCGCTGGCCTGCCGCCTGGTGCGGGCCAAAAAGGTCATCCCTATGCATTGGGGTACGTTTCCTCCCCTCATCGGGCGGCCGGACCAACTGGCGGATCTGATCAGCGACTTGCCCGAAACATCGGTATGGCCCCTGGAACCCGGCATTTCCGTTTCCTGGTAGGCGCGCTGCTGGGATGGGCGGCACTGGCGGCCGCTCCTCCGGTGGAACACGTCCGCATGGCGATGCGCGACGGAGTCACCTTGTCGGCAAACCTGTTCCGCCCCTCCGAGACCGGACGATTTCCCGTGATTCTGGTGCGCACTCCCTATGGCAAGGGGAAGGACCTGCCGCGGAACTACCGGCTGTTTCCGGAAAACGGCTACGCGGTAGTGATTCAGGATGTGCGGGGCCGCTACGAATCGGAAGGGGAGTTCGATCCGCTGCATCAGGAATTGCAGGATGGCGAAGATACGCTGAACTGGGCGGGACAGGCTGCCTGGTCGAACGGCAAGGTCGGGATGGTCGGCGGGTCGTATCTGGGAATTGTCCAGTGGAAAGCGGCGCTTTCCGGGAATCGCTATTTGAAATGTATTTTCCCGGTTGTTTCCGGCTATGACGACTACCGCGACCGCCTCTATTCGACGGGCGGTGCGATGAAATTGGGCAACCGGCTTTTGTGGATGGCCTCCAACATGCGCGTGACGGGATACACGCCTCCGGAGTTTTCGCTCTTTGTGCGGGCGCTGCCGGTGCAGGCAGCCGATCTGGCGGCAACGGGGCAGCGCGTGAAGATGTTTCAGGAGGCGATTGAGCATCCCACGTTCGACGGGTATTGGAAATCGATCAGTACGCGAGAGCAAATTGCGAAGGTGAAGACGCCGGTTTTCAGTGTCGGCGGGTGGTACGACAATTTCGTGCAGTCCGATCTGGAGGCGTTCTCTGCGCTGCGCGGCATGGGCCGGCAAGCCCATACGCTGATCGGACCGTGGGCGCACAACATGTCGCTGCCGTTCGAGGGATTCGCTTTCGGACCGGAGTCCTCCGCGCCGGTCCAACGGTATCAGTTGGAGTGGTTTGACCGGTGGCTGAAAGGGAAGATTCCGGCAAGGCATCCCGCTCCGGCTCGCATTTTCGTGATGGGAGTGAACCAATGGCGGGATGAAACGGAGTGGCCACCCTCACGTGCCGTGCCCACGCGCCTCTACTTGACCAGCGAAGACGGGGCCAATAGCGTGGCAGGGGACGGCGGGCTGGGTTGGCAGATGCCGCGCAAAGCCCATGAAGACCGGTTCGTCTACGATCCGGCGAATCCCGTGCCGACGATGGGCGGCAGCACGTGCTGCAATCCAGCCGTGTTTCGCTGGGGGCCGATGGACCAATCCGCGGTCGAAACGCGGCAGGACGTTCTGGTGTACACCAGCGAACCGCTGCCGGAAGATCTGGAGGTGACCGGGACCGTGCTGGCGTTTCTGCACGTCGCGACCTCGGCGCGGGACACCGATTTCACGGTGAAGCTGGTGGATGTGTACCCTGACGGACGGGCAGTGAACTTGACCGACGGGATAGTGCGGATGCGCTACCGGGAAGGTCTGGAGCGAACGGTGCCCGTGGAGCCTGGCCGGGCTTACGCGGTAACCGTGGATGCCGGCGTGACCAGCAATGTGTTCCTGGCCGGACACAAGATCCGGGTGGAGATCAGTTCAAGCAACTTCCCCCGCTTCGACCGCAATCTGAACACGGGAGGAAGGAATGCGATGGAGCGGAAGGGTGTTGTCGCGCACCAAATCGTATATACCGGCGCAAATCAGGCGTCTCACGTCCTGCTGCCGGTTGTGAAGGCGAAGTGAAACCACGGCGCTGCCGGCCTGCGGTGTACAATAATGCGGAAAACACGTGAAACAGTCGAAATTTGTTATACCCTCCCTCCTGGCGCCTCTTTTCCTCGTTTTCCCCGGCACAATAGCGGCCCAGGACTCGCCTGAAACCGTACGCCGCGGCACGAAGATTTTCGAGAAACGGGTAGTAGCCGCAGGCTTAGAGAATCCCTGGGAAGTGACCTGGGGCCCGGATGGGTTTTTGTGGGTGACGGAGCGGACCGGCAAGCGGATTACGCGAGTGCATCCGGGCACGGGGCAGCGCCAGACTGCGGCGGTAATCGACGAGGTGTTCGCCCCAGGCGGGCAGGATGGTTTGCTCGGAATGGCGTTGCACCCTGACCTGCTGAAGGACAGTCCCAACCAGTTTGTCTATGCCTTTTACACCTATGTAGACCAGAGCCGCGCGCCGTGGAAGAAAGTTGCCGATCCGTCCAGTCCTTATCACCGCCTCTACGCGAAAGTGGTGCGCTTTCGCTACGACAAGGCATCCGGAAAACTGGGTGAGCGCAAGGACCTGATCACCGGTCTGCCGGCCGGCAACGATCATGAAGCGGGACGCATCAAGGTGGGGCCGGGTGGAAAACTGTACTTCACCATCGGCGACCAGGGGCACAATCAATTGGGCAACTTCTGCCTTCCGATTGAAGCGCAGCGGCTGCCCACAGCGGCGGAATTGCAGGGCAAGGACTATTCCTCTTACGTCGGCAAGTCGTTGCGGATGAACCTGGACGGCTCGATTCCGGACGATAATCCGAAGTTGAACGGAGTGGTGAGCCATGTGTACACCTACGGGCATCGCAATCCGCAGGGGCTCGACTTCGCTCCGGACGGGACATTGTATTCCAACGAACACGGGCCGAAGACCGACGATGAAGTGAACATTCTGAAGCGAGGAGGCAATTACGGGTGGCCGCACGTAGCCGGAGTGCGCGACGGCAAGGCCTACCAGTATGCGCGCTGGGCGGAGGCATCGACGCCTTGCTCGCAGTTGAAATTCAGCGACCTGGAGATCCATGCTGCGGTGCCGCGCGAGCCGGAAACGGCGTTTCGCAAGCCGTTTGTCCCGCCGATTGCGACTATGTTCACCGTTGCCACCGGGTTCAATTTTCAAGACCCCGTATGCGAGGGGGTGCACTATATTTGCTGGCCGACGGTCGGCCCCTCGAGCATCGAATACTACGAATCGAAGGGGAAGGGAATTCCAGGGTGGGACCAAGTGCTGCTGGTGACCACTCTCAAGCGCGGCTCTCTGTACGTTGCTCCGCTGCGGCGCGACGGGCAAGCGGTGGCGGACAAGTTCCAGCGCTATTTCCAGCAGGAGAACCGGTTTCGCGATACGGCGGTGGACCCGGACCTGCGCACCATCTACATCGCCACGGATTCGGGCGGGCTGGTGGAAGCGATGGGAGGCGGCGTAACGACGAAGATGCAGGATTCCGGGGCGATACTGGCCTACCGTTATCAGCGGGAAGGCACCGCGGCGGATCTGCCGCAGATCACTCAGACACGGCGTGGCGGCGCCGGCGCGCAGGCGGCCAATGTAACCGGCAAGGAGCCTTCGTTCACTGCCGGTCAGGCGGCCGCCGGGAAGACGGCCTACAACGCCAGTTGCGCGGTCTGCCATGGCAGCACGCTGGCCAATGGGACCTTCGGCACGCCGCTGGCCGGGCGCTATTTCAAGGGTAAATGGACTGGCAAGACCGTGCAGGCTCTGGTGGAGAAGTCGAACGCAATGCCCCCGGGAGCGCCGGCGAATCTTCCTGCGGAGACGATGGCGAACATCATCGCCTATGTGTTGGAGACGAATGGAGCCAAGGCGGGGACGGCGAGTCTGCCGCCGTCGGGCGGTGCGCTGTCAGAGATGGTCATTCGCTAATCGAGTTGGGCGGTAAGGCCGGCGATGCTCATGAGCGGCGTCTCTAATCGTTGGGCCAGCGATGGGTCCGCCAAGCGAATCTCCGCCGCAAGCAATCTCGTCGCTGCCTGAAAAGCCCGTGTGAGTTCGGCTGTGCTGGTGGATTGCACCAGGGCTTCGGCAAAGAGCGCGAGGGCATCTGCGGGCAGCCGGTCCAGACCGCGCCCCTGCATCGCTGGAACCCCGTGGCGAAGGCAGGCCAGCGAGAGTGCTGTGTCGCGCATCCCGCTGATCATGTATTCGGCTTGCCAGGGCTTTCCGCGCCCGATGGCGCTGCGCGCGTGGATGGCGTACAACCACCCAAAGCCAATAAGGTAGGCTGCAGGCGGCTCAGACACTGGGTTGGCAGGAAGGGCGGCTCCGGAGAGCAGCTCGAAATCCGCACCTAGTGGCCGGAAGTCCGTGGCCGGTACAAAGGCCAAGTCTACTTGCAGGGTGCCGATGAGCAAGAAGACACGATACGTCCAAGAGCCGTGGTGAATATCGAGGTGGTGGAGCGCGCCGTGCCGGTGGTAGAGGAAGTCCGTATAGTCGGCGAGTGCCTGAGGGAGCGCTTCAGGCGGGTGGATGCCGAAGGCGAGATCGATGTCGGACCAGCGGTCTTCGCGCCCCGCGGCCGCGGAGCCAGTTTGAGCGATCCCGGCGAATCGGTCATCCGCGGAGGCACGCTCGACAATGGCGGCTCGGACGCGTTGACGGTCTTGCCCGGTATACATGCGCTGGAGTCTCCTTGTTCCTTATCCAGCGTAGAACAATGAGCTCCGTTATTTCTTTCTCCCCATCCCACGCCACAGGGGGCGCCCCATCTCATCTCGCAGATCGATGTTGATTTTCTGCTCGGGAAGTTGGACGGAGCGGGCATACACGTAGCCGTCGACGCGGAATCCTTTCACGATGGCGGCGGTTCCGACCTTGGGGTTGAAGTCCTTCTCGATGAGGTAGCGCATGGAGCCAAGCACCACTTTCTCCGTACCGCCTGCGGTCTGGAGTTCGAGGGAGGGCATGCTCTGCATGCCAATGCGCACGGCCGAGATAGTCCCACGGATCTCTGTCACCGCTCTGCCGGCCATAGGCCCCGCGCCTTGTTGTTCCGCAATAGCCAGGACTGGGATCGCCAGCAGGAAGAATCGGCGTTTCATCGAGAGCCTCCGAGAGAGAAGTTAGCAAGCGATGGGCCAAACCGATGGGTATCAGCGATGACAACAAGATGTAGGTGAACTCACCCAACCCTCGGTGCAGGGCTTGCGCGCAATTTCCCACCTTGCGCGCAGAAACTGCTCATTCTGAAGGATTCCGGCTTGGCTGTTCAATTGCTACTACCCTAGGCTGGCCGTGAAACGCCCATCGCTACGTTCGCTTCACTGGCTCCTGCCCGGGGCGGCGTTGGCGTTATCGGCGGTGCTGGTCTGGAGCGCGGTACGCACGTTTCGGGAGTTGGACCGGCAACGTACCGTGTATCTCAAGAGCCGGATTGCCGTGCTGGCAGGGCTGTTGGAAACGCTTCCGCGCGACGCCCCGGACGACGCGCTGGAGACAGCACTCAGCGAAATGGAGCCAGCTCTGCTCAGCGTGTCGGTGCTGGAGTCACCGCAGAATGGCGAAACCTCGCTGTCTGCCCTATGGGCCGGGCGGGAACTTTACCGTATGGAATCGCTCGAGCAGGATGGACATCGGGTATACAGAGCCTATGTTCCGTTTCACACCGGACACGGGATGCATCTGGCACGGATCGATCTGGATGAGTCTTCGGCGGACTTTCTGGTGCAGCATGCACGGCACAATATCCTGCTTTCGGTGATGGCGGGGCTGGCGGCAACTTCGCTGGCACTGGCAACTGCCTGGACGGCACGGCGCGCTGCGGCGGCCGAGCAGCGGCAACTGGAATTGGAGCACCTGGCCCATATTGGCACGCTGGCCTCGGTGCTGGCGCATGAGATTCGCAACCCGCTGGGGACGGTAAAAGGTTTTGTTCAGTTGCTCGGGGAGCAACTGAAAGGGCAGCACCGGGAGTTGTTGGAGCCGGTGGAAAGCGAAGTATCGCGGTTGGAGAACCTGGTTCGCGATCTGCTGCTGTACGGCAGGCCAATACAGCCTGCGCCACAGACCGTGAGTACCGATCAGGTGGCTGGCGCAATTCGCGCACACACGAGTCACTATCCGCGCATGAATTGCATCTTCCATGTGGAGCCGATGCACTTTCGAACCGATCCGGCGCTGCTCGAACAGGTGTTGTTGAACCTGGTGCGAAATGCGGCGGAAGCGCAGCAGGCAAACGAGGCGGCCGCGATCTCGGTTGACATTGCCCCCGAGGGCAACTGGCTGCGGCTTCTTGTTGCGGATAAGGGGCCGGGCTTCACCGCAGAGGCTTTGGCACACCTCTATGAGCCTTTCTTCACAACGAAGTCCATCGGTACAGGGCTTGGCTTGCCGATCTCGCGCAAGCTGGTCCAGGCGCTCGGTGGCGAGTTCAGGATTCGCAATCAGGCGGGGGGCGGTGCGGCAGTGGAAATCCGGCTGCCGCTGGAACCCGTCTAGGAGGCAATTTGTATGGAACACATCCTCATCGTCGATGACGATCCGGGGTTCCGCCGTCTGCTGGAAACCATCCTGCGCACAGAGGGATACCAGATTACGACCGCGGCGTCCGTGACCGAGGCGCTGGCGCAGTGCCAGCAGCGGAAATTTCACCTGGTGGTGTGCGACCTGAAATTGCCTGACGGGGACGGACTGGCGGTGTTGCGCTGGTCCAAGGAGAACGCGCCGGAAGTTCCGGTGATCATGATTACGGCGTTTGCCAGCGTAGGAAATGCCGTGGACGCGATGAAGATGGGGGCGGCGGATTATTTGGGCAAGCCGTTAAGTAGTCCCGATGAACTGCGGATGGTGGTGCGGCGCTCGCTCGAAACTTCGCAACTCGCTTCCGAGCGTGAAGTGCTGCGCGAGGAACAGGCTCGGCGTTTTGCCTGCGACGCGATGGTGGCCGAGGATCCGCGCATGGTGGAAGTGCTGGAGTTGATGCGCAAAGTGGCGCCTACCGATGCCACGGTGCTAATTACCGGCGAGAGCGGTACGGGCAAAGAGGTAGTGGCCCATTGCATCCATGACCATAGCCCGCGCGCGACGCATGCCTTCATTGCCGTCAACTGCGCGGCTCTCACTCCGACACTCATCGAAAGCGAACTGTTCGGGCATGAGAAAGGGTCGTTCACAGGCGCCGGCGGCCAGCATGTCGGGCGATTCGAACGGGCTCACAAGGGCACTCTGTTCCTGGATGAAATCGGCGAACTGGACGGCAATCTGCAGGCCAAGCTGCTCCGTGTCCTGCAGGAGAAGACATTCGAGCGGGTGGGCGGAATGCGCCAGATCAGCACCGACGTGCGGGTGATTGCGGCGACGAATCGCGATCTGGCCGGGCAGGTAGAGCAGAAGAAGTTTCGCGAGGATCTGTTCTATAGGCTGAATCTGTTCCCGATTGAAGTGCCGCCGCTGCGCGAACGGGCAGGCGATATCGTTCCCCTCGCCAGGCACTTTTTGTCGCGCGCGGCGAGAGCGATGAAGAAGCCGGCGTTGCGGCTTTCGCCGGAGTCGGAAGACGCGTTGATGCACTATGGATGGCCGGGCAATGTGCGGGAACTGGAGAATCTCATGCAGCGGATGGCGATTCTCTGCGAGCGCGAGATCGATCCGGATGACCTGCCGCTGGCCGTGTCGGGCGAGCCGCGCCCGGTGCTGTTCAAAGATATCGAGAGGCAGGCGATTTTAGGAGCGCTGAAAGACAACAGCGGCAACCGCACGCGCACGGCGCGCCAACTCGGCATCAGCTTACGGACCCTGCAGTACCGGTTGAAGGAGTACGGGATTACCCAGGCGAGTGGCGATTAGTGGATTGCTTCTCTTCGCAGCCTTGTCGCCGGAGTGATACCTTGTAAAGTTGCTTCTCTCGCTGCTGCTGACATGTTTGACGCACCCGGTTGCGGCGCAGACCGCGGCCACCGGGTTGCGGCCTTCTACTTTGCGCAGGTCGGGAGACATTGTCCAGATTGCGTTACCGGCGGCGGCGTTCGCATCGCAGTTGCTCGAACGCGACTGGAAGAATCTGGGGCGTTTCGCTCTCAGCGTCGGAGCGGCCAGCGCCACGACGTTCAGCTTGAAGCGGGTGGTCGCAAAGACTCGGCCGGACGCCCTGGACCGTCACAGCTTTCCCTCCGGGCACAGCATGTTCTCGTTTTCCGGCGCGAGCTTTCTCGCCACCCAGTACGGCCCGAAGGTGGGGTTGCCCGCGTTTGGCGCGGCCGCGTTCGTGGGATTCACGCGCGTTCACTCCGACCGGCATTTCGCCGATGACGTCATTGCCGGCGGCGGCATTGGGATGATATCGAACTGGCTGTTCGGCGGGGTGGAGAATCAGGGGGGGCCGTACCGCGCTGAGTTCGAGTATGCGGCTGTTTATGCGCACCGCTTCGATTCCCGGACCGCGTCGCTGCCCGGTGTGGAGTTTCTGCCTGGGGCTGAGAACCGCAATCGTTCGGCGACGGCCAGGGTAAAGCTGCAATGGGAGAGTGAGAATCGGCATCAGGTGGGGGTGTACTGGGCGCCCCTCGAAGTGCAAGGAAGCACGAACGCCGGTACCGGAGTGCGTCCACTGGATTTTCATGAACTTGGTGTGCGATACCGCTACGGGCTGGTTCGGACGAAGCGCTGGAACTGCTATGGCGGATTGACGCTAGCCGGCAGGGAGACGCGCATCAATGGTGAGCCGCTGGCCAAGCCGTTGGTGGATCGGGAGGTGACTCCTCTGCTCAGCACGCAGGCCGAGTGGCGATGGACGGATCGGATTGCCGTAGTGGGGGAAGCGGATGGCGTGAAGTGGGTGGACGGGCAATACTCGGCATCGCCCATGGGCGCTTTGCGATGGCGTCCCAAGTCTTATTGGAACGTGGACTTCGGGTACCGCTGCTTTGTGCGGAAACGCGTGTCGGATGGATTGTCGAGTTATCTACGATTTGGGTATGTGCTGGTTTCCATTGGGCGTAGTTTTTAGTGGGCTACTGGGCAGCGGCTTTAAGATTCCAATGGTCGGGGTGGCGTGATTCGACCCGCGACCCCCTGCGCCCCAGACGGTGCCAGGTGGAAATAACGAAACAACCTGTTTTCAAACGCTTACAGCTTAACAAGATGCCGCGAACGTCGTGGATCTTTGCTGATATCCGAAGGACGTGGATGCATCCGGGCATCTACTTAAACAGCTACAAGAAAATACGCGGCCCGGCTCGCTCGGCTATCACCGGTCTAACTCCTTAACCTTCACCGAAGACTCGCCACAGATAGGGCAGGTAGACGGTTTTGGCTATGGAGGTCAAGCGCCCGGGGCTTTGGTTATCAAAGAGATAATGCTAGTGGAGGTCATCAACCAAAAGGGCGAGGTCATTCCAGAGAAACGGTTGAAGTAGGGCGTCGCCCCTTCTGTGGCATCGGCAACGGTCTGGAATGGGGATTATCGTTCACCTTCACAGGAAAACCATTTCAAGGAGGCTTCAACCGGCTCATCGTGAAGGCATGCGCAAAGTACAACCGGAACGACGCGACTTCCGGCTCCAGGTGATCGCGCAACGGAAGAAGAGCGGGTGTCCGAGTCAACTACATTTTCCCTCCAGTGGCCATGGGGGAAGTTCTGGGACATTGTTGGCCAGTAGCTCTTTCCTCCTGACAAAGCGCTGGTACGGCGCTGCGATGAGAAGAGCCAGCGCCAAGCGCTCGAACGGACGCAACCCGGACCACCCCCAGGAATGGGTCATGTAAGGGCTCCACGTTGTTTGCCGCCTCCAACTACTTGGCCGGATGCCTCCGTTTCCTCGAGCAGATTGATAGGCAAACACGGTGAGCAAGCGCCCACGGTTCCACATACACTTCACCGGCGGGCAGTATTTCGTGGACGAACTTGGTAGAGCGGTTTTTCGGCGAACTCACCGCGGACTGTGTCCGCCCACCACGAACGTCGCGGCGCGTAGCGGCACCATGGCATTGGAGAAGTCTCGCTAGTTGTCCATGAACACCTATCCGATCGGCACGTGCGCCCCCGGCCGATTTGGGGTGCGGCCACAACAACCGCGTGCCGTTCTAATGCGGCTCCATCAGGAGGAACTGGAGTTGTCCCTGGCGTTCGATGAAGAGGGCGATGGGGCTGGCGGCCGGGATGGCGTCGAGGGCTGTCTTCAGGGCGGCGAGGTTGCGCACGGGGGTGTTGTTGCACTCGTAGATGACGTCGCCGGGGAGGAGGGTTTCCGAGAGTTCGATGGCGGTTGAAGCGAGGCCGGCGACGACGACGCCGCTGAGGCGGCGTAAAGGAGGGAGCAGCGGAGTGACCTTCTCGTCCAACTCGACGGCGAGCACGCCGAGGCGCGGGACGTTGGAATCGCGGGTGAGCAGGGAGAGAATGCGGTCGGGGTCGCGGGGGCGCTCGAGGACGGCCATCTTCTTCCCGATCTTGCGCTCGCCGCGGAGCAGTTCGACGGTCACCGTCTGGCCGGCGCTCTGATAGATGTTGACGCCGAACTGGCGGGCGTTCTCCATGGTCTTGCCGTTCAAGGTGAGGATGATGTCCCGGCTTTCGAGTCCGGCCGATTCGGCGGCGCTGGAGGAGGCTACGTCGGCGACCAGCACTCCCCAGTCCTGCTTCAGGCCGAGCGCGGCGGCGAGGGCGGGGGTGATGGTTTGAGCGACGACTCCCACTTGTCCGCGGCGGACGCGGCCGGAGGTGCGGATCTGCTGATAGACGTTGCGAACGATGTTGCTGGGGACGGCGAAGCCGAGGCCTTCGCTGCCTCCCGATTGGGTGAGGATGAAGGTGTTGATGCCGACGATGCGGCCTTCGGCATCGAGCAAGGGGCCGCCGCTGTTGCCGGGATTCACGGGGGCGTCGGTTTGGATGTAGATCATCGGATCGTCGGGGCGGATCTGGCGGGCGACGGAACTGACGATGCCCATGGAGAGGGAACTGTCCAGGCCGAGCGGGCTGCCGGCGGCGAAGACGAAGTCGCCCTGGCGCACTTGCTCGGAGTCGGCGAATTCGACGAAGGGGAGATTCCGCTCGGTGATCTTGAGCACGGCGATGTCGGTCTCGCGATCGATGCCGATCACCTCGGCGGCGATGGGTTTGCCCGAAGGCTTTAACACGGATTGAAAGCGGTCGCGCTCGGCGGCCCGCTGGGGGAGCGTAACCTCGACGCTGCGGGCGGTGCCGACGACGTGGGCGTTGGTGATGAGGAAGCCGTCCTTGTCGACGATGACTCCGGAGCCCGTGCTGCGGTTGGACTGCAGTTGGAGGGTCGATTTCTCGTTGGCGGAGAAGCCGACGGAGTGGATTTGAACGACGGCGGGCTCGACGCGTTCGGCCATTTGGCGGATGGCGTTGCTTACGGCCCGGAGAGGATTGGTCTGCGCGGCGGCGGACGAGGCGCAGAGTATGAACAGCATCCGAAGACTACTCATGACAACGATGGTAGCCCAGAGTGCCTGGAGAACCGTCGGTGGGAATACTAGACGGTGGGGCCTTCAACGGATTCGAAGGTCACCTGGAGCACCTCGAACTGATTGGCTTCGAGCGTGTCCTTGATGTCGACGGAACAGGCTTGGGCGCGGACCGCGCCGAGCACGTCCGACTGCACCTTGGCGAAGAGAGCGGCAGTGGCCGGGTGGGCGGCGAGGCGCAGTCCGGCGATGGCGCGGCCGACGGAGACTCCGGCTTCGCTCTTCGATTTGTTGATGGCGCTGAGGGCAGCGCAGGCGGTCTCGAAGACATCTTCGGCGGGTGCGCCCAAAGCAATCGGCTGGGGCCAGGGAGCCCGGTGAATACTCTTGTGTCCGGTCTCTTCGGCGAACTGCCAGTTCCAGACCTCTTCGGTGATATAGGGCACGAAGGGCGCAAAGAGGCGGAGCAGCACGTTGAGGGCGATGCGGAGGGTGGCCACGGCGGAGCCGCGTCCGGCGGGATCGCTTTCCGAGCGGCTGCGGGCCTTGACGAGCTCGAGGTAGTTGTCGGTGAGGCCGCGCCAGAAGAATTTCTCGGTTTCGCCGAGGGCGTAGGCGTGTTCGTACTTCTCGAAGAGGCCCGTAACCTTCGCGATCAGTTCGTTCAGCTCGGTGAGAAAAGCGATGTCGAGGGGGTGGGTGACTTCGCTCTTTTCGGCGGTCTGCATGAGGACGAACTTGCCGGCGTTGAAGAGCTTGGTGACGAGGCGGCGGCCGACCTTGAGGACGTTGGTGTCGAAGGCGGTATCGGTGCCGAGCCGGGCGTTGGCCGACCAGTAGCGGACGGCATCGGCGCCGTACTCTTCGAGCAGGTGCATGGGGGTGACGACATTGCCCTTGGACTTCGACATCTTCTTGCGGTCGGGATCGAGGACCCAGCCGGAGATGCCGACATGATGCCAGGGGATGGCTCCGGAGTGGAGCCAGGCTTTGACGATGGTGTAGAAGGCCCAGGTGCGGATGATCTCGTGCGATTGGGGGCGGAGGTCGTTGGGGAAGAGGTTGTTGAAGAGCGTCTCGTCGGTGAGCCAGGCGGCCGAGATCTGGGGCGTGAGCGAACTGGTGAACCAGGTATCGAAGACATCGGATTCGGCGGCGAATCCGCCGGGCTGATTGCGCTGGGACTCCTCGAAGCCGGGGGGGGCGGTGTCCATCGGGTCGACGGGCAGCATTGCGGCGGGGGCGAGGATGGGCTGATCGTAGAGCGGGTTGCCTTCGTGGTCGAGCTTGTACCAGACGGGGAAGGAAACGCCGAAGTAGCGCTGGCGGGAGATGCACCAATCGAACTGCAGGCCCTCGGTCCAGGTCTTGAAGCGGAGGCGCATGAAGTCGGGGTGCCATTGAATGCGGTCGCCGCAGGCGATGAGCTCTTCCTTCTTGTCGAGGAGGCGGACGAACCACTGGCGGGTGGAGATGAACTCGAGGGGGTTGTCGCCTTTTTCGAAGTATTTGACGGCGTGCTCGATGGGGCGTGGAGTATCGGTGAGGGCGTCGCCGAGGAGTTGTTCGACGAGGATCTTGCGGGCCTGCTTGGTGTTCTTGCCGGCGATTTGGGAATAGGCGGCGTTGGCGGCGTCAGGGTTGAGGGATTCCCAGTTGGGGTCGCCGAAGTTGACGGCGATGAGGCGGCCGTTGCGACCGATGATCTGGCGGTTGTGGAGGGACTGCTCACGCCACCAGCGGACGTCGGTGGCATCGCCGAAGGTGCAGACCATGAGGATTCCGGTGCCCTTTTCGGGGTCGGCGAGTTCGGAGGGGAAGATGGGGACGGGGACGTGGAAGACGGGGGTGACGGCGCGCTTTCCGAAGTAGGGTTTGTAGCGCGGGTCGTCGGGGTGGGCGGTGACGCCGACGCAGGCAGCGAGGAGTTCGGGGCGGGTGGTGGCGATGACGAAGGTGGTCTCCGATCCTTCGACACCGAAGCGGATGTTGTGGAAGTGGCCGGGGGTGTTGCGGTCTTCGACCTCGGCTTGGGCGACGGCGGTCTGGAAATCGACGTCCCACATGGCGGGGGAATCGACGGCGTAGATGTGCCCTTTGTGGAAGAGATCGAGGAAGGAGAGCTGGGCGGCGCGGCGGCAGCGGTTGTCGATGGTGGAGTATTCCTGGGCCCAATCGACGCTGAGTCCGATGCGGCGCCAAAGGGCTTTGAAGGCCTTTTCGTCTTCGGCGGTGAGCTTGAGGCAAAGCTCAATGAAGTTGGCCCGGGAGATGGAGACGGGGTGTTTTTCCTTGGCGGCGGCAGCGATGTCGAAGTTGGGGACGTAGTGCATGGCGGGGTCGCAACGCACGTTGAAGAAGTTCTGGACACGGCGCTCAGTGGGGAGTCCGTTGTCGTCCCAGCCCATGGGGTAGAAGATATTGCGGCCGCGCATGCGCTGGAAGCGGGCCATGAGGTCGGTGTGGGTGTAGGAGAAGACGTGACCGACGTGGAGGGAGCCGGAGACGGTGGGCGGGGGGGTATCGACGACGAAGGTTTCGTCGCGACCGCGGGCGGGGTCGTATTGGTAGACGCCGGCCTGGTCCCATTGGGCGTCCCAGGAGTCCTCGGCGAGCTTCGAGTCGAAGTGTTTGGGGAGTTGCGAGATATCCATGATGGTTGGGGTGTTTTTCGAGCCGCGGGAGGGGGCGGCCCAATCTTCTATCGTAGCTTAGGCAATGAGGGGAGGGAAAAAGAAAATGGGCCGGGGTTGGTCGAGGACCCCGGCCCGATTCACTTCTTGGAGGAGGGACGTTATCTTGCTGCGAGCAAGGCGCGGAGGTGGCGGGCACGTTCCGGGGAGCGGAGTTGCCGCAGGGCCTTGGCTTCGATTTGGCGGATGCGTTCGCGAGTCACGTCGAATTCCTGGCCAATTTCCTCGAGGGTATGCTCGCGCTCGCAGCCGATGCCGAAGCGGAGGCGGATGACCTTCTCTTCCTTGGGGGAGAGGGTTTTGAGGATATTGGCGGTTTCGTCGCGGACGTTGGAGTCGATGACGGCGTCGACGGGGGAACCTACCCAGCGGTCCTCGATGAGGTCGCCGAGGGCGGATTCGCCGTCGCGGCCGACGGGGGTTTCCAGGGACACGGGGTCGCGGGAGATGGTCTTGAGTTTCTGGACCTTCTCGACGGGGATGTCCATGCGCCGACTAATTTCTTCATTTGTAGGAGCGCGTCCGAGTTCCTTTTCGAGCTCGCGTGTGGCGCGCAGGAACTTGTTCATGCTCTCGTTCATATGAACGGGGATGCGGATGGTGCGGGACTGATCGGCGATGGCGCGGGTGATGGCCTGACGGATCCACCAGGTGGCGTAGGTGGAGAATTTATAGCCGCGGCGGTATTCGAACTTGTCGGCGGCGCGCATCAGGCCGATGTTGCCTTCCTGAATCAAATCAAGGAGATGCAGGCCGCGGTTGACATATTTTTTGGCCACGGAGACGACGAGGCGGAGGTTGGCCTCGACGAGGTCCTTTTTGGCGCGCTCGGCTTCCAGTTCGCCTTGGCGGATGATCTGGAGGCTGTGCTTGAGATCGATGTAGGAGGCGCCAGCGCTAGTTTCGCGCTTTTTGATTTCGCGGCGGAGCTCACGGATTTTGGGCTGGTTGAGGGCCGATTTTTCTTCGAGGCGACGGAGCTCCTGATCCATGTGGGCGAGCTCTTCGACGGTGCGCTCGATTTCCTTGGTGAACTCCTTCCACTTGGACATATGCCAGGGGAGTGCCCGGATCATGCGGGACATTTCGACCTTGGAGCGGCTGACCTTCCAGGACCACTTACGGCGCAGCTTCTTATTGCTGGCGGCGATCGTATTATATTTGTCGGAGAGCTGTTGTTGTTTCTTCGTTTGGAGGGAGAGCTCGGCGAACTGGTTGCGGATTTCAGCGCGGCGTTTGGCATCGGCTGCGCTGCCCTCTTCGAGGTCGCCCAAGTCGACGAACTGGTCGAGTTCGACCTCTGCGCGTTTGAGTTGTTCGGCCCAGTCGAGGACCATGCCTTGGACCCTTGCAGAGCGGCTAAGGGCCTTCTGCATCTTAAGCTTACCGCGTTCCATTTTGCGGGCAAGGTCAACCTCGCCGTCGCGCGTAAGCAACGGAACAGCACCCATTTCACGCAGATAGACACGCACGGGGTCGTCGGTGTAGATGGACTCTTCGACCTGTTGCGAGGATTGGAACTCATCGCCCTCGGCCACTTCTTCGGGATGGAAGAAACTAGCCTCCTCGTCAAAAGGCAGACCCAACGGTTCGTGGCTATCTGCTAAAAATTGATCTTCGAATTGATCCACTTGAAAGTCACCTCCCCCACAGGTGTCCGATTCCTGCTAACCTGACGAAGCCTTTGGGGATAAATTGATCAGCCGCACATTGGCATGTGTTCATTATGTAATCTTCGCCAACGGACGATACGACTGCCGACGCAAGGAGATGGCCGGATTGGGCCGATTGCGCCTCGAACATAGTAACACCAAATCCGGACGAAGTTAAGCCCCAATCTTTAAGATGTTTCACTTTGGTTTTGGTTACAGGATCTTGCGATTCGGTGGAGTGGAGGTTGGGTCCTTTCTATAGTAGGGTTCTCAAGAAGCGAGAGGAATCTCAGTTTCTTTTTTTCTGAATGAGATCTTTCAGTTCGCGGAAGAAGGCTTCCGCATCCTGGAAGTCGCGGTAGACGGAGGCGAAACGGACGTAGGCGACCTTATCGACGTCCCGGAGGCGGCTGATGAGCATTTCACCTATTTCTGTAGTAGGAATTTCCCGTTCCGCTATTTCTGTCAACCTGCTCTCGATCTCATCGACCAATTCCGCGAGTTTCCCCATACTGACGGGTCTTTTTTCGCAAGCTTTGAGGAGTCCGCTAAGGACTTTCTGGCGTTCGAACTTTTCGCGGCGACCGTCTTTTTTGACGACCATGTAGGGGACCTCATCGATGCGTTCGTAGGTGGTGAAGCGTTTGGTGCACTTAAGGCATTCGCGGCGGCGGCGGATGGATTCGCCCTCGCGGCTTTCGCGGCTATCGATAACCTTGTCTTCGAGATAACCGCAGAAGGGGCACCTCATAGGGATTTCATCTCCTTGATGTTCATGAGTTTACGAAATTCGAGGCCATCGCGGACGGCGAGAACCAAGCCGATGGGGACGACGCTGACGAAGGTGACGACCCAGATGAGGATGGCGATGCCGCTGGCACTTTCGAGAGGGACCCGGAAGAGTTCGGTGAGAACGACGACAGTGGCGACCTGCATGCCGCCGCCGATGCCGGGGATCTGGACGGCGCTGCCGAAAGCGACAAATCCTACAACTATCAAAGTATCCAGGATACCGAGGCTTTGGGTAACCGGTATCGCTTTGAAAATACAGAGGAAGCAGCCCACGATGATGAGCCATTCGCAGAACGTATAGAGGACGAGGAGGAAGACGATGCTGCCTTGGCGTGTGGAACTGGTGCCGGCCAGGAAGCCGCGGACGAGGGATTCGATGCGGGCGCGGAAGTGTTCGGGGAGGACGGAGAGGGTGGCGAGGAGTCTATTTTCTACAAAATTAGGAAATAGGCCGAAGGTTACGAGCAAGGCGAGGCAGAGGGTGGCGAGGGCTCCGGCGGTGTGGCCGCCGAGGCGGAGGACGGTGGCGAGGTGGCCGGTGACATGGGTAGAGGAACCCGTGATTTGGGCGAGGGCGAAGCCAAACAGGAGGAGGACGGAGAGGAGGTCGTAGATGCGTTCGAGGAACCATGCGGCAAGTTGACTGGAGAAGGGGACTTTCTCTTTGTTAGCGATCAAGTAGGGGCGGACGAGTTCGCCGGCGCGACCGAACAAGACGACGGCGGTGAAGCCGATGGTGGTGGCGATCAGGAGATTGGAGAAGCTGGATTTCGGTTTTATGGGGCGGAGCATGACCTGCCAGCGGATGGCTCGGCCGAGGTAAGTGAGGAGTACGAGTGCGACGCCGGTGGAGAACCAGCCCCAGTGGATGCCGGCGAAGGTGGAGCGAAAGATCTCCCATTCGAACTCTTTCCCGCGGGCTCTCAGGGCGAGCCAAAGCAATAGGAGGGCGAGGCAGGCGGCAACGAGGAAGAGGGCCTGGCGTTTGCGGGAAGGGTTCCGGGGCTGAGGAGACGATTCTATAAGTGGCTCCGTGGTTGTCGAGAAAACTTTCGCGAACTTCTCATGATAATTGTTCGTTTCCCATACTGGAAGCGCAAGATGGAGACATCGGATGGCGGCTCAGGTCAGCAGTCCCTCTCCGCGGAGCGCCGTTTGAGGGTATCATGTCAGTCGTACCACATGTCGCGCTGTCGGTTCCGGCCCCCGGAGGTAACTGGGGCCAAGCGAACACAAGGAACGGCTGCCTGAGTTGGGCAAACAGTTTGGATACCGATTCTAACCTGGTGGATCGATGCCTGGGCGGGGATGAAGTCGCCTGGGAGGATCTCGTTCGTCTGCACACGCGGAAGGTGTATGCGGTGTGCTACCGGTTTACCGGAAACGACAGCGAGGCGCAGGACCTTACACAAGACGTATTCCTGCGGGTTTTCAAGAGTTTGAAGAGTTTCCGGTCGGGCGAGGGGTCGTTCGGCGTGTGGCTGATGCGGCTGACGCGGAACTTATTGATCGACAACTACCGGCGGGGGAAACAGGAGAGGGCGACGGACTCGATAGAAGACCAGCTTCCGGTGCTGGAGGAGACGGCGGCGTTTTCGTCGCGGACGGACGGGTTGCTGGCAGGCCGCGAGGCGAGCGAGATATTGCAGTCGGGGTTGGAGAAGCTCTCGCCTGAGTTGCGGGAGACTCTGATCCTGAGGGATCTGGAGGAGATGGAGTACAGGGAAATTGCGCAGGTGCTGAACGTTCCGGAGGGAACGGTGAAATCGCGCCTGAACCGGGGACGCGCGGAATTGGCGCGGATCCTCAGAAAGCACAAGGTGGCAGTATGACGTGCGCGGAATTTGAACTGCTGCTGTGCGATTTTGTCGACGGGACGCTGGGGCCGGCCGAGCGCGAGGCGGCGGAAGCGCATATCGGAGCCTGCGAGTCGTGCCGGGAGTTCGCCGCGGATGCGGCGGCGGCGGTATCGTTCATGGAGCGGGCGGCAGTGATAGAGCCTCCGGCGGCGCTGGTGACGAAGATTCTGCAACAAACGCCGGCGCGGCAGCCGGTGACGGTGAAAGCGAAGTCGGCGTTCGGGCAATGGATGAGCAGCCTCTTTGAGCCGATCTTACGGCCGAGGCTGGTGATGGGGATGGCGATGACGATCTTGTCGTTTGCCATGCTGGGACGGTTTGCCGGGATCGAGGCGCGGCAGTTGCGGGCTTCGGACTTGCATCCGGTGAAGGTATGGGAAGCGGCGGAAGACAAGATGCACCGGTCATGGAACCGGGCGGTGAAGTATTACGAGAGTTTGCGCATCGTTTACGAAGTGCAATCGATGCTGCGCGATCTATCCTCGGATGAGGAAGAGCAGCAGCAGCCAGACAACGAGACGGCGACGCCGTCCAGGCCCGCAGCCCCGGGGGCCGAAAACACGGGAGCGCCAAAAAAATGAAGTCTGGAGGTAGCGGCAAATGGAACCAGTAAACGACAATCCGCAAGCGGCGGTAGCGTTCTGCCGGGCGTGCGGCAAAGGGCTGATGCCGGAGCAGGTGCACAATTACCAGGGGACGGTTTATTGCGCCGAGCATGTGCCGCAGGTGGCGGGGCCGCAGGCGGGGGACGGAGGGGCGAACCCTTATGTGCAGCCGCCGGGTCCGCCGTTGAGCAGCGTATCGCCGGGATGGGCGTTTGTGCTGGGGTTGATCCCGGGCGTGGGCGCGATTTACAACGGGCAGTATGCGAAGGGTTTTGTGCATGCGCTGATAACGGGGGTGCTGTTCAGTCTGGCGGATCATGGGGCGGGGTCGACGCAAACGCTGGTGGAGTTCATGATTCCGGTGTGGATTCTGTACATGGCGTTCGAGGCGTACCACACGGCGAAGAAGCGGTTGTTAGGTGAAATGACGGATGAATTCTCCTCGATTTTCCCCAATGCGAATCTGCAGACGGGTTTTCCGGTGTTGCCGGTGCTGTTGATTGTGGTGGGCGTGGTATTCCTGCTGGACAATCTGCAATGGTTGAACCTGCGGGCGCTGAAGCCGTACGCGATGCCGCTGATCATGATCGCGCTGGGCGTCTTCTTGCTGTTTGCGCGGTTGAAGGCGAATGCACAGATCAGGCGGGAGGCGCACCATGAACGGAGCTAACGGAGTGCAGGGATCCCTGATGCGGGCGATGCGCGGGCCAATCCTGCTGATCACGGTAGGGACGCTGTTTGCGATCGACCATGTGGGTCCGTATGCGTTTTCGACGACATGGCCGGCGTTGCTGATTGTGATCGGCGTGATGAAACTGCTGGAGCGCGCCACGGCGAGCGCGTCGTAAGGGGAAGAGGAGGAACCACAATGAGACCACGATCGATTGTCGGCCCATTGCTGCTGATTGCGCTCGGCACGCTCTTCCTGGTGCGCAATCTATGGCCGGAGATTGCGATGTTCGATTTTTTTGCGCGCTACTGGCCATTTTTGTTGATCGTATGGGGTTCGGCGCGGCTGATGGAAGTGCTCTTCTGGCACTTTACAGGACGTCCGCTGCCGGCGCAGGGCGTGAACGGGGGCGAGTGGTTCGTGATTGTGCTGCTGTGCGTGTTCGGGTCTCTGAGTTTCTGGGGGATGAACGCGTATTCACGGTGGCCGAACAGCCGTGTTTCGGTGCGCGGGCTGGAGCTTTTCGGGGACCGGTTTGAATTTCCGGTGAGCGCGGAGAAGAAGGCGGAGAAGGCTTCGCGGGTGGTGCTGGATCTGGGGCGCGGGAACGCGACGATCGTAGGCACGGACGGGGACACGATCAAGGTATCGGGGCGGAAGACGGTGCAGGCCTACAACCAGGCGGATGCGGACCGCGGGGACAAGGAGACGCCTTTGGAGATCGTGCCGATGGGCGATCAGATTGTGATCCGGACGAACCAGGAAAAGATTGACCGGAACCGGCGGGCCTCGGCTGAGTTGGAGATTTCGATTCCGAAGGGAATGAACTTCGAGGGACGGGGGCGGCTGGGCGATTTCGATGTGCGGGAATTGAGCGGGAATGTGGAAATCAATAGCGACAATGCGGGTGTCCGGCTGCAGAATATCGGCGGGCAGGCGAAGGTGGATTTGCGGCGGAGCGACATTGTACGGGCGGTGAATGTGAAAGGGAATGTCGATATCCGGGGGCGGGGGCAGGATATTGAGTTGGAGTCGATTGCGGGGCAGGTGACGGTGAACGGGAGCTATTCGGGGGAGCTGAGTTTCCGCAACGTGGCCAAGCCGCTGCGGTTTGAGAGTCCAAACAGCGAAGTGCGGGTGGAACAGACGATGGGGCTGGTGAAGATTGCATTGGGAAGCATTACGGCGGAGAACGTGCAGGGGCCGGTGAAGGTCAGGAGCAAGGTAGCGGATGTACAGGTGCGGGAGTTCACGCAGACGGCGGAAGTGCAGTTGGAACGGGGGGATATTGAAGTGCGGCCTGGGGCGGCGCATGGGCGGATCGATGCGCGAACCGAGAACGGGAATATCGATCTGATTGTTCCCGCGGGCGGGAAATTCGATTTGCAGGCGACGACGAAGCGTGGGGAGATCAACAACGATTTCGGGGCTCCTTTGAAGGCGGATACGGAAGGTCGGGCGGCGACGCTGAAGGGATCGACGGGGGGGCCGGCGATTGTCGTGGAGACGGAGCGCGGGGAGATCACGGTGAGGCGGGCGGGTCAGGGGGAAACGGCTGCACCCCGGGGGGTGTTGCCGAAGAGGGTTCCGGAAGCTCCGGGAGCGCCGGTGGCTCCGCCGGTGCCAGCTCCGGTGCAGCAGTAGTGGGGGCGCGCAGTGGAGCTTTCGAGTGGAGGGCAGGGTGGACTCCGTTTATGGAGCTTTCCGAGCGCATCGTTGTCGCCCCCGACATCCTGGCTGGCAAGCCGTGATCCGCGGAACGCATCTTGCCGTCGAGTTGATCCTGGAACTGCTGGCGGCTGGGGAATCTGAGAGCAACTTGCTTGCCAACTATCCTGGTTTGACGCGGGAGGACATCCTCGCCTGTCTGTCGTACACGAGCTATCTCGCCCACGAATACAAGGCGCTCCCGATCCCAGCGTAGATGCGCCTGCTTGCCGACGAGAGATTTCCGAGACCAATTGTAGAGACTCTTCGCGGTAATGGTCACGATGTTCTGGGTGCGTACGGATCTGGCCGGAAGAAGCGATCTCGCTCTGTTGGATCTGGCGGAAGCCGAATCGCGCGTCGTGTTGACGCTCGATAAGGAGTTCTGGCAGATCGCCGTGTAGCGCCGTAGGCCACTGGAACGGTCTGGGGTGGTTCTTTTTCGGTCTCATCCTGCTACTCCCGAGACGCTCGCACAGCTTGTTACGGCGTTTGCGGCGGCTGATATGGTGTGGGCCGGGCATATCAGCATCATCGCGGCCAAGGGGATGCAGATGGTGGCGGCGTGGAGGACGTGAGCGCAAGGTTCCTGAGCCGGAAGAGCTGTCTCCGGCGGGTTAGGCGCCGGCAGATGTACGATAAACTGATTCTTCGAACGGGGACTGCCATAGTTGCCGCAGGCGCCCGATCAACTGTGTGGGCACCTGTGCCGACACGGTGTTGGATAAGGAACGGACAAGCGATCGTTTCGGACATGAACGGCAAGAGGTAGAAGCGATTAGTGGTGCTCCTTGTCGGCGTGCTTGGCGTTCCGGTTGAGGCCTAACATCACGCCTTCCGATGCCTACTTGGACCGAGGGTAATGAACTAGTTTGCCAGAAGCCAAAGGTTCCGGTGTTTGGTATCGCACGTGCGATTTGCACGAATGTGATGTATCAGCTATTCCCACTCGGTGACAGGCCCAGGAGCAAGAACCAACAGCGCGACGGAGGCCGTTGAGCACGAGGGGCGAAGCTGTCGTATAATGGTAGAACTGCCCAAAGTATGAGCTTGAAGCAGTAACACACTGATCCCTCGCCCCGCGTTCGGGGTTATTTCCGATCATGTTTGAGAATCTTTCCGACAAGCTGCAGCGCGTGTTTAAGAACCTGCGCGGCGAAGGCAAACTTACGGCCGAGAACATGGAGGCGGCTCTCAAGGAGATCCGCGTCGCGTTGCTCGAAGCCGATGTGCACTTCCGCGTGGTGAAGCAGTTGATGGAGAGCGTGAAGGAAAAAGCCCTTGGCCAGGAAGTGCTTGCGTCGCTTTCGCCGGCGCAGCAGGTGGTCAAGATCGTGCGCGATGAGTTGATCAAGATCCTGGGCAGCCACCAGGCGAAGCTGCGGCTGGCCAATGAGCCGCCGAGCGTGATCATGATTGTCGGGCTGCAGGGGTCGGGCAAGACGACCTCGACGGGGAAGCTGGCGCGGCTCCTGGGTAAGCAAGGCAACCGGCCGATGCTGGTTTCGGTGGACATTTACCGTCCGGCGGCGCGGCAGCAGTTGAGCGTGATTGCCAAGGATATCAGCCAGCCGGTTTACGAAGGCACGGCCGAGGAAGCGGCGAAGCCGGTGGAACTGGCGCGGTCGGCCAAGCGCGAGGCGACGCAGAACAATCGCGACATCCTGCTGGTGGATACGGCGGGACGGCTGCATATCGACGATCAACTGATGACCGAGTTGCAGCAGTTGAAAGAGCATTTGAACCCGGTGGAGATTCTGTTTGTGGCCGATGCTATGACTGGGCAGGACGCGGTCAAGTCGGCGGATGAATTTCACAAGCGGCTGGGGATCACGGGAGTGATTCTGACGAAGATGGACGGCGATGCGCGGGGTGGCGCGGCGCTGTCGATTAAGACGGTGACCGGGCAGCCGTTGAAGTTTATCGGATTGGGAGAAAAGCCGGACGCTTTTGAGCCGTTCCATCCGGATCGGGCGGTGTCGCGCATTCTCGGGATGGGCGACGTGCTGTCGCTGATCGAGAAAGTGGAACAGACGATCGATCAGAAGCAGGCCGAGCAGATGCAGCGGAAGCTGCTGGACAACGAGTTCACCCTGGAAGATTTTCGCGACCAATTGAAGCAGTTGCGCAAGCTGGGTCCGCTGGAATCGCTGATTGGGATGATTCCGCAGTTGGGGCCGCTGGGCAAAGAACTGAAGAACGCGAAAGTGGATGAGAAGGAACTGACGCGGATTGTGGCGATCGTCGACTCCATGACGCCGGACGAGCGCAACAATCACATGATCATTAACGGATCGCGCCGCCGCCGGATTGCGATGGGCAGCGGGACGACCGTGCAGGACGTTAACCAACTGCTGAAACAGTACACGCAGGCCCGGAAGATGATGAAGACGTTTTCGGGCGGGCTGATGGGAAAGAAGATGGGTAAATTCAAGCTTCCCGGGATGGGGGGCTTCCCGTTTCAGTAGAGTATGATAAGAGGATTCAGGAGTAAATCAATCACATGCTGATGATTCGTCTGGCTCGGTTTGGAGCCAAGAAAAAGCCGACCTACCGTGTGGTGGTGATCGATAAAGAGCGGGCGCGCGATGGGCGCGCTATAGAAATTGTCGGGCATTACAATCCCGTCACCGATCCGGCGGTGGTGGAACTGAAGCACGAACGAATTTCGCATTGGATGAAGTGCGGGGCCAAGCCGTCGGACACGGTGGCGCGGCTGCTGGCATCGAATCCCGCTCCGGCGGCTTAGGTTCCGTTATTGCAAGTCCCGCCCACTGCGTCTGGGCCGATGAGACGCCGTACGGAAACAGAAACAACAGGAGACTTCAAAAATGGATATCAGGCAACTGGTGGAAGAGATCGCCAAGTCGCTGGTGGACACGCCTGACGAAGTGGTGGTGAAGGAAGTATCGGGCGAACATGCGACGGTCATTGAACTACGGGTAGCGCCGAGCGACCTGGGGAAAGTGATCGGCAAGCAGGGGCGCACGGCGCGAGCGATGCGGACGCTGTTAGGGGCTTCCGGGATGAAGCTGAACCGGCGTTTCTCGCTCGAGATCCTTGAATAGTGGCTCAGGACTGGGTAGTTGTCGCCAACCTGGTGAGGCCGCGCGGGATCCGGGGGGAAGTGGTTGCCGAGGCGGCCAACTGGACGGCGGGGCAACTGTTGTCGTTTCCGCGGCTGGTAGTATTTCCGGGCGAGCGGGCGATCGCTTTGGAGCATGCGTTTCCGCATCAGGACCGGATGGTGCTGAAGTTTGCGGGAATCGATAGTGTAGAGCAGGCTGAGGGTTTGCGCGAGGGACGGTTGTGCATACCGCGCGAGGACCGGCCGCCGGCGCCGGAAGGCGAAGTTTACTACAACGATTTGATTGGGTGCCGCGTCTTCGATTACAAGACGGGCCGGGAATTGGGCACGGTGGCGGATTACCTGGAGTACGGCGGTCCGGTGCTGCTGCAAACGATGGCGGGGACGCGCGAATTGCTGATTCCGTTCGTGCCGGCGATTTGCAGGGAGACGGATCTGGAAGGGAAGCGCATCGTGGCCGATTTGCCGGAAGGATTCGAGGCGTTGTGATCTTCCATATTGTGACGATCTTTCCCGAGTTTTTCCGGGGCCCTTTCGAGCACGGAGTACTGGGGAAGGCGATCGAGGGTGGATCGGTGGAAGTACGGATCCACAATTTGCGCGATTGGACATTTGACCGCCACAAGACCGTGGACGACCGCCCGTTCGGCGGGGGGGAAGGCATGGTGATGAAGGCGGAGCCGCTGTTTCTGGCAGTGGAGTCGATCTGGCCGCGGAGGAACGAGCGGCAGAAAGTAGTATTGCTGTCGGCGCAGGGAAGGCTGTTCCGGCAGGAAACGGCTCGGGAGTTTGCCGGGCTGGAGGAAGTGATGCTCATTTGCGGCCGGTATGAAGGCGTGGATGAGCGGGTGGCCGAGCATTTAGTGGACGATGAAATCTGCATTGGCGATTACGTATTGAGCGGCGGGGAGTTAGGCGCCGCGGTAGTGATAGACGCGGTAGGCCGGTTACTGCCGGGAGTATTGGGCAACGAGGCCTCGAGCGTGCACGAATCGTTTTCGCAGGGGATATTAGATTGTCCGCACTGGACGCGTCCGGCGGAGTTCCGGGGGTGGGCCGTGCCACAGGTTTTGTTGAATGGGAACCACGCCGAGATCCGCAAGTGGCGGCATCGGGCGGCGGTGGAAAAGACAGCGCGGCGGCGGCCGGATCTGGTTTCGGGCACACAAACGCCGGAAAACGCGCTAAACTAAAATATTTGCGCATTGAGTTGAGTAGAGGTAGCTAGCATGACGAACCCGTTACTGACGAAGGTCCTGGACAAGAACAAACGGACCACACCACATCCCGACTTCCGCATCGGCGACACCATTCGCGTCCAAGTAAAGATTCGCGAAGGCGACAAAGAGCGCTTGCAGGCCTTCGAGGGCACAGTCATTGCCCGCAACAACTCCGGTATGGGGGAAACGATCACGGTCCGGAAGGTAAGCTTCGGACATGGGGTGGAACGAATTTTTCCGCTGCACGCTCCGGTGATCGATTCGATTCAGATTATCCGGACCGGGCGGGTGCGGCGAGCGAAGTTGTACTATATTCGCGCGTTGCGCGGTAAAGCGGCTCGTTTGCGCGAGCGCGACTAGCGCGATTTTTCGTCTCCACGAGCCTGATCGAAGTGGCTGCCGCCGGCGCGAAACAGAACGCGATTCGCAGTACCTACGAGCAGGCTGCGCGTAAGAAGGGCTTTGCCCTGATTGCAGGGGCCGACGAAGCAGGACGCGGGTCATTGTTCGGGCCGGTGTTCGCGGCGGCGGTGATACTGGATCAGGCAAAGCCGATCCGTGGGCTGCGCGACAGCAAACAACTTTCCCCGGAGCGGCGGAAGGTGCTGGCCGGGCGGATCCGCGAGCGGGCGCTGGCTTGGGCTGTGGCGACAGCGGAAGCAGCGGAGATCGACGCGATCAACATTTATCAGGCCTCGCGGCTGGCGATCCGGCGGGCGGTGTGCCTGTTGCGGCCGGCAGCGGATTATCTGCTTGTCGACGCATTGCGCATTGACCTGGAGATACCGCAGGAGGGGATCATACACGGAGACGCGCTCAGTCCGTCGATTGCGGCGGCCAGCATCCTGGCGAAGGTAGACCGGGATGCCTGTTTGTGCGCATGGAGTGAACGATACCCTGGCTACGGATTGGAGCGTCATAAGGGATATCCGACGCCGGAGCATCTGGAGGCGCTGGCGGCGCATGGACCGACGCCGCACCACCGGATGACGTATGGGCCCGTGCGGCAACTGCCGCTGTTTCCACCGGGCGAGGTGACGGCATGAACCCCGAGATGCCGACGATGCCGCATGCGGAGCATTCGGATCCGGAATTCCGGTGGTATCACAAGGTAGCGGCGGTGGTGTTTGCGATCTTCTGTTTCGAGTTGGGGGTCTTCCTGCTGGTGTTTCCGTGGCTGGATTTCTGGGAGCAGAATTTCTTCGCTACGTGGAACCATACGCTGCAGCAGTTGTGGATGAACTCGTATTTTCGGGGGACGGTGAGCGGGTTGGGGCTGGTGAACATTTTTGTGTCGTTTATTGAGATTGTGCGGCTGCGTCGATTTTCGGGGGACTGAACGCTCTAGGGTGTGAGCGAGGGTCTGAATATCCCCACCAAACCTTCCCCCAGTACCATCCAATGTGATACTCTACCGTTCAATGAAGTTTTATTGGCGTTCGCCCGAATTAGGGGCAAACTGCTACATACTGGGAAAAGTTGTACGTTGGTTCAGTCTGAATTAGAAAATATCGATTGCGAGTGAGAGAGGGTACGATGAGTACACAGCCGTTTGGACCTAAGCCGAACATGGGAAGCGGGTTAGTACAGATTAACAGCTCCGTGGAAGAAATCATCCAGCAACGGCTGGCTGAGGAACGCGCGCGGCTGGAGCGGGAAGCCGGACTGGAACAAAAAGAAGTCCACCACTTCAAGCGGCCGACGGAGCGGACTTTCAACGCGCATCAGCGCGGACATACGACGCTGCTGTTCGGCGGACTGACGTGGAAGCATGAGAAATTAATCCATGGGGCGCTGGAAGGGCTCGGGTACTTGGCGGAGTCGCTGCCGACGCCCGATGTGGCGGCGTTCCAGTTGGGCAAGGAGTATGGCAATAACGGCCAGTGTAATCCCACCTACTTTACGGTAGGGAATCTGGTGCAGTATCTGCAGAGCTTGGAGGAGCAGGGCCTCACCAAACAGGAGATTGTGGACCGGTACGTGTTTTTTACGGCCGGGGCGTGCGGTCCGTGCCGGTTCGGGATGTATGAGGCGGAATACAGGCTGGCGCTGCGCAATGCGGGATTCGATGGGTTCCGCGTGCTGCTGTTCCAGCAGTCGGGGGGATTGAGCCAGTCCGATGCGGAAGCGGGGCTGGAGATGAACCTGGACTTCTTTCTGGGGATTCTGAACGCGCTGAACTGCGGGGATATCGTCAATGAAGTGGCGTACGCGATTCGCCCGTTCGAGGTAAAGGCGGGACAGACGGACGAGGTGCTGGACAACGTCACCGATTACCTGCACGAGGTCTTCAAGAAGAAGCAGCCGTGGCAGGTGGGTGAAGATCTGCCCGGGTTTTTGAACGGTTTCAAAGATACGACCGAGTACATCGGCAAGTTTGTGAACCAGCTTCGATCAGAAGATGTGACGGCGTCGCTCAACCGCTGCCGTGAGATGTACGACGAAGTGGAAGTGGACCGTTTGCGGATCAAGCCGATCGTGAAGATCACGGGCGAGTTTTGGGCGCAGACGACGGAAGGGGACGGGAACTTCAACATGTTCCGGTTCCTGGAGCGGGAAGGGGCGCAGGTGCTGGTGGAGCCGATCGGCACCTGGATCATGTATATGATCCACCAGGTGATTCAGAAGTACGCCGACACCAAGGGGCTGGAGGAAGGGGCAGTGCTGCCTCCGATCTGGCAACTGGGCAAGCGCATGAAGATCGAATACAGCTTCCGGAACAAGGTAGCGAAGCTGAAGCTGGCGGAAGCGATTTTCAAGCGCGAGTATCACCGCATTGTGGACGCGCTGGGCGGGCTGGCGCATCACTTGGCCGATCAGTATGAATTGCAGCGCATGGGGCATCCGTTCTACAACTCGCGGGCGGGCGGCGGCGAAGGGCATTTGGAAGTCGCCAAGAACATTTATTATTCGAACAAAGATCTGGCCCACATGGTGCTGAGTCTGAAGCCGTTCGGGTGCATGCCTTCGACGCAATCGGACGGGGCGCAGGCAGCGGTGACGGGCACCTATAAGGACATGATCTTCCTTCCGATCGAGACTTCGGGAGAAGGGGAGATCAACGCCCACAGCCGCGTGCAGATGGCGCTCGGCGAAGCGAAGAACAAGGCGAAGAACGAATTCGCCGAGGTGCTGCAGCGAAGCGGGCTGACGTTGGAGGATTGCCGGGCGTTCGTGGAAGCGCATCCGGAGACGAAGAAACCGATGTACCATGTGCCTCACACGAAGGGTGTGGTGGGCACAGCCGCCAACTTTGTTCTTCATATCGCGGAGCGGATGAAGAAGGAAGGCTGGCAGCCCCAACCCATGGCCGCGGCCGCTCACGTAAACTGATAAACTGTAGGACCTCTCTGCCCGGAGTGCAAAAGCAATGAACAAGAAGTTCATGATCGGCATGGACGTCGGCTCGACGACTGTCAAGAGCGTGGTGGTTGACGCAGCCACGGATGAAATCTTATGGCGGGACTATCAGCGGCATGACACGAAGCAGCCGGAGAAGTGTCTCGAATTCCTGAAGCGCTTTGAAGAAGAGGTTGATGGCTTCCGGCCGGAGAATGCCCGCATGTTCATTACGGGCTCAGGCGGCTCGGGGCTGGGGAAGTTTCTCGGCTCGAAGTTCGTGCAGGAAGTGAACGCGGTTTCGCTGGCTGTGGAGAAGCTGTATCCGGAGTGCGGCAGCGTCATCGAGTTGGGCGGGCAGGACGCGAAGATCATCATCTTCAAGGAAGACCCGGAGACGGGGCGGAAGAAGAAGATTCCTTCGATGAACGACAAGTGCGCCGGGGGCACGGGAGCGGTGATCGACAAGATCAACGCGAAGCTGCGGATTCCGGCGGACGAGTTGTGCAACATGGGCTACAAGGGGCTGCGGTTGCACCCTGTGGCGGGCAAGTGCGGGGTGTTTGCGGAGACGGACATCAACGGGTTGCAGAAGAGCGGGGTGCCGGCGGATGAGCTCATGGCCTCGCTGTTCGAGGCGATCGTGATGCAGAACCTGAGCGTGCTGACGCGCGGGAATACGCTGCGTCCGGTGGTGCTGCTGCTGGGCGGGCCGAACTGTTACATCACGGGGATGCGCGATTGCTGGAAGCACAACATTCCGAAGATTTGGGAAGAGCGCAACTACCCGCTGCCGGAAGGCGTGCCTCCGGAGGATCTGATCCGGACGCCGGACAACGCGCAGTATTTCGCGGCGATCGGGGCGGTGGAGTTCGGCAAGACGGAAGACGAGCACATCGGGCAGTACGTCGGCTACGAGAAGCTGAAGTGGTACATCGAAGTGGGGCGCGACGAGGAGAAGAAGAAGAAGGGCGGCAACGGCGGGTTGGCGAAGAGCGCCGAAGACCTGGACAGCTTCAAAGACCGGTACAAGCACAAGAAGTTCATTCCTTCGACTTTTGAGCCGGGGGAGGTGGTGGAAGGGTTCATCGGGATTGACGGCGGTTCCACTTCGACGAAGGCGGTACTGATCTCGAAGGACAAAGAGCGGCGGATTCTGGCGAAGGCGTATCAGCTCTCGAAGGGCAATCCGATTGAAGATACGATGGACATTTTCGCCAAGCTGGAACAGCAGATCACCGATCAGGGCGCGACGCTGAAGGTTCTGGGCGTCGGGACCACGGGCTACGCGAAAGACATATTGAAGGATGTGATCGGGGCCGATGCGGCGCTGGTGGAAACCGTGGCGCATACGCAGGCCGGGCTGCATTTCTATAAGAATGTCGATGTGATTTGCGATGTCGGCGGGCAGGACATCAAGATCATTATTCTGAAGAACGGGCGAGTGAAGGATTTCAAGCTGAACACGCAATGTTCGGCGGGGAACGGTTACTTCCTGCAATCGACGGCGCAAGGCTTCGGCTATCCGGTGGAACAATTCGCGGATGTGGCGTTCGGGGCAAACGGGTATCCGCAGTTCGGATACGGCTGCGCGGTATTCATGCAGAGCGACATTGTCGATTTCCAGCGGCAGGGCTGGAAGCCGGAAGAGATCATGGCGGGATTGTGCAACGTTCTGCCTAAGAACATCTGGCTGTACGTGTCGCAGATTCCGAATCTATCGGCGATCGGGTCGACGTTCCTGCTGCAGGGCGGGACGCAATACAACCTGGCGGCGGTGAAGTCTCAGGTGGATTTCATCGAGTCGCGGTTCAAGGGCAAAGAACAGCAGGCGAACGTGATTGTGCATGAGCACTGCGGCGAAGCCGGCGCGATCGGCGCTGGTTTGGAAGCAGGCCGGTTGTGGGACAACGGGCGGCAATCGACGTTCATCGGCATGCGGGCGGTGCAGGAGATCAGCTATAAGACGACGCGAAACGAGCAGACGCGCTGCTACTTCTGCAAGAACAAGTGCCTGCGCACGTTCATCGACGTGAAGACGAGCGTGCTGTCCGAAGACGCATATATTCCGAAGAAGACGAAGGTGCCGCTCGAATCGGGCTCGCAGCGTCTGATCATTGCCACGTGCGAAAAAGGCACGGTGGAAGACATCAACGACATGCGGAATATCAAGGGGAAGCTGGACGCGGTAAAGAAGGCGAACCCGAATTTCGTGGAGATTGCGGCGCGGCAGGTGTTCAAGGCTCCCGATGCGCCGAACGTGTCGGATCCGCTGCCGAAGTTCCAGTTCACGGCAGCGCAGAAGAAGCGCGCGGAACTGATGAAGAAGCGCGGGGAGATCCGGATCGGGATGCCGCGGGTGCTGAACATGTACTCGCAGGCTCCGGTGTTCACGGGCTATTTCGCATCGTTGGGGATCAAGACGGAGAACATGGTGTGGTCCGACTACACGTCGGAGACGCTCTACAAAGAAGGCGGCAAGCGCGGTTCGATCGACCCTTGCTTCCCGTCGAAGCTGGGTATTCCGCACGTGCACAATCTGCTGTATGTGCAGCATGCGAAGAAGCCGCTCGATTACATTTTCTTCCCGATGATCGACTGTCTGACGTCGGACCTGTCGCACACGCAGGCGACGCGGTCGTGTCCGACGGTGGCGACGACTCCGGAAGCGGCGAAAGCGGCGTTCATCAAAGAGGGCGATCTGTTCGCGGAGAAAGGGACGGCGTTCCTGGGGACGTTTGTGAACATCGGCAAGCGCGACATGTTCGAGCGGCAGATGTACGAACAGTTCAAGGACATTTTCGGACTATCGGCGGAAGAGAACCGGCGCGCGGTGGAAGAAGGGTTCCGGGCACTGGATTACTTCAACAACGTCACGATGCGCGGCGCGGCGAGGGAAGTGCTGGAGCAGTTGGAGCAGGAGCAGCGGCTGGGCGTGGTGTTGTTAGGGCGCCCGTATCATAACGACCCCGGGGTGAACCACGAGATTCTGGAGGAATTCCAGAAGCTTGGATATCCGGTGTTCACGCAGGATGCTCTGCCGATTGACGACGACATGATCTGGCGTTTGTTCGGAGCGGAAGTGGAAGCGGGAGAGATTCCGCATCCGATGGCTGTGACGGACGTGTGGAAGAACTCGTATTCGGAGAACACGACGCGCAAAATTTGGGGTGCGAAGTATGTGGCGCGCCATCCGAATCTTGTGGCGCTGGAATTGTCGAGTTTCAAGTGCGGCCACGACGCTCCGATTTACACCGTGGTGGAAGAGATTGTGGAGCATTCGGGGACTCCGTATTTCTGCTTCAAGGACATCGATGAGAACAAGCCGACGGGCTCGATCAAGATCCGCACGGAGACGATCGGGTACTTCCTGAAGCGCTACCGGGAAGACATGGTGGTGCATGGGAAGAAGAAGTCGGACATCGAGACAAAGCTGGCGGAGTTCGAGGAACGGCTGCGGCGGCAATTGCTGAAGGAGAAGCTGGAGAAGCTGAACCATCCGGACGAGGCGGTGAAGAACTCGCTCGATCAGGGAGCGATGCCGACGATTCACGTGAGCGTGGGACAGCTTGCGGCGGCGAAAGCTCCGCAGCAACCGCGTGTCAGCGGCGACTGAACATTTGCGGTATCAATAGGGGATGCTTGGCTTTTTTCTGATTGCCGCATCCCCGTTGCTGGCCCAGCCTCTTCCACAGTCCGCCGATGTCGGCGCGCCCGCCCATAAAGGGATGTCGCGGCTGGAGGGAGGCGTGTATCGCATCAGCGCCTCCGGCACGAACATGTGGGGGACGAGCGATGCCTTCCATTTCGTGCACGATCAATTCGCGGGCGATGTGTCGATTGAGGCGAAGGTGGAGTGGGTGGGTGAGGGAAAGAATCCTCATCGTAAGGCGGGGCCGATTCTGCGGGCGAGTCTGGATGCGGACGCGCCTTATGCGGATTTCGTTTTTCACGGCTCTGGAGAACTGGCGCTGCAATACCGCAAGGTGAAGGGCGGACCGACGGCGGAGATTCAGACGACGATACGGCCACCGCTGGTGGCGCGGCTGGAACGGCACGGGGATGTGATCTCGGCGGAGGTTTCGCGCGACGGACGGGCGTGGAGCCCGGTAGGCGCGCTGACGCTCGCCATGCCGGAGCGGATTTACGGTGGGCTGGCGGTATGCTCGCACGACGATACGGTGAGCGAGACGGCTCTGTTCCGCGATGTGAAGGTGGAAGCGCGCGGGGTGGTGGTGAAGCGCGTGACGGAGAGCACGCTGGAGGTTCTGGACATTGAAACGAAACAGCGGCAAATTGTTCGGAGGGCCAAGGAGCATTTCGAGGCTCCCAACTGGTCGAGAGACAACGAACTGATCTACAACGCGGGCGGGCGGCTGTACAGGATTGCGGCGGGCGGTGGACCGCCGGCGGCGATCGACACGGGGGAGCGGATCCGGTGCAACAACGACCACGGGATTTCGCCGGACGGCAAGTGGCTGGCGATCAGCGATGGGAGCGCGAGCCGGCAGTCGCAGATCTACATTCTGCCGTTTGGCGGAGGCATTCCGCGGTTGATTACGCCGCAATTTCCCTCGTACTGGCACGGGTGGTCGCCGGACGGGAAGACGCTGGCGTATTGCGCGCGGCGGAACGACAACTTCGACATTTACACGATTCCGGCCGAGGGCGGCGAGGAAAAGCGTCTTACCACGGCGGAAGGGCTGGATGACGGGCCGGACTATTCGCCGGACGGCAAGTACATTTACTTTAATTCGGTGCGCAGCGGGGTAATGCGCATTTGGCGAATGCTGGCGGATGGTACGGATCAGCGGATGTTTATCGAAGGGAGTGATTCGGCGGATTGGTTCGCGCATCCGTCGCCGGATGGGAAGTGGGTTGTGTACCTCTCGTTCGAGAAAACAGTGGAGGGGCATCCGGCGAACAAGGATGTGACGCTGAAGCTGGTTCCGGCCGACGGGGGAAGGCCGCGGGTGATTGCGACGCTATTCGGAGGACAGGGGACGATCAATGTGCCATCGTGGTCCGCCGACAGCAAGCGGATCGCGTTCGTCAGCTACCGGTTAGTGCCGTAATCGGGTAGTATGGCGGGATGATTGTTCTGCTTGTTCTTGCCGCGGCATGCTTGCCGGCTGAGACCCACCAGATTGTTCCGACGAAGCTGTACAACTCATTCGATCACCGGCATCCGGTGCTGGCCCGGATTCGCTCGGGCGATACGGTGGTGACGAAGACCGCCGATGCTGGGGGCTACGATTGGAACGGGAAGAAGGCGGGGGAGCGGGGCAATCCGCTGACGGGTCCGTTTTATGTGGAAGGGGCGGCGCCTGGGGATTCGATCGCGATCCGGTTCACGCGGATCCGGATGAACCGCAACTACGGGTTCACGACGTACCGGCTGGGGGCGTACGCGGTGACTCCTGAATCGATGGAGCGCACCTATGGGCGGAGTTATCAGAAGGGCGCGGTGGTTCCGGAGCGCGACGACATCGTGAGGTGGAATATCGACCTGGCGAAGGCGACGGTGAAACTGAGCGCGCCGCAAAGCAAGGTGCATGCGATGGAGTTCCAGGCGAAGCCGATGCTTGGGTGCGCGGGTGTGGCGGCGCCGGGAGTGTTTGCTCCGACATCGGGGATATCGGGCAATTACGGCGGCAACATGGACTACAACCGGCTGGTGGAAGGGACGACGTTATACCTGCCGGTGTTTCATGCGGGGGCGCTGTTTTTTATCGGGGACGGGCACGCGCTGCAGGGCGATGGCGAGCCGACGGGGACGGGTGTGGAGACATCGATGGATGTGACCTTCGAGGTAGTGGTGCGCAAAGGGGTGGGACTCGAAAATCCGCGGCTGGAGACGGCGGAGTGGATAGTGTCGATCGGGAGCCAGCCGGAGTTTGTGAGCTCACTCGATCGGACGATTCGCGTGGCGACGACCGACATGGTGGAGTGGCTGGTGCGGGAGTACAAGATGGAGCCGTGGGCGGCGCATCTGCTGATCGGCTATCGCGGGCAGTACGATGTGATTACGGTGGGCGGATCGATGGGGCTGCGGCTGTCGAAAGCGGATTTGCCGAAGCGGTGAGAGTTATTTCGTTTTGGAGAGCATGCCGGGCAGCCAGGCGGTGAACCACTGGCGCAATTCGGCGGCGGAGCGTTCGGTTTCTTCGGCGAAGGGGATGGCGCGGGCGCCCATTTTGAGGCCGCGCGTGGACAAGCATTCGCGGATGCCCAGGGGGCCGGGGAAACGGTCAATGCGGTGGATGAACTCATCGAGGAGGAGGGAAAGCTCGGCGATGCGGAGTTCGTTTCCGCTGACGACGGCGGCATCCAAGGCGATGAGGAGTTCGGGGACGGCGGCGGCGCAGCCGGAGATGACGCCATCGGCTCCGCGGCGGCGGCCTTCGACGAATACATTGTCGTTGCCGACGATGAGGGGGAATTCGATCTTGCGGCGGACGCGGAGGAGTTCGGTGAGGTATTCGAGATTGCCGCTGGAATCTTTGATGCCGGCGGCGCGTCCGGATTCGAGCAACTCGCAGGCAACTTCGATGGGGATGGGATTGTTGAAGAAGGGCAGGTTGTAGAGCAGGACGGGGACACGTTCGCTGAATTCGTCGGTGAGATCGAGGAAGTACTGGCGGATTTCGGGGGCGGCATAGCGGAAGTAGGTGGGGGGCTGAATCATGACGCCGGCGGCTCCGTTGGCGGCGGCGTGTTCGATGATTGCTCGGGATTCTTCGAAACAGGAATGGGTGGCGTTGACGATGACGGGTACGCGGCTGCGTTTGATGGCCATGTGGGCGAGGCGGACGCGGTCTTCGACGGTGAAGTGGGGGAATTCGCCGGTGGCTCCGAAGAGGGCGATAGCACGGACACCGGAGTGACAGAGAAAGTCGATGACTTCGAGGCAGGCGGCGAGGTCCATCTGGTAGGAATCGGGACGGGAGGGAGTGACGGCGGCGGCCATAGGGCCGGTGAAGGGAAGCATCACTGAGATTGTATCGTCTAGGCCTTGCCCTTGAGTGCGGCCAGCGGTCAGCGGGCGGCTTCGAGTTTGAGGAGGAAGCCTTGTTTGCCGACGTTGATGGCTTGGGTGATGCCGATGGTGGTACGTACTCCTTCGGCTTCGTGGATGTGGCCGCAGAGGAAGTAGAGGGGTTGTTCGGTTTGGAGGAAGCGCAGGATGGCGGTGGAGCCGAAGTGGAGACCTTCGGCGGCGCGGTCGAGGAGGGTGCCTTTGGGCGGGCAGTGGCAGACGAGCACCAAGGGCTTCAGGGCGGCGAAGGGCTGGAGGCGCGCGGCGAGTTGCTCTTCGGTGTATTCGCCGGGCGTGTTGAAGGGCGTCGGGTTGGAGTAGCCGAGCGCGGCCAGATGGAAGCCGCCGAGGTTCAGGCTGGCGCCGTGGAGATTGGTTAGTTTGTGGCGGCGGCACATGAGGTCGATGTCATGCTCGGATTCGTGATTGCCGGGGATGACGAGGACTTTCTCCGCGCGTTGCGAGAGGATCTGCCCGGCCTTGTCCGTGTTTTTGGCCCAACTGACGAGGTCTCCGGCGGCGACGTAATAATCGGCGTCCGTATCCATGTGGCGCTGGAGGGTGTTCCAATCGGCATGAATGTCGGAAAAAAAGAGGATACGCATGAAGCCTCTCATTATAGCGGCGGCGTACAATGGAGGATTCGCATGGCGGCTACAGGGGAATCCAGCAAGCAGCGTCTGACCTCACTCGATGCCTTTCGCGGGGCGACGATGGCGTTGATGGTATTGGTGAACGATCCGGGGAGCGGGGACCATGTATACGGGCCGCTGCAGCATGCCGAATGGCACGGCTGGACGCCGACGGACGTGGTGTTTCCCTCGTTTGTGTGGATTGTGGGAGTGGCGATTACGTTGTCGCTGGGGCGGAAGCTGGCGGCGGGGGAAGGGCGCGGGTCGATTGTGAAACAGGCGATGCGGCGCGCGGCGATTCTCTTTGCGCTGGGACTGCTGGTGTACGCTGTTCCGGATTTCAACTTATCGACGCAGCGGGTTCTGGGAGTGCTGCAGCGGATTGCGATCTGCTATGCGGCGACGGTGCCGATTTATCTGGCTACGGGGTGGCGCGGGCAGATTGCGTGGATTGCGGGGTTACTGAGTGTGTATTGGGCGCTGATGGCGTTCGCTCCGGTGCCCGGGTATGGAGCGGGGCGGCTGGATGTGGAAGGAAATTTCGCGCATTACGTGGATCGCATCGTGCTGGGAGCGCACAATTATGCGCACACGAAGACGTGGGATCCGGAGGGGATTGTGAGCACGCTGCCGGCCATTGCTACGATGCTGCTGGGGGTGATGGCGGGGCACCTCGTGGGGGCGAAGCGGAGTGTTTCGCAACGCACGCGGGCGCTGCTGCTGACGGGCGTGGCGCTGACGGCGGCAGGGCTGATCATGGACCAATGGCTGCCGATCAACAAGAAACTGTGGACTTCGTCGTTCACACTGTTCATGGCCGGCTTGGATTTCGTACTGTTCGGGCTGTTTCTTTGGGTGGCGGACGGTTTGGCATATAAGCGTATTTTTCAGCCGTTCGTGATTCTGGGGATGAACGCGATTGCGATTTATCTGGCGTCGGAGGCTGGGGAGATCCTGTTGAGCCATTTGGGATGGAAAACATGGATCTTCGAAAATGTTTTTTTGCCGCTGGCGGCTCCGATCAATGCGTCGTTGCTGTACGCGGTGGTCTACACGCTGGCGAACTTTCTGGTGGCGTGGGCGCTGTACCGGAAGAAGCTGTTTTTGCGGATATGAAGATCGTGATTTCTTAACCCCGCCCCCCGCTTGACTTCCAAACCGATTCGGCTATTCTTTATGAATCCTGTTTGGGGACAAAGGAAAGGGGATTTCCATGAAGAAATATTCATGCGGCGCGGTAGCGGCTGCATTGCTCGTACTGGCGATGTACGCGCCGAAGAGCAAGGCTCAGGTGCTGTACGGGACGCTGGTGGGGAACGTGAGGGATGCGACCGACGCGGCGCTTCCGGAAGGGGCGATTACGCTGACCAACCGCTCGACGAATCAGGTGCGCGAAGCGGCGACGGGGGCCGATGGACTGTACAACTTTCCGAACCTCTTGCCGGGCACGTATGAGCTGAAGGTGACCAAGCAGGGGTTTCGCGCGTATGTGCAGACGGGGATCGAGATCACTGTGAATACGGTGACGCGCGCCGATGTCACGATGCAGGTGGGCAGCGTGGCGGAGTCGATTGAAGTGACGGCGCAGACGGTGCAATTGCAATCGGACCGTGCGGAAGTACGGGCGGAAATCGGTGCGAAGGAGTTGGAGAATCTGCCGGTAGCGCCGGGGCGGAATTATCAGCAATTGTTCAAGACGATTCCTGGCTTCCGTCCTCCGACGAACGCCCACTCGGTGCCGACGAATCCATCGCGGGCTCTGACGTTCAATGTGAACGGGGCGAGCTACGCGATCAACAACACGAAGATCGACGGGGCGAGTTCGATTGCTCCGTGGCTGCCGCACGCGACGGCATTCGTGCCGACGCTGGAAGCCGTGGAAGTGGTGAACGTGGTGACGAATTCATTCGACGCGGAGCAGGGGCTGGCGGGAGGCGCGGCGATCAACGTGGCGATCAAGAGCGGGACGAACGATCTGCACGGGGCGCTGTTCGAGTTTCACAGCAACAACAAATTGAAGGCGAAGAATTTCTTCCTGCCGCAGGGGCAAGCCAATCCGAAGCTGGTGGTGAATGAGTTCGGCGGGGCTCTGGGCGGGCCGATCAAGCGGGACAAGCTTTTCTTTTTCGGGAGCTATGAGGCGAATCTGAACCGCGAATTCGCGTCGCGATTCGGCACGGTGCCGACAGCGGCGATGAAGGCGGGGAACATGTCGGAATCGCCGCGGCTGGTGTACGATCCGAACACGGGGACGGCGGATGGGTTCAATCGGGTTCCGCTGCCGGGGAACATCGTGCCGGCGGCACGGATCAGCCCGATTATTAAGAAACTGGTGGACCTGACGCCGGCGCCCAATCTGGACGGCCTGGCAAACAATTTCTTCGCGGCGGGTTCATACCTTTACGACCGGCACCGTTTTGATACGAAGGTGAACTACAACCATTCGCAGAAACTGACGGCGTTCGGGCGGTTCAGTTTTCTGGACTACAGCATGGACAATCCAATGATGTTCGGGGCGCTGGGCGGGCCCGAGATATCGAGCGCCGGCGGCAACCCCGGGGTTGGCAGCGGGCGGACGTATAGTTTTACGGGTTCAGCAACCTATATCATCAGCCAGAATTTTCTCGTGGATTCCTATTATGGGTGGACGCGGATGGACACGAACGTGGAACAGCCGCGGTTGGATGAGAAGCTGGGGACGGATTTCCTTGGGATTCCGGGGGTGAACGGGACGCGGCGTTTTGAGGGCGGCTGGCCGCAATTCAATGTGTCGAGCTTCACGGCCATCGGGATGCCGAACGCGTTCATGCCGTACTTCCGTTCGGACCCGCAGTATCAGTGGGTGTCGAACTTCAACGTGTTGAAGCGGACGCACGAAGTGCGGTTCGGGTTCGAGCTGTATAAGACGGGGATGAACCATCAACAGCCGGAAGCCACGGGAGCGCTGTACGGAGCGTCGGGCGGGTTCGGTTTCGGCGGCGGGCCGACGCAATTGAACGGGGGATTGGCGGGCAATCAGTTCAACAGCTACGCGACGTTCCTGATGGGGATCACGACGAACAAGGGCAAGATCACGCAAGTGCCGGATGTGTTCGACACGCGGTCTTTCCAGGCGGGCTTTTATGTGCGCGACCGGTGGAACGTGAATCGCCGGCTGACGCTGAACTACGGTATGCGGTGGGAATACTTCCCGTTCCCGACGCGTTCGGACCGGGGGTTGGAACTGTACGACATCGCGACGAACAAGATGTCGGTTTGCGGCGTGGGCAACGTGCCGCGGAACTGCGGTGTGGTGGAAAGCAAGCGGAAGTTCGCGCCGCGGGCGGGGCTGGCCTATCGCGTGACGGACACGTTCGTGATCCGCGCGGGGTATGGATTGACGAACGATCCGTTCTCGCTGCAGCGGCCGTTCCGGACGAACTACCCGGTGCTGTTGATTGACAACTACGAGGCTCCGAATTCGTTCGGCAACACGGGGCTGATCGCGCAGGGGATACCGACGGCGAGGGTGCCGGATTTCGGCAACGGGGTGATCGACATTCCGGGGACGTTCGCGGTGATCACGGCGGACAAGAACTTCCGGCGCGGCTATGTGCAGAGTTGGAACTTCACGATGCAGAAGCAGCTACAGAATGATTTCACGGTCGGGGCTGGTTATGTGGCGACGCGCTCCACGAATCAGATGGGCTATCTGGACTACAACGCGGGCCAGGTGATTAATGGAGGGCAGGCGGGGCGGCCTCTGTTTGCCCAGTTCGGGCGCACTTCGGCGACGAACGTGGTGCAGCCATTCGGGACGACGATGTACGATTCGCTGCAAGCGACGGCGTTGAAGCGCATGGCTCCCGGCTTTGCGTTGAACATGGCCTACACGTGGTCAAAGGTGATCGGGTACGTGGATAACAACGATGGCGGGCCGTCGGTGCAGTCGCTGGTGCATTTTGAACGCAACCGGACGGTGCGCAACTACGACCGGACGCACAACCTGCAGATATCGAATATCTGGGAACTGCCGTTCGGCAAGGGCCAGAAGTGGGCGACGGACGGAGTTGGGGCGAAGTTGCTGGGCGGATGGCAGGTGAACAATATTCTGAGCTTCTTTACTGGGGCGCCGTTTACGGTGACTTCCGGCGGTGCGACGCTGAACATGCCTGGGGCGACGCAAACGGCGGACCAGGTGAAGGACAAAGTGCAGAAGCTTGGCGGAGTGGGCCGTGGGACTCCGTTCTACGATCCGACGGCGTTCATCCCGGTGGCTCGCAACGACCGGCGGTTCGGGAACACGGCGATGAATCTGCTGCGCGGGCCGGGGTCTTCAAACTGGGATCTCAGTATTTTCCGGCGGTTCCAGGTTTCCGAGCGGTTCAAGCTGGAGTTCCGCGGGGAAGCGTTCAACTTCACGAATACGCCGCACTTCAACAATCCGGGCGGGAACGTGGATAACTTCAATCCGGAGATTACCAATCCGCTGACCCGGTACGGCGGGTATATGGAGATCACCTCGACGGCGGGTTTGGGCCGGGATGGGATCGACGAGCGCCAGGTGCGACTGGGGCTCCGTCTGAGCTTCTGATTCGGGACCATAATAGGAGTTGCCGATGAAACAACTCCTGATTGTTTTGCTGACGGGGTCTGTGGTGTTCGCGCAGGCCCCGAAACGCCCCCGGATTACGGGAGTGGCGCACATCGCCATTTTCTCGAAGGACATTGCCAAGACGCGCGCATACTACAGCGGGATGCTCGGTTTTCACGAGCCGTACTCGTTGAACAACCCGGACGGATCGTTTTCGATGACGTTCTTCAAGGTGAACGAGCGGCAGTACATCGAAGTGTTTCCCGAGCGGGCGCCGGATACGGATCGTCTGAATCATATTTCGGTGGAGACCGATGATATTGAGGGCATGCGGCTGTACCTGGCGGCGAAAGGTGTGAAGGTTCCGGACAAGGTTGGAGTGGGGCGCATTAAGAACAAGAGCTTCAACGTGAAGGATCCGGATGGGCACACGGTGGAGTTCGTGCAGTACATGCCGGACGGGTGGAGTGTGCGGGAGAAGGGGAAGCATCTGGCGACAGGCGTGTCGTCGCGGATGTTGCATGTGGGGATACTGGTGGCGGCGCTGGAACCGGCGATGCAGTTTTACCGGGAGATTTTGGGATTCGAGGAGTTGTGGCGAGGGAGCCGGGATCAGAAGACTTTGGACTGGGTGAACATGAAGGTTCCGGACGGGGATGATTATGTCGAGTTCATGCTGTACAGGGATCTGCCGGAGGAGACGAAGCGGGGTTCGGCACATCATATTTGCCTGATGGTTCCGGATATGGAGAAAGCGCTGCGGGAGATTGAAGGGCTGCCGGCGCGGAAGGAATACACGCGGCCGCTGGAGATACGGACGGGGATCAACCGGCGGCGTCAGTTGAACATTTTCGATCCGGACGGGACGCGGACGGAGTTGATGGAGCCGGTGACGGTGGATGGGAAGCCGGCGGTGTCATCGAAGGCGGCGGCGCCGAGGTAGGGGCGGGCGGTTTTCGCTACACTGAAAAGATACCTGATTGGTCGTGCCCGGGTGGCGAAATCGGCAGACGCAAAGGACTTAAAATCCTTTTTTCCTAACGGAGAGTGTGGGTTCAAGTCCCACCCCGGGCACCAATGTTTCACGGCTGTTGCGGGGCGGGGTAGTCGCTTTCTTGCAGAGATACGCGCAGGATGCGCTCATCGTTGCGGACGATCATATGGCGGTTGGCGAAAGCCGGGTGCGACCACACGACAGCTTTCTTCTCGCGGCGGCCACCGGCAGGTGAAGTGGGTGCGATGACCGTGGTGCGGCTGATTTCGTCGTAGCCGGAAGGGCGGAGATGGGCGAAGATGAGTTCGCCGCGGTCGTTGAAGATTACGGTGCGGTCGCGATGGCGGATGAGCCACGCGGAAACGTTGCGGGTGCGTTCGACGGTGGGGACTTGCGATTCCCAAACGCGTTCTCCGGTAGAACGGCGCAGGCAACGCAATTGGCCGAAGCTGCATATTCCGTAAACGTAGTCGCCTTCGATGAGCGGCTGGCTCATGAGGGTGTGCAGCTTGTCGCTTTTCACTTCATTTCCGTCTTCGCTGCGCCAGAGCAGGGCCGGTTGCGCGGGGCCGAGTTGCAACATGCGCCCGCCGTCGAAGAAGGCGGATACGAGCAGGTGCGGCGCGGACCAGGCGGGCGTGGCGATGGGCGTGTTCATGCGGATGCGGAAGGGATGCGACCAAAGATGTTTGCCCGTTGCCGGATGGAGCGCGTCGATGGCGCCGGCGTGCCAGACGATGAGCTGCGGCGACGGGTTGTGGACGATGACGGGCTGCGAGTAGCCTTGCTCGGATTGCTGCGACGACAGGGCGCGCCAGATGGGCTTTCCGGTGAATTTGTCGAAGGCTACGACCTTCGCGTCGCCTTTGCCGCCAACGATTGCGATGACGAGGTTGCCGTGCACGATGGGGGCGTTGGAGGCGCCCCAGCCGGGGATCTGCGCGTCGAAGTCGCGGACGAAGTCCGACGACCAGAGCGGCTTGCCATCGCGGGTGCGGAGACAGAAGAGCATGCCTTTGGCGCCGAGTGCGTAGACGCGGTCCTGATCCACGGTAGGCGTGATGCGCGGGCCGTTGTGGTAGTCGAGGCCGCGGTAATCGGCGGGCCAGGAGTGGGTCCAGAGGGTGTGTCCGGTTGCTTCGTCCAGGCAGAGGATACGCTCCGTGACGGATGTGGCGGGGCCCTTTTCGTGATCCATGACGAAGACGCGTCCCTGCGCTACGGAAGGTCCGGAGTAGCCGGGATGAATGGGGGCGGACCACTTGACGGTGAGGCCGGCTGGGGCGAAGGCGCGCACGATGCCTGTTTCGTTCCAGACGCCCTGGCGGCCGGCGCCGCGCCATTCGGGCCAATCGGCGGCGTGTAGCGAGAAGGCGGCGATGGAGATGAGGAGAATCATCGCTGTGTTATCGTTGTAACTTCCAAGGTACGCCACCCGAGGGGGGCGTTGAAAAGGGAATCCGGTGAGAAGCCGGAACTGCCCCGCAGCGGTAAAGGGAACGAAAGCCGTAGCGAGACACTGGCTCAGGGATGAGTTGGGAAGTCGCGGCGAGTAGGGGGCCCGCAAGTCCGAAGACCTGCCTGGGAACAGCCGTCGAGGCTGGAAATCGCTTCGCTCTCGCAGGGAGGGCTGGAGGGACATGACGCGGACGTTGTTCGTCGGCGGAACAGCATCGCATGTGGGAAAGAGCTGGTTTACAGCGGCGTTGTGCCGGCTGTTGCGGCGGCGCGGCGTGCGCGTGGCTCCGTTCAAGGCGCAGAATATGTCGAACAACTCCTACCCGTGTATAGAAGGCGGGGAGATCGGGCGCTCGCAGGCGATGCAGGCGGAGGCGTGCGGTTTGCCGGCGATGGCGGACATGAATCCGGTGCTGCTGAAGCCGGAATCCCTGCACGGTTCGCAGGTGGTGGTGCGGGGACGCGTGTGGCGATCTGTGGAAGCGGAGCAGTATAGCGGGTACGCGGAGCTACTGATGCAACTGGCGACCGAGAGCTACGGGCGGCTTGCATCGCAGTTCGAGTGCATTGTGTGCGAAGGGGCCGGGAGCGTGGCGGAGGTGAACCTGATGGATCGCGACATCGTGAACCTGCGGTTTGCCGAGCAGGTGAAGGCTCGGGCGCTGCTGGTGGCCGATATCGAACGTGGCGGAGTATTCGCGTCACTGGTAGGCACGATGGAGTTGCTGCCTCCGTCGCAACGGGCGCTGGTGCAGGCTTTCGCCGTGAACCGCTTTCATGGCGACCGGCGGCTGTTCGATGAAGGTGTGCGGTTTCTGGAGCAGCGGCTGCGAATCCCGTGCCTGGGCGTGTTTCCGTATTCGCGGGAGATCGCGCTGGACGATGAGGATTGTCTGTCGATTGAGGAGAACTCGGGAGAGAGCGATGTTGCAGTGGTGCGTTTGCCGCGGATCTCAAACTTCACCGACTTCCGGCCGCTGGGCGCGGTGGACTGGATTGCGAAGCCCGGGGCGCGGCAGTACCGCGCGGTGTTTCTGCCGGGATCGAAGAACACGATCGAAGACTTGCTGTGGTTGCGCGAGCGCGGCTTGGCGGAGTGGGTGTTGCGGCAGAAGGCCGGTGGGGCAACGATTGTGGGCATCTGCGGCGGTTATCAGATGATGGGCGAGCGGGTGGAGGATCCGCACGCGGTGGAGTCCGGGCACGGAAGCGTGGAGGGATTGGGGCTGCTGCCGGTGCGCACGGTGTTGGAGCGGGAGAAGGTGACTCGAACGGTGGAAGCGCGGACGAAGGGGGGCGTTCGGTTTCGTGCTTACGAGATCCATATGGGCGCGACCGTGCGCATCGGCGGCGAGCCGTTTGCGGTTGTGGGCGAGGGCCGCGAAGACGGATGCTGTGTGGCGGGGGCGATGGGCACGTATCTGCATGGCGCTTTCGAGGAAGGGGGCGTGGCCGCGGAGATGTTGGGGTTACCGACGGTGGAGACGGACAAGCAAGCGATGTATGACCGGTTGGCGGATTGGCTGGAGGAGCACGCGCGGAGTGGCGTGCTGCAACGCTTATGTGGCTGATGGTTCTGCTGGCGGGAATGGCCTGGGGCGCGGAGCCGCAGCGAGTGGTATCGACGGCGCCGGGATTTACGGAGACGATGTTTGCGTTGGGTGCGGGGAAACGGCTGATTGCGGTATCGGATTACTGCCACTATCCGGCGGAGGTGAACAAGTTGCCTCGAGTGGGCTCTTACTTGAAGCCGAACGTGGAGGCGATTGCGCGCATGAAGCCGGACTTGGTGCTGCTGCATTCGGAGTTGGGATCGGTGGGGCGGCAGTTTGCGAGCCTGGGGATACGGACGCTGGCGTTGCGGAATACGAATCTGGAAGAGACGTTTGCTTCGTTCCGGCAGATTGGGGCGGCGTTGGGGATGAATGAGGCGGGTGTGCGGCTGGAGCGGGACACGCGGGCACGGCTGGCGGCGCTGCAGAAAGCATCGGCAGCGAAGCCGGTGCGGACGTTGCTGTTTCTGGTGGGAAGGAATCCAGGGCGGCTGGATGGGATGATTGCGGTGGGGCGCGGATCGTTTCTGAATGAACTGATTCGCGTGGCCGGCGGGCGCAACGTGTTGTTCGATTCGCCGGTGACGTATCCGCAGATCTCGCTGGAAGGCGTGGTGCGGCTGGATCCGGACGTGATTGTGGACATGGGAGACATGTCGGAAACGGTGGGCGTGACGGAGCAGAAGAAGGCATCGGTGGAGAGGCTTTGGAAGACGCAGAAGGGGGTGCGGGCGGCGGTGCAGGGGCGGGCGTTCGCAGTGGCGGCGGATATCTTCGTGGTGCCGGGACCGCGAGTGGTGGACGCGGCGGAAGCGTTTGCGCGAATGCTGGAGGGGCGGCGATGATGTTGCGGATGGAAGGGCTCGGGTACCGCTACGGGCAGGCGGCTCCAGTGTTGCGCGAGGTGTCGGCTGAGGTTGTGGGGCCGGCGGTGATTGCGATTGTGGGTCCGAACGGGGCGGGGAAGTCGACGTTGCTGGATCTGCTGGCGGGGCAGAAGACGCCGTGGCAGGGGACGTGCGCGGTGCAAGGCAAGCGGCTGGATTTGTTGCGGCGCGATGAGTTGTGCCGCCTGGTGGCGCATGTGCCGCAGCATGTGCCTCGCGATGTGCCGTTCACGGTGGAGGAAGTGGTGCTGACGGGGCGCATCCCATATGGGGTTGGCTTGTATGAGAGCGCCGAAGATTATGCGCTTATGGAGCAGGCGCTGCGGCGCACGCGGCTGGAGGCGTTTCGCGGGCGGCGTTTCGTTTCGTTGAGCGGTGGAGAGCAGCAGCGTGTGTTGCTGGCGGCGGCGTTGTGCCAGCAGGCTCCGGTGTTGTTGCTGGATGAACCGAGCGCACATCTCGATCCGGAGAACCAGGCGCTGCTGTGGGAACTGTTCGCGGAGTTGAAAAAGAGCGGACATCTGGTGGTGGTGGTGACGCATCATCTGGCGCTGGCGGCGCAGAACAGCGACCGTATCTGGCTGCTGGACCGGGGAAGATTGGTGGCCGATGGTCCGCCGGGCGAAGCGCTGGAACCGCGGCGGCTGGAGGAAGTGTTTCATGTGCCGTTCTACTGGCACGGCGGCGACGATGGGAGGGTGTTTCTGACCTATGGCCGCTGATCTGCGGAAACAGGCGCATTGGGTGATGGCGCTGTCGGTGATCGCTGCGGCGGTGACGGCGGTGGTGTGTCCGTTCGTGGGCGGATCGGGGATGGACTACGCGAAGCTGTTGCGGCAGGAGGCGCCGGATTGGAACATTTTCCTCAATCTGCGTGTGCCTCGGACTTTGCTGGCGTTGTTGACAGGGGCGGCGCTATCCGGGGCGGGGGCAATGTTTCAAGCGATGCTGCGCGATGCGCTGGCGACGCCTTCGAGTTTGGGTGTGACGGCGGCGGCATCGCTGGGGGCGGTGTCGGCGATCGCGTTCTATCCGAGCGACGATGCTTCGTTTCCGGTGGTGTGGCTGGCGGCGCTGTGCGGCGCAGCGGCGGTGATCGTGCTGGTCTCGGCGCTAGGGCAGGCGCGGCGGTTTTCGTCGTTCACTTTGCTGTTGACGGGGATTGCGATCAACGGTATCTGCACGGCGGTGATCCTGCTGTTGCATAGCATGGCTGGGATTACGCGGAGCTTTCAGATTACGCACTGGCTGATGGGGGGCATCGATGCGGTGGAGTATACGGTGCTGGGATGGCTGGCGGTGGCGATTGTGCCGGCGAGTGTTTGGATGCTGCGGATGGCGCGGGTGTGGAACGTGATCTCGTATGGAGAGACGTGGGCGATCGGGCGCGGGGTGGATTGCCGCAAGGTGACGTGGCAGGGCTTTGTGGTGGGGACGGTGCTGGTGGGGACGACGACGGCGGTGACGGGTCCGATCGGATTCGTGGGGCTGATTGTGCCGCACCTGTTGCGCAAGGTGGTGGGTCCGGATTACCGGGTTCTGCTGCCGGCATCGATCTTCGGCGGGGGTGCGTTTCTGGTGGTGTGCGATACGATTTCGCGCACGGTGCTGGCCCCGGTGGAGGTGCCGGTGGGAGTGACGACGGCGCTGCTGGGCGGGCCGTTTTTCGTATGGCTGCTGTGGGCGCGGTGAGCGGTTGGTACAATGAGGCCGTAAACGATCAGACTCGATGAACGGCCCGTTTTTCGAGCGCGCCGTGTCGCGAGTGGATTGGAGGCCGCATGAAGCAGCGGTTGACGGCTTTGGCACTCCTTCTGGCGTTGGGCGCGGCGGCGCAGACGGCTCGGGATCAGCGCTTTCGAGAGGACATTGACTTCTTTGCGGAGACGTTGAAAACGCGGCATCCGGCGCTGTTTCGACAGATCACGGCGGAGGAGTTTGCGCAAGCGGTTGCAGAGTTGAAGACGAAGGTTCCCGATTCCAGCGATGCGCAGATATTTTTCGGATTGAATAGAATTGCGGCGCGGGTGGGCGACGCGCACACCTATGTTCTGGCGACGGCGGGGACTGGGGTGCGTTCGATGCCGTTGCGGGTACGGGCTTTTGAGGAAGGCTGGTATGTGATTAGCGCAGGGGGCAGCGCTCTGCCGGCGTTGGGGAAGAGAGTGGCGCGCATCGGTGCGTTTTCGGCGGAGGAGGCATTCGAGCGTGTGCGCACGCTGATTCCGGCGGAGAACCGGTGGTGGGCTCTGCAACAGGCTCCGGCGTTGCTGGTGTCGCCGCAAGCGTTGCAGTCGGCGGGCGTGAGTGAGGCGGCGGACTCTGTGGAGTATGAGTTCGAGGACGGGCTGCGGTTGACGTTGCGCGAGGAGGCGGCGGAGTTGTTCGATTTTCCGAGGAAAGCGCGGCCGAATCCTCCGCTATACCGGCGCAACGCGGGACTGTATTATTGGTTCGACTACGTGGCGGAATCGCGGTTGATCTATTTGAAGTACGACCGCTGCCAGCGGGATCCGACGCTGCCGATGGAACGCCTGGCGCGGGAAATGGTTGAGGTGTGGGGGCGTGAGCCGGTGGAGCGCTTCGTCTTCGATTTGCGGAACAATAGCGGCGGGGACGCCGGTGTCATCCGGCCACTGCTAGAGGCGCTGGCTGCGTTCCTGGCGACGTCGGGAAAGGCGCCTCCGCGGGGATTCGTTTTCAGCGGACGGCAGACATTTTCGAGCGGGATGCGGAACGTCGTTGACCTGAAGGCAACGGGGTTGGTGTCGATCCTGGGAGAGCCGACCGGAGGCAGCCCCAACGGTCCGAGCGAGACCGTGGGGTTCACGTTGCCGAATTCGCGGTGGCAAGGCCAGGTTTCGACGCGGGTGTACACGGCGCCGGGCTACACCGATACAGTGCCGCCGGACATGGCGGTGACATTTTCTTTCGCGGATTGGGCGGCCGAGCGGGATCCGTACCTGGAGCGGGCCTTGCAGTAGATGCTATCCCGCGCCGAGGCGTGATTCGGTGGCGGGCAGAGTCCAAGGCGCGCCGGACGCCCCCTTGGCCTCTTTCACAAGCTGGTTGCAGCGGCGGCGCAGTGAATCGAGGATTGGCGGACGTGAGGCGGCGAAGTTGTGTTGCTCCCGCGGATCTTCCTTGAGGTGGAAGAGTTCTTCGTAGACGGGTTGCTCACCGCGGATGGAGGCGTCGAGTGTTTCAGCGTAGGGGTAGGGGGTGTTGCCGCCTTGCGGGAAGCGGCGGAAATAGCGGATGTATTTCCAGTCGCGATCGCGGACGCATTCCACGCGAGGATACTCCTGGTCGGTGAAGAGGTTTTCGCAGAAGACATCGTTGCGCCAGCCGGAGTGGTTTCCTCGCAGGAGAGGGGTGATGGGGCGGCCTTGCATGGAGGCGGGAATGCGTTCGCCGCAGAGGGAAAGGATGGTGGGGGCGATATCGGCGGGGACGACGAACTGGCGCGACTCCTTCACCTGCGACGCGATGCGCGGGTCGTAGACGATCATCGGGATGTGGATGGATTCCTCGTAGAGCAGCGCTTTGCCGCCGAGGCCGTGCTCACCGTGGAACAGGCCATGATCGGAGGCAAACAAAATGACGGTATTTTGTTCCAGGCCGAGGCGGCGGAGTTGCTCGATCAGCGAGCCGGCGACGTTGTCGATGCCGGTGACGGTCTGGCAGGTGCGGATCTGCATCTCGCGCATGGTTTCCGGGGTTTTGACGTAAGAGTAGGACGGGATGAATTGGCCCGAGTAGACATCGCGGGGGATTTTCGGCGAAGCGATGCGGTTGGCCGCAACATAGGTTTCGGGCAGTCGCAGGTGGCCGGCTTGGTCGCGGTAGGCGGTGCGATAGAGTGCAGGATCGCCGGGGAGTTGGCGCATGGAGTTGGTGCTGGCCGAGTGCGGCAAGTTGAAACAGAGCGTCAACGCGAATGGAACGCCGGAGGGACGGCGTTTGAGGAACTCGCCGGCGGCGAGGAACTGATCGTCCGGCGTGAGGAAGCCCGAGGCCCCTTCGAGGAGGACTTCGGGTTGGGTGGCCGATTTGGCGTTGCGATAAACGGGGTGGCGGTCTTTCGGATAGAACTGGATGTGGCCGTGATTGCCGTACCAGTAATCGAACTGGCGTTCGATGTGGCCGCTGGTGTAGCCGCCGGCGCCGACGGGGGTGTGGTTCTTGCCGACATAGCCGGTGAAGTATCCTGCTTTGCGCAGCAGCGCGGGATAGGAGAGCGCGAAGGCATCGGGGTGGACGGAGGATTGCGAATTGAAGTTGATGCCGTGCTTGCGCTCCCACTGGCCGAGGAGGTAGCAGGTGCGGCTGGGCGTGCAGATCGGGCTGGTGGCGAAGGCGTTGCGGAAGAGAGTGCCGCGCGAGGCGAGGGCGTCGATGTGAGGCGTTTTGACGATGGGGTGGCCCATGCATCCGAGGTAGTCGGCTCGCTGGTCGTCGGTGAGGATGAAGAGGACGTTGGGTTTCGCTCCGGTGAAGGCGGAGGAAGCGGCGGCGAGAAAGGTTCGGCGGAGCATGGATGATTTCTCACGATATCACCGGTGGGTGAAGCTTCACCGAACTTTCGCCTGTAATTCATGAAACCGTAAGCGAGTGCGGCGAAACTCGAAGCAGCAAGGTGCTTCCCAGTGACGCAGCAGAGCATTCTGTCTTATATCGAAAGCCGTGACATGCGGATCATGAAGCGTGTGCATCGATGGAAGGCTCCGGCGTGGGTACGGCAATGGATGATCTGCGCGACGCGGGGTGGCGATGGATGGTTGTGGTACGTGGTATGCGCGGCCATTCTGGTGTTCGGAGGAGCGGAGGGCTACCATGCGGTGTGCGAATCTTCGATGGCGGCGGCGGTGGGGATTTTCCTGTTTCTGTGGCTGAAGCGAGCGACGGGGCGGAAGCGGCCGTGCGCGATCGAGCCGCACTGTTGGGCGTCGCTGCTTCCGCCGGACCAGTTTTCGTTTCCGTCGGGGCATACGATAACGGCGTTTGCAGTGGCGGTTCCACTGATGCTGCACTTTCCCGAGTTGGGCGCGGCGTTGCTGTTCTGCGCGCTGAGCATTGCGTTGTCGCGCGTGATGCTGGGGATGCATTTTCTCAGTGACGTGATGGCCGGGGCGCTATTGGGGATTGTGTTGGGGTACGGGGCGCATGCGCTGGTTGTGCGATAGTAAGTGGCGATGTTCATACGGTGTACGCCCGTACCATGGGCCGGTCTTCTTGTGTGCGCAAGTTTTGTTTGGGGCGCGGCGTTCGAGCTGATTCCGGCGCGGATGAAGGAGTCTGTGGAGCGCGGCGAAGCGGTGGGATATGTGACGCTGGTGCAGCATCGGGGCAAGGTGGCGCATCTCAGCGCGGTGGGGATGCAGGACCGGGAGAAATCGCTGCCGATGAAGACGGACACGATTTTCCAGGTGATGTCGATGTCGAAGCCGGTGACCTCAGTGGGGATCATGATGCTGATGGAAGAGGGGCGGCTGGCGTTGACGGACGCGGTGGAGAAGCATCTGCCGGAGTTTCGCGGGCAGAA
>JAEUQG010000342.1 GCA_016789755.1 Bryobacterales bacterium
ATCCCATTCATCCCCCCTCGACACGCCACCCCCACTCTGCCATCATCACATTCATGAGCTCCACCGCCGACTACGGCCGCAAAATGCGCCAGGATTGGGACCAGCGCGCCGCCCAAAACGCCCGCCACTTCATCGCCGACGGCGTCCTCAATTGGTCCGAAGAGGACTTCTACGCCTCCGGCCGCACCACCGTCGCCCAGGATATCCTCACCGACATGGAAAACATCTGCCAGGGCCGCGACCCCAAATCCCTCCGCGTCCTCGAGCTCGGCTGCGGAGCCGGCCGCGTCACCCGAGCCCTCGCCGAAATCTTCGGCCATGTCTCCGCCTTCGACGTCAGCCCCAATATGGTCGCCCTCGCCCGCGCCGCCACCGCCGCCTGCCCCAACGTCTCCATCTCCGAAACCGACGGCCTCTCCCTCTCCGCCGAACCCGCCTCCTTCGACTTCGCCTACTCCTGCTGCGTCTTCCACCACGTCTCCAGCCGCCCCGTCATCCACGGCCTCGTCACCGAAATCGGCCGCCTCCTCAAACCCGGTGCCCTCTTCAAATTTGAGGTCCAGGGCTGCGAACTCGTCCGCCCCGAATCCGGCGATACCTGGCTCGGTATCCCCTTCTCCCTCGCCCAAGCCACCGAAATGGCCGCCCAGTGCGGCTTCGAACTCCGCTACCACATCGGCGAAGGCGAAGAGCGTTTCTGGCTCTGGTTCTTCCGCCTCCCCTAACCCCCCCCCGTCCAAACCACCATGGCACCCAAATCCAACCTCACCCGCCGCGCCCTCCTCGCCTCTCTCACCACGCCTCTCCTCCATGCCACTGACCAGCCGCAACCCAACTTCGTCATCCTCCTCTCCGACGACATGGGCTGGCAGCAGCCCGGCTTCACCGGCGGCAAAGACGTCCCCACCCCAAACATCGACTCCATCGCCCGCGACGGCGTCCAACTCACCCAGTTCTACGTCCAGCCCGTCTGCACCCCCACCCGAGCCTGCCTCCTCACCGGACGCTACGCCTGGAAAACCGGCGCCGAGCGCCGCCCCTCCACCGCCTCCCTCCAAGGCATGCGCAAAGACGAGCGCACCCTCGCCGAAGCCCTCCGCGACGCCGGCTATGCCACCTGGATGGTCGGCAAATGGCATCTTGGCGAATGGCAGTCCGCCCACCTCCCCCGCGCCCGCGGCTTCCAGCACCACTACGGCTTCTACGGAGCCCTAATCGACTCCTTCACCCACACCCGCGAAGGGATCCTCGACTGGCACCGCAACGGCGAACCCGTCGTCGAGCAAGGCTACTCCACCTTCCTCCTCGCCGCCGAAGCCGCGCGCCTCATCCGCAATCACGACGGCGCCCGCCCCTTCTTCCTCTACCTCCCCTTCAACGCCGTCCACGGCCCTCACCAGGCCCCGCCCGAATACATCGCCAAGTACCAGCACCTCGGCCGCGAAGGCCCCCAGCGCGCCCAGCTCCACTGCCTCGATATCGCCATCGGCCAAGTCCTTCAGGCCATCCGCGACAAAGGCATCGACCGGAACACCATCGTCCTCTTCACCAACGACAACGGAGGCACCCGCCTCACCAGCAACGGCCCCTACCGCGGCGGCAAGAGTGCCTATCACGAGGGCGGCGTCCTGACCCCCGCCGCCGTCCGCTGGACCGGCAAACTCCCCGCCGGCCGCAAATCCTCCGGCCTCATCCACGTAACCGACATCTTCCCCACCTTCTGCGCTCTTGCCGGAGCCACCGCCTCCAAAACCCTCCCCCTCGACGGCCACGACGTCTGGCCCGTCATCGCTGCCAACGCCCCCTCCCCCCGCAAGGAAATCGTCCACTCCCTCCAGGTCCTCCGCCAGGGCGACTACAAATTCATCGAACAGGGCGCCGCCTACTACAACTGGACCGAACAGCCGCTCCAGCTCTACAACATCCGTCTCGATCCCCACGAAAAGGACAACCTCGCTGCCCGGCAACCCGCCCTCGTCGCCCAACTCCGCGCCCGCCTCCAGTACCACAAGCAGTTCGCCCGCGACGAAGAGCCCCCGGAGCGTATCCCCGGCTTCCCGCCCGCCGTCTACGGCGAGGAAGAAAATAGCCGCCATGGCGCCGAAATCCGCCGAAAACTGCGCGGAATCGCCGAAAAGGACGCCAAGCTCGACCGTAAGAAAAAGAAGAAGCGCTGACCGCCGGTCACACCTCTTCCGCAAAAATCCCGCCCCCTCGCAACCTCCTTCGCTACAACTACATACAGTCCTCCAACCCCGCCCTCCCCTCGCCCGCCTGCCCTCCCTTCCCCAATCTCCCCGATACACTCATACCGGGAGTACAAACTTGCATGCCGAGAATATTCACTCGCTCCGAACAGTCCCGCATCAACGGCAGCCGTTCCCAGGGCCCCGTCACCGACGCCGGCCGGGCTCGTTCCGCCCTCAATCGCACCACCCACGGCATGTATTCCTCCCGTGTCGTCCTCGAAAACGAATCCCTCGACATCTTCAATCTCCTCGCCGCCGCCTACCACGGGCTCTTCGAGCCGCGCGACCAGTTTGAAACCGACCTCGTCGAAAACATGGTCAACGCCCGCTGGAGAATCCGCCGCCTCGAAGCCGTTCACTCCGCCGAGCTCAACCTCACCACGGCCCAGCACCGCGTCGACGTCAAATATAAGTTCGGGCCCGTCGACCCGGCCACGCAAACCGCCCTCGCCTACCGCGCCGGCGCGAAAAATATCGATGTCCTCGAAGAACACCTCGAACGCCAGCACCGCATCTTCCTCCGCAGTTACCGCGCCCTGCGCACCTACCGTAAAGGCGACCTTCCTCCACAAGACAAACTCGCCGCCGCCGAATCGGCTCTCCCCTCCCCACCGCCTCAGCCTGCCCCCGAACGCGAAAATCCAGGGAACGAACCCAGCGCCCGCCCCCAACCCGGCGCCTTCCGCAAAATCGCCATTCTCATCGTGCTCCTCCTCTCCGCCATCGCTTCCACCTTCCATTGGAACGCCACCAAATCCATCGAAAGGACGCCTCCCAACTCCCATGCCGCCTTATAATTTCCCCCTCGATCAACTTCGGCCCGCCGGTACTCTGCCCATTCAACCCGATTGGTCGTCGCCCTTCTATGAACGCGATCCCCGCAACCCCATGGCCCATTGGCCCCCCGAAATCATGTACGTCCTCGATTCCCACCCCGATATCAAGCAGTCCCTCGTCCGTGTCCTCGCCGCCGAACGCGAGAAGGGAAACATCAAGTGACCCACTCTTGGCGGAACACCCCCTCTTCGTGTAACGTATCCATTTACGGGAGCGATCTTCCTTCATGCCCTTCTGCACGCAATGCGGAGTCTCCATCGGCGAGCGCGACTCGTTCTGCGCCGCCTGCGGGGCGCGCCAAACTGCGTCCGCCACGCCTCCCCAGTCCGATTTCCTCGGCAACATCGACTCCCGTACCGTCTCCCTCCTCTGCTACATCCCCCTGCTCGGCTGGATCCCTTCCATCGTCGTCCTCGCTTCCGCCAAATTCCAATCGGATCGCAATGCCCGATTTCACGCCTTCCAGGGCCTCTACCTCTTCATCGGCTGGCTCATCGCCGATTGGGTCCTCAAACCCATCGTCCGTACCTTCGGCTTCCCCATGGGGTTCCTCCCCCTCGTCGCCACCGTCAAAACTGCCATCTTCCTCGCCTGGATCTGGATGCTCGTCAAAGTCTCCCAAAACCAGTCCTACAGACTCCCCATCCTCGGCGAGCTCGCCGAACGCTCCGTCGCCGAACAGCGGTGATGGTATAATTATTCATAAGGTTGAATATTTAATCACATGTCCCATCGTGCCGGTATTGTCGGTTTCCGTGGCTACAGCGGCGACGAACTCGTCGCTATCCTCTCCCGCCACTCCTCTGTCGAACCTGTCCTCCTCGAACATCGCGCCGATTCCCAGGATCGCCCCCGCCCCCTCGGCCATCGCTCCCCTCCCCGCATCCCCTGCACTCCCGATGCCGTCGCCGCCGAAAAGCTCGATGTCGTTTTCCTCGCCACTCCCCCGGAGGTCTCCATGGACCTCACCCCATGGCTCCTCAACGCCGGCGCCAAAGTCATCGACCTCAGCGGCGCCTTCCGCCTCCGTACCGTCGAAAACTACAAGCTCTGGTATAAAGAGGAGCACACCCAACCCGCGCTCCTTGAGGAAGCCGTCTACGGACTCCCCGAGTTCTACCGCCACCTCGTCCCCGGCGCTCGCCTCATCTCCAATCCCGGCTGCTATCCCACTGCTGCAAATCTTGCGCTCCGCCCGCTCGTCGCCGCCGGTGTCGTTGACCGATCCTCCGGCATCGTCTGCGATGCCAAATCCGGTGTCAGCGGCGCCGGCCGTAAGCCTAGCCTCAAAACCAGCTACTGCGAGGTTACAGAGAACTTTTCCGCGTATTCGATCCTCGATCACCGCCATGTCCCCGAAGTTTTAATGAATAGTGAATTGAGTGAGCCGGAATTCAGTTTCACTGCACACCTCCTGCCCCTTCACCGCGGCATCCTCGAGACCATCTATCTCCGTACCGTCAATGTCACCGCCGCCCAGGACATCATCGATATCTACCAGCGTTTCTATAAGGATAGCCCCTTCGTCCGGATCTACCCCGCGGGCCAGGTCCCCGACCTCCACGCCGTCCAGCACACCAATTTCTGCGACATTGGCATCAAATGGAATCCAATTACCTCACAAACTGTAATCGTTAGTACCATCGACAACCTCGTCAAGGGAGCGGCCGGACAAGCTGTCCAGAACATGAACCTCCTCCTCGGCTTCCCCGAATCGGAGGCCCTCCTGTGAAAATCCTCGTCAAACTCGGCGGCACCCTCCTCGATTCTCCGGACAGCCGCCAGCGCCTCACCGCCGAACTCGCCGCCGTCGCCAAGTCCACCCAGATGGTCGTCGTCCATGGCGGCGGCAAGCAGATGACCCGCTTCCTCTCCGAGCGCGGTGTCGAATCCCGCTTCGTCGACGGGCTCCGCGTCACCACTCCCGATGTCGTCGACGCCGTCCTCAAAGTCTTCGCCGGTACCGTCAACCACGAACTCGTCGCCTCCTTCGTCAAAGCAGGCGCCCGCGCCGTAGGCCTCACCGGCATCGATGCCAACATCGCCATCGCCCGCCAACTCCGCGAAGATCTCGGAGCCGTAGGAAAAGTAGTAAAATCAAATGGGGAATTGCTGGATCTTTTGTCGGTAAATTCCTACTTGCCCGTCGTCGCCTGCGTCGCTGGCGACGAAAGTGGCAACATTTACAACGTCAACGCCGACCAGATGGCCGTCGCCTGTGCCTCCGGCTTCGCCGCCGACCGCCTCTTTTTCCTTACCGACGTCGACGGCGTCAAAGGCCCCAACGGCCTCATCCCCGTACTCACTCCCTCCCATTGCCGCCAGTTGATCGCCGATGGCATCGCCACTGGAGGCATGCAGGCCAAACTCAACGCCGCCTGCGACGGCCTCGCTTCCGGCGTCGGCGAGGTCGTCATCGTCCCCGGAGCACGCCCCGGAGTCGTCGCCTCCCTCCTCGCCGGCGAATCGATTGGCACTCGGCTGGTACTGGAGGCGGCATAGTAATGGGTGATTTTCCGCAATTCCAACACAGAAAAGCCAAGCTATCCGACATTTCGAGCCTATTGCGCCTCATTAACGGCTTCGCCGCCCGCGGCATCATGCTCCCTCGCACTGAACTCGAAATGGCTGAAAACATTCGAGATTTTACCCTCATCGCCTCTCCTGACTCGATCGTCGGGTGCGGCGCTCTCCACATCTACACGCCCCAAGCCGCCGAGGTCCGCTCCCTCGCTGTCGATCCTGCCTTTCAAAAACACGGCATCGGCGCCCGCATCATGCACGCCCTCGAATCCGAGGCCCGCGAATTTGATATCCACGCAATTTTTGCATTCACCTACGTCCCCGGCTTCTTCCGCAAGATGGGCTACCGCGAGGTCGACCGCGGCGAACTCCCCCTAAAGGCTTGGAAAGATTGCCTCAAATGCCCCAAGTTCCAAGCCTGCGACGAAATCGCCATGCTCAAAGCCCTTCACCCCTCCTTCGCCCTCGGCCGCGACGCCACCGTCTCCGAACTCGTTCCGTTCCCCGTTTTGAAGCATTAGACCCTCTTTACCGAAAAAAATTGACACGTAGTGAGAAAAATCTCTCCCTCAAACAACTAAAGTTAGTGTATTAGTATTACAGGACCTCTCGCTCCGAGCCGGTCCTGAGCAGGGAGTCAGGATTCATGAAAGCACAGACCGTTGACGTCAGGGAGTCGATGGGACGTATCTTGTGCTGCACGATCTTTCGCCCAGGCGGTAAAAAGCTTTTGGCCAAGGGTCATGTCCTCAGCGAAGAAGATGTCCGATTGCTATCCCATGAGGGAATGGAACATGTTTGGGTGACCGAACTCGAGGAGGGCGAGGTCGCTGAAGACAACGCCGTCACCATGGTCGCTGCCGAATTGGGCTGCGGCAATATCGAGATCCGGCTCGCCGCCGGTGGCCGTGCTAATCTCATCGCCACTCACGATTGCTGCGTGCTCGTCGACGATGAGCTCCTCAAGCAGATCAACTGCACCGCCAGCATCGTCATCAGCACTCTTGCCAATTTCAGCTACGCCAAAGCCGGCCAGCGCATTTGCACCGTGAAGAGCGCTCCTTTTGCCATCGCCAGCGCGCAACTCGAAGCTGTCATCTCGATCCTCAAAGAACGCGGCCCCATCCTTCAAGCCCGCCCCATCCGCGAACCCTCGGTCGCCGTCCTCTATAGCGATCCCGTCAGCGCGGACCGCGCCAAACAGCTCTTCGACAGCATCATGCGCCAGCGTCTGGAGAAGTTCGGCATCTCTCCCGCCTTCGCCCTTTCCACCGTCGAAGAGGAAGGCAACGTCTCGCGCTCCCTTATGCATCTCCTCCGCGCCAAACCAACCGGAATTCTCATTGCTTCTACGACTGCCCCGGCCGGACCCGATGATACCATCGGCCGCGCCATGGCCAAAATCGGCTGCCACCTCGAGCGCTTCCTCGCCCCGGTGGAGCCCGGCAACCTGTTTCTGCTAGGATATAAGGAGGACGTCCCGATCATTTCGGCTCCGGGATGCTTCCGTTCGGCGAAACCGAACATAGTGGATATGGTGCTGCCGCCCGTGCTCGCCCGCTATCGGGTTTCAGGCTGGGAAATAGCCTGTTTAGGACACGGCGGTCTTTTGGCTTAGTCGTTCTCCTCCACTACCACAAGCCGTTACCTCCGAGCGGCTTGTGGGTGCTCCTCAGCCGGGCGCCCGACCAGCGCCCGGCATTTTTTATGCCGCCGCGTTTCTCTAGGCGTCCACGTGATCGGCGAAGAAGCGGTCCATCTCGAGCTTGGCCAGCTTCAGATCGCCCGCCAGCACCTGCATCTCTTTCTTCGACAAGGGCTGGAACGCCTTCGCCACCCGCACGTTCTCTTCCAGGAACTCGAGCTTCGGCATCCCCAACACCGCCGTCGCCACCGGCAGGGTCAGCGAGTAGCGGATGAGCTTCTCCACCGACGCCTTGCCGACTAACCCTTCCTGCCCGAAGATCTTCATCGCCGTCACACCCATCTTCTTCTTCCGGGCCACGGGGAGGGCGATGAGTTCGAAGCTATCCTTCATCAGGTCGTTGATCTCCATGCCGGCTTTGCCGTTGCGCATCCCCACGCGGGCGGCGTTCAATGCCATCTGGGTGCAGTCGAAGTCATGCCGCTCGAGCGCCGTCTTCAGCACGACGGGATCGGAGTGGCAGGTGACGCCGATGAAGCGAGCCATCTTGGTGTCGCGAGCCTTATAGAGAGCCTTGAGGGCGCCTTCCTCGGCCTTTTTGAGGTCGTCGGCGTCGCCTAATGCATGTATATGCAACAAATCTACCTGATCGGTTTGCAGCCGCTTCAAGCTTCCTTCGATGATCTTCATGGCGCCGTCGTAGCTGCGCTCCTGCACCTTGGTCGCCAGCCACACTTCCTTGCGACGGGTCTTCATGATCTTGCCCACGCGCTCCTCGCTGCGGCCATTTCCGTAGCTGAAGGCCGTATCGACATAGGTGATTCCCAGATCGAGCGCCTTGTTCAATGCCTCGAGCGCTTTGTCCTCTTCCTTATACATGAGGAAGCGGCTGCCGCATCCGAAGGCCACGGTAGAAACCCGAGCCCCCGTCTTGCCCAGAATGCGCGTCGGCATTCCGGTCTTAGCGTCAACGGCCGCGCCAAGGGCCATAGGGCTTACGGCGGCGGTTTCGAGGAATCGTCTGCGGGATAGAGACATGAAAGCTCCTTCATTCGATTGTAGCCGATGGTAGGCCGCATCACTCATTGCCAAGCGGCTGTTTCAGGGGGATAATGAGAGCGTAGAGATGCATAACCGGGTTGGGCCACTCGGCCCGTGGGAGTCTAACCAGTGAAACGTACTACCTCCGACGATACGCTTCGTTGTTCGTTTTGCCATAAGAGTCAGGACGTAGTCGGTAAGCTGATCTCCTCCCCCAGCGATTACCCGCGCGCCTACATATGCGACGAGTGCATAGCCGTTTGCAACTCCATCCTCGAGGACGACCGTCAGGATCACTCGCATGGCGCGCCCCATAAGCTCCCGAAGCCGCTCGAGCTGAAGGAGTATCTCGACCAGTACGTGGTCGGGCAGGAAGCGACCAAGAAGAAGCTCGCGGTCGCCGTGTACAACCACTACAAGCGCATTCAGATGAACAAGCAGCGTTCTTCTGAAGTCGAGCTAGCCAAATCGAACATCGTTCTCATAGGGCCGACGGGAACGGGCAAGACCTTGTTGGCGCAGACACTCGCCAAGATTCTCGATGTGCCGTTCGCCATCGTCGACGCCACTACTCTGACCGAAGCCGGCTACGTCGGCGAAGACGTGGAGAACATCATCCTGCGCCTGCTGCAGAACGCCGATTGGGACGTGCAACGCGCCCAGCAGGGCATCATCTATATAGACGAGATCGACAAGATCGGACGGAAGGACGAGAACCCCTCCATCACCCGCGACGTTTCGGGCGAAGGGGTGCAGCAGGCCCTGCTCAAGATCCTCGAAGGCACGGTGGCCAATGTGCCGCCGCAGGGGGGGCGCAAGCACCCCCATCAGGAGTTCACTCCCGTCGACACGACGAACATCCTCTTCATCTGCGGAGGCGCATTCGTCGGCCTTGAAAAGATCATCTCGCGCCGTGTGGGCCGCCGCTCCATCGGCTTCAAGGATAACGAGGAGACGGACAAGAAGCTGGCGAGCGCTCACTCGGGCCGGCGCGACCTGAACCTGCTCGAACAGATACAGCCCGTCGACCTCATCAAGTTCGGCTTCATCCCCGAATTTATCGGCCGCTTGCCTGTGGTCGGAGTGCTCGAAGACCTGAGCAAGGAAGCGCTGATCCAGATCCTCACCAAGCCGAAGAACGCGGTCACACGGCAGTATCAGAAGCTCTTCGAGTACGAGAACGTGCGGCTCAAGTTCACCGACGATGCGATGGAAGCGATCGCGGTGATGGCTCTCGAACGCAAGGTCGGCGCCCGCGGCTTGCGCATGATTCTCGAAGAGCTGATGCTCGATCTGATGTACTACGTGCCGTCGTACAAGAAGATCCGCGAGTTCGTGGTGACCAAAGAGATGGTCACCTCGCAGAAGATCAGCCTCGCCCTGCTCGAAAAGGCCGGCTAGTTCTTCTTCACCGTTGCCGCGACCAACTCCTCGGCACGCGCAATCTGGTTGGCTGTGCCGCGCACGCAGATGGCGCTCGGCGTGTTGTAGGTGAACAGCCTGCGCACCTGCGTGGTGGTGCGCACTTCCACCGCCAGGGCCTGCAACTCGGCCGCGCTCTTCTTGTGCGGGGCGAAGAAGACCTTGACGAAGCCTTCGGCGGCGATGTCGGGCATCACATACTGCGGGGAGGCTGCATATTCGGTGCGCGGTTTCTGATCCAACTCCAGCAGCAGCCACTCGGCGAGCTTCAACCGCTCCGCGGTGCCGCGGACGACGATCGCGTTCTTCACGTTGTAGGTGAACAGCCGCCGGATCTCGGCGAGCGCGCGGGTGCAGGTCGCCATCTCCTGAAGCTGCTGCACGGTCGTGACCGTGCGCGGGTAGAAGATGCGCAGATAACCCTCGCCCTGGGGATCGCTCATCGGCCGTTCGCGCGATACGGAAAACCCCGGCTTTTGCGGGGTATCGAGCTGCTGCAACAGCCAATCCGCCACTGCCACCTGTTCCTCTGTTCCGCGCACGACAATGATGCGCGCGTCGCCCATGGTAAACAGCCGGCGCACCTCGGTGGCTGCACGGATGGCGGTGGCCAGTTCCTGGAGCGCCTGGACGGAAGGCGAGTGGGCGAGATGGAAGACGCGGACCTGGCCTTCGTTCTTCGCATCCGGCATCTTATAGACGCGCGCGGTGGAGGGAGGCGCGGCATCGAGGGGCCGGTCGAGTTCGTGAAACACCCACTCCGCGGCGGCAAGCTGCTCCGGCGAGCCTTCGATGCGCATGGTCCTGGTGGCCGCATCGGCCCACGGCTTCACCTCGGAAATCGCCCGCGTCACGGTGGCGATCTCATTCATGTGTTGTTCGTTTACGGTGTGAGCGAAGCGCAGGACCTTGTTCGGCGTCTGCGCCATTGCCTGGAAACCAAGAGCCAATAATGCGAACCCAATCTGCTTCATAGAGGGCGTTCACAACTCCTTTGGAAAATCTGACGCGCGCCATCTCCGTTTCGTGCAAGCACCTGAGCGAGCGTTAAGGCGAAGCCGCCGCTAGGAATGCCGGAAGAAGTGCTAGACTGTAGGTGTCAAGAGGTGGCCTCTGGAACAGCGCCACCCTATCCCCTCTCGTGACAGGAGAGTTGGAATAATTCGCTAGCCGGCAACTTTTCGAAGCTGCCATTCATCCAAAAGGGTATTCCCCCTATGCTCACCTCGAAGGAAAAATCCGATACTCGCCGGTTGCCGATGATGCCCATCCGCGACGTGGTCATCTTTCCGTACATGATGACTCCGTT
>JAEUQG010000415.1 GCA_016789755.1 Bryobacterales bacterium
ATACTCGCGGGGAGTGGCGGCGGCAAGAACATATAGCCAGCGGGGGGTGATCACGCCGATGCCGAAAGCGACATCGCTCGGGTTAATGAGGTGAACGCGCAAGTTAGATACTCCTATCGAACCAAACGGAGCGTCATGGACCGTTAGGATGGACTGCGAGCACATGCCTTGTGGATCTGGAACGCTGGTTGATGATAGCACTTTCCATCACGCCAACGGGAGTGCAATATACTCTTTTAAGCATGCTGAAAACTTCACGAAGAACCGTGCTCGCCGCTCCTCTCGCCGCTCCCGCCCTGGCCGCACCCGCCGACGGCGGTTTTCACAGCGCGCCCATCTACCAGAAACTGGGTGTCAGGACATTTATCAACGCCGTCGGAACCATCACGACTCTCAGTGGGACACTCATAGATGAGCGCGTGCGGCAGGCGATGGACGAAGCCTCGCACAACTTCGTGGCCGTCCACGAATTGCAGGAAAAGGCCGGCAAGCGGATCGCGGAACTTGCCGGCGCCGAAGACGCTTTCGTCACCAGCGGCGCCTCCTGCGCCCTGTGTCTGTCCACCTGCGCCGTCACGGCCGGCGACGACAAAGAGAAGATGAGCAGGCTGCCCGACCTCAGCGGCATGCGAGGCGAGATGGTGATCCAGAAACGGCACCGCAACATGTACGATCACGCCTTCCGCATGGTCGGCGTCAAACTCGTCGAAGTAGTCACCGCCGCCGAAATGAAGCAGGCCATCGGCCCCAACACCGCAGCCGTCGCCTTTGTCGCCAGCCACCACGTCCTCGGCCACAAGGTCGAACTCGATGAAGCCGTTCGCATCGCCCACGCCGCCGGCGTCCCTGTCATCCTCGATGCGGCCGCCGAAATCCCTCCCGCCTCCAACCTCTCCAAGTTCGTCAAAATGGGCGTGGACATGGTCGCCTTCTCCGGCGGCAAAAACCTCCGCGGCCCCCAATGCTCCGGCCTTCTGTTGGGAAAGAGGGAGTGGGTGCGCAAGGCGTACGCCAATGCATCGCCGAACAACTATTTCGCGCGCATCGCCAAGGTGGGCAAGGAGGAGATTGCCGGCATTCTCACCGCCCTCGAAATCTACCTCTCCAAAGATCACGAGGCCGAACGCCGAAATTGGCACACCATGCTCGACCGCATCGCCGCTCATCTCAAAGGCCTCCCCACCGTCAAAACCGAGTACATCACCAACAACGATTTCTCCCACTCCCCGCGCCTCAGCGTTCAATGGGATGAAACGAAACTCGGCCTTTCGTTGGAGCAGATGGTGGGCCTGCTGCGCAGCGGAACGCCGTCCATCGAAGCGAGCGACATGCGCAACTTCAACCCGCCCTGGAAGGGCCTGGGCATCTTCCCCTACAACCTGAAGCCCGGCGAAGAGATGCTCATCGCGGCACGTGTCAAGGAGATTCTCACCAGGAAGTCGTGACCCCGTTTTCCTCCGGTTCCCGCATACAGCACCGGAGGAACCATGCGTCTGCTTCTCACGCTCGCCATCGCCGCGCCCGCATTCGCGGCGCCGTTCTACACGATGACCGAGATCGGCACGCTGGGCGGCGGCTTCAGTAACGGAAGGGCCATCAACGCCAACGGCGTCGTCGCCGGCATCTCGACGCTCCCATCCAGCACCGGCCACGCCGTCTCCTGGAACGGCGCGACCCTCACCGATGTCACGCCCACACACCCCAACCGCTCCGACGCTTACGGCATCAACGACGCCGGAATCGCCGTCGGCATTGCCGATGTCAACCCCAACTTCAGCGCGGACATGGCTTTCTACTGGAACGGCACTTCCATGAATTTCTTCGACTCACTCAATGCCGTTCGCAGCTACGCCTGGGACATCAACAACAACGGCCTCACCGTCGGCACGCTGCAAGATCCCTTCAACACCTTCTCGGGCGTGGTCTGGAACACCCTGACCGGCTCGCCCGTTGCCCTCCCCGTGCAAACCGGCAACTTCACCGAAGCCCTTGCCATCAACGACGCCGGGGTCATGGCGGGCCAGGTGCGCGGGCCCGGGCTACAGCATGCCATGCGCCTCGCCGCCGGCACGGTGCAGGACTTGGGCACATTGGGCGGCAACTCGAGCATAGCCTACTCCATCAGCGAAAACGGCTTCATCGCCGGCACTAGCGACATCTCCACCGGCGAGTTTCACGCCTTCTTCTGGGATGGGTCAACCATGCACGATCTCGGCGCACTTGCCGGTGGATACAGTTGGGGCGCCGGCGTGAACTCCTCCCGCTACACCGTCGGCTATTCCTACGACGCGCAATTCAACCAGACCGGCATGCTGTGGGAAGGCACGTCCGCGATGCACATCATGGATAACCTCGTCACCAACGCCAACGGACGTCGGATCGCCTCACTCTGGGCCATCAACGACAACGGCCAGATCACCGGCGTGCTCCGCAACGGCATGGGCGTCCGCCTCGATCCCGTGGTCCCCGAGCCGGCATCCATCGTTCTCTGCGCCGCCGGACTCGCTCTGGCCATCGCCCGCGGTCACCGCGTCTTCAACCACTCCACCGGAAAGCGCGCCAGCGTGAGCGACGCCGTGCGGAAGTGATCCTGCCCCTGCGCGCCCCGTTCGTAGAACAGATACACTTCGCCCGATGGCGTGGCGGCAAGGTCCGAATACCCGCTCCAGGATGGCTCAATCACCTTCTTCACGGGGAACGTCTTGGCGCTGTCTTCCGACAGTTGCACGGTGAGATTCCGCCGGTCGCGATTCTTCCCATCCTGCGCCTTCCCATCCACGCGCTCCAGATTGTCCGGATTGGAAAACAGGACATACTTCCCGCTCCGCACGATGCTCCCCATGCAAATCGGCTCCAGCAACTGCGCCTGAAACTCCGGCTTCGACCACTTCGTCGCCCCGTCTTTACTCCGTACCTGCAACCGCCGGTGCGCCTTCGATTCGCTACGTACATTCAGAAGCACTTCGCCGCTGGGGAGTTCGACGGCAGTGGTCTCGTTCGGGAACACCCATTCCGGGGTGTCCGGGACGGCGATTTCGCCGCGCTGCCACGTCTTGCCATGATCGTCGGAATAGATCGTGCTGGTCACCGACGGCCGGTGCGCATGCCCGCCCGTCCCCGTCGACAGCCAAACCGGAATCACCAGCCGCCCGCTCCGCAACTGAATGCCATGCCCCGGGCCCGTCGCCAGCACCTTCCACGGATACTCCGGGCGGAACTTGTCGAAGGCCCCCGTAATCTCCACCGGCTTGGTAAACGTTACGCCATCGTCGTCGCTGCGCATGTAGAACGCCCGCATGTACTCGACGCAAAAAACAAAATGCACCTGCTTTGTTTTTGCGTCCGGAATCGCCACCGGGTTGTTGAACGTCACCTCATTCGGCGTCGCCAGTTTCTGCGCCAGCGCAACCGGATTCTTCTCCACCGGCCCTTGCACGCTCGAAACCATCCGCCGGGCCCCGAACGTCCGGCCCTTGTCCGTGCTCCGCCGCAGCATGATGTCGATGGTTCCCCAATCCCCGCGCTCCGTCTTCCGCGCTTCGCAATAGACCAGCAGCGATCCCTTGGGCGTAATCACAATCCCCGGGATGCGATAGAGCGCGTACCCGTCTTTCCCCGACTCGAACAGATCGGCTTTGTCCATGGAAGCGGCCCCGCGCAGTGCAACCGCGGGCGTGGCAAGAAAGGTTCGGCGCAGCATCGCTGCCTATTTTACGGCAGAATGACCCTATGCCACTGCTGCGGGGATTGCTGCGCTCGCCGGGATTCCTCATCCCCTCCGTCCTCACCATCGGGCTCGGACTCGGGGCCAACGCCGTCGTCTTCCGCAAAGTCTACGACACACTCTTCGAAGCCTTGCCCTATCGCGCCCCACAGCGTCTGGTCCATATTATGGAAACTCATCCCGAGTTCCCGCGCACGCAAATCGCCGCGCCCGATTTCGACGACTGGAAGCGCCGCAGCCGCAGCTTCGCCCCGATGGCCGCCTTCACCTTCCAGGCCATGAACAAATGGACGCTCACCGGCGAAGGCGAACCGGAGATTATCCAGATCACCCAAGCCTCGCACGAACTGTTTCCGATGCTGGGCGCAACACCCCTGCTCGGCCGCTGGTACACCGCCGAAGAAGAAGCGCGCAAGGCGCCGGTCGTGCTCATCAGTGAATCGCTGTGGCGGCGCAAACTGGCGGCGAACCCGAACATAGCCGGCCGCACCATCCGGCTCGTCGATTTCGCCGTCACCGTCGCCGGCGTCGTCTCCAAACAGCAGGCAATGCCCTCCTGGGCCGACGTCTGGATGCCCATCACGTTCCTCGATCCCGCGCTCACCGGTAGCCGCAAGTTCCATCCCCTTGAAGCAATCGGACGCCTGCGCGACGGCGTCACGCTACAGCAGGCGGAAGACGAGATGCGCGCCATCGCCGGCAGCCTTGCCGCCGAACATCCAGCCACCAATCGCGGCATTGGAGCCTCCCTCATGCCGCTGCAAGCCGCCCTTACAGGCAACGCCCGCCCCGGTCTGCTCATCGCCTGGGGCGCCGTATCGCTGGTTCTGCTGCTTGCCACCGTGAACGTCGCGCACCTCGTGCTGGTGCGCACCGCCGGACGCGCCCGCGAAATGGCCGTGCGCGCGGCACTCGGCGCAACGCAGAAACAATTGGCGGCATTTCTGTTTTTTGAGAATGCCGCTGTCTGCGCCCTGGGAGCATCGCTCGCCTTGGCCGTCCTCCGCCTCACCGGCCAGTCTCTTCCACTCCTCTTCCTTGCCGCCGCCGGCCTGCTCAGCGCCCTCCTGCTCGGCATCCCGGCATTGTTTCATCTGCGCGGCATGGACCTCTATCAGGCAATCAAGCAGAGCGCCGGCCTCTGGAGTTCTCACCGCAAAGCCTGGTTCGGCAATGCAATTCTCGCCTCGGAAGTGGCCCTCGCGCTTGCCGTCATCGCCGGCGCGGCCCTGCTCTACCGCAGCTATCAGTCGCTGCTCGGCGAAGACGTGGGGTTCCACGCCGATAACGTGGCCGTTGTCGACACGATGATGTTGGGGAGATCCTGGGAGGAGGGCTTGCGGCGCTTCGAGCAGGATGTCGCACCGCGCCTGCGCGCCATCCCCGGCGTCGTCTCCGTGGCCGCCGCCAACTTCGCCCCAATGACCCTTTCGCCCTCCGATACAGGGCGCTACGCCACCCGCTTCGGCATTCCCGGCCGCACCTTCGATGCAGGCCGCTACCCCGTCTCGCAGTTGCGGTGGGTCACGCAGGATTACTTCGCCACCATGGGCATCCCGCTGCAAAGCGGCCGCACGTTCGATGCCGGCGACCGCGGCAAGCAGCGCTACATCATCAACGCCACGCTCGCCCGCCGCTTCTTCGGCAACGAAAACCCAACCGGCAAATCGCTGCTGATGAACGTCACCGATCCGAAGCCGAATCTCGTCCCCATCGTGGGCGTAGTCGGCGATGTGCGCGACCTTGGATTGGACATCGAACCCCAGCCTACGTTGTACGTCTACGACGCATCGCCGCGCGAAACCATTCTCGTGAAGACCGCCGTCGATCCCGCATCGCTGTTGCCCGTGCTCCGCCGCGCCGTCCGCGATGTCGAGCCCAACGCCGTGTTCCCGCTCACCGCGCCCCTACGCACCGTGGTTGCCGATTCGCTCGCCCGCCGCAAACAGACCCTCTCCTTACTCGGCGCCTTCGCCGCGCTGGCCCTGCTGCTGACCGCCATCGGAGTCTACGGCGTGATGAGCGACGCACTCACGCGACGCGCCAACGAATTCGCTATTCGCATCGCCCTTGGCGCGACACGCGGCGGTATATGGCGCCTTGTGCTCACCGACATCGCGGTCACACTGCTGCTTGGACTCGGCGCCGGGTCCTGGATGAGCTATCTCTCGGCGCAAGCCGTGCGCTCGCAGCTATACAAGACCGCACCGGCCGACCCATGGGTGCTGATGGGCTCGGCTGCCCTCATCGTGCTTCTCGCGCTGATGGCCTCCGTGAGGCCCATCCACCGCGCGGCCTCTATCTCCCCGGAGTCGATCCTCCGCGAATAGCGCCGTTACGAATTCACCGCCGACTCCGCCTTCTCGTGAATCTCCTGCAGCGTCCACACCCGGATCGGATCACGCCGCCGCGACGCCATCGCTTCCGCCGCCGCCCGCGCACCCGACATGGTCGTGATGCACGGCACACGGTACGTCAAGGCGTGCCGCCGGATCGCCTTCTCATCGGAAAACGAATGCCCGCCCGTTGTCGTGTAGATCACCAGTTGCAGCGATCCCGCTTTCAACAAGTCCACCGCGTTCGGACGCCCTTCATTCACTTTGAATACCGTCTTCACGGGCAAGCCAGCAGCCTGCAATAGCGACGCCGTGCCACGCGTCGCAGCTAGCGTAAGGCCCAGATCGGCGAACTTGCGCCCCAACTCTACGGCATGTTTCTTATCGCGCTCGTTCACGCTGAGAAACACACAGCCCTGATCGGGCAGCGGAGTCCCCGCGCTCAATTGCGCCTTCGCGAACGCCTCGCCGAAATTCATTCCGACGCCCATCACTTCGCCCGTCGATCGCATCTCCGGACCGAGCGCCGGATCCACGCCCGGGAACTTGGCAAAAGGAAACACCGGCGATTTGACGAAATACTGCGGCACCGGCAGCACGCCCGATGTCTGCCCATTCGTGAGGGCCGCCAGTTCCTTCAGTTTCTTGCCCAACATCAGCCCTACAGCAACCTTCGGCAGCGGGATGCCAGTGGCCTTCGAGACATAGGGCACCGTGCGCGAAGCACGCGGATTCACTTCCAGCACGAACACCGTGCCGTCCTTGATCGCATATTGCACGTTCATCAGCCCGATCACCTTCAGCGCCCGCGCCAGTTGCACCGTGTAGTTCCCAATCGTCGCCCGTTCGGCGTCGGACAGCGATGTCGGGGGCAGCACGCAAGAGGAATCGCCCGAATGCACGCCCGCTTCTTCGATGTGCTCCATTACGCCCGAAATCAGAACGTCTTCCCCGTCCGACAGGCAATCGACGTCCACTTCGGTCGCATCTTCCAGGAAGCGGTCAATCAACACCGGCCTGTCTTGAGAAAACACCACCGCCTCGCGCATGTAGCGGCGCACCGTATCTTCGTCGTAGGCAATCACCATGGCCCGCCCGCCGAGTACATAAGATGGACGCACCAGCACGGGGAATCCGATGGAGCGCGCGACGGCAATGGCCTGCTCCTCGCTCGTCGCCGTGCCGTTGGCCGGCGAGGGAATCCGCAACTCCTCCAGCAGCTTTCCGAACAGCTTCCGGTCTTCCGCAAGATCGATGTTCGCCGGATCCGTCCCGATAATCGGCACGCCGGCCCTCTTCAACGGCAACGCCAGGTTCAACGGAGTCTGCCCGCCGAACTGCACAATCACTCCATCGGGCTTCTCCGTATCGTAAATATTCAGCACTTCCTCCAAGGTCAGAGGCTCGAAGTACAAACGGTCCGAAGTATCGTAGTCGGTGGACACCGTTTCGGGATTGCAATTCACCATGATCGACTCGACGCCGAATTCCTTCAGCGCGTAGGCGGCATGGCAGCAGCAGTAATCGAACTCAATTCCCTGCCCGATGCGATTCGGCCCCGAGCCCAGAATCATCACCTTCTTGCGCTCCGAAGGTTCCGCTTCGCACTCCGATTCATAGCTCGAATACAGGTACGGCGTGAAGCTCTCAAACTCCGCCGCGCACGTGTCCACGCGATTGAACACTGCGCTCACGCCCAACTGCTTGCGCATCTCGCGCACTTCCAGCGGGGTCTTGCCCCACATCCGGCCCAGCCGCGAATCGGAAAGCCCGTCGCGCTTGGCTTTGCGCATGGTGAGCTTGTCCACCGCTTCGGCGGGCTTAGCGGCCAGCGACGCGTCGAACTGCACCACTTCATGAATCTGCCGCAGGAACCACGGATCGACAGCCGTCAATTCGTGCACCTGCTCCACTGTGTAGCCTTTTTCAAAGGCAAACCGGATATAGCCGAGCCGTTCCGGATTCGGCGTGATCAGCCGTTGCCGTATCAGCTCTTCATCGAACACTTCCGCCGTCGACGACTTGCCCGTCTCAAGAGAACGAATCGCTTTGCCCAGCGACTGCTTGAACGTCCGCCCGATCGACATCACCTCGCCCACCGACTTCATCTGCGTCCCCAGCACCGGCTCCGAGCCCGGGAATTTCTCGAACTGCCAGCGCGGGATCTTCACCACCACATAGTCGATCGTCGGCTCAAAGCAAGCCGGCGTCTTGCGCGTAATGTCGTTCTTGATTTCATCCAGCCGGTAGCCCACCGCCAGCTTCGCCGCGATCTTCGCAATCGGAAAACCCGTCGCCTTCGATGCCAGCGCCGAGGACCGCGACACGCGCGGGTTCATCTCGACGATCACCATGCGCCCAGTCTTAGGATCGATGGCAAATTGCACGTTCGACCCGCCCGTATCCACGCCGATCTCGCGCAAACACGCCAGCGCCCCATCGCGCATCATCTGATACTCGCGGTCGGTGAGCGTCTGCGCCGGAGCGATGGTAATGGAATCGCCGGTGTGCACGCCCATCGCGTCGAAATTCTCGATGGAGCAGATGATGATGGCATTGTCGGCCAGGTCGCGCATCACCTCCAGCTCATACTCTTTCCAACCGAGCACGCTTTCCTCAATGAGGACTTCGTGCACCGGCGAAAGGTCCAACCCGCGCTCCAGAATATCGAGCAGATCTTCGCGGTTGTAGGCAATGCCTCCACCCGTGCCGCCGAGGGTAAACGACGGCCGCAGAATGAGTGGATAACCGTACTTGGCGGCGAACGCCAAGCCGGCGTCGACGTTGGTACAAAGCTGCGATTGCGGCGTCTCGAGCCCGATGGAACGCATCGCGTCTTTGAAGAGCAGCCGGTCTTCCGCTTTCTTGATCGAATCGATCTTCGCCCCGATCAATTCAACGTTGTACTTGTCCAGAATCCCCGCCTCGGCCAGCGCCACCGACAGGTTCAACCCCGTCTGCCCGCCCACCGTCGACAGCAGCGCATCGGGCCGTTCCTTGCGGATTACTTCCTCCGCATAGGCGATGCTGAGCGGCTCCACGTAGGTGCAATCGGCCAAGTTGGGATCGGTCATGATCGTGGCCGGATTGGAATTGATGAGCACCACTTTGTAGCCGTCGGCGCGCAGCGCCTTGCAGGCTTGCGTGCCGGAATAATCGAACTCGCATGCCTGCCCGATGACGATCGGGCCGGACCCTACGATGAGGATTTTGTGGATGTCGTTGCGTCTGGGCATCCCTGGTTATGACCTTCTTGCATCCTGCATTAAATTAATGAAGTCCTGAAACAGATAGTGCGAATCGTGCGGCCCCGGCGCGGCTTCCGGATGATACTGCACGCAGAACACCGGGTGGCTGCGATGGCGCAAGCCCTCCACCGTATCGTCGTTCAGATTGATGTGCGTCAGCTCTACTTCGCTGTCTTTCAGCGAATCGGCGTCCACCGCGAAGCCGTGATTCTGCGATGTGATCTCAACTTTGTTGGTGAGGCGGTTCAAGACGGGGTGATTCCCGCCGCGATGGCCGAACTTCAGCTTGAACGTCTTGGCGCCCATCGCCAACCCGAGAATCTGGTGGCCCAGGCAAATGCCGAAGACCGGAGTCTTGCCGATCAGTTTCCGTACTTGCGCCGCTTGAAATTCCAGCGGCTCCGGATCGCCCGGCCCGTTCGACAAGAACACCCCGTCGGGCTTTCGCGCCAGCACATCGTCCGCTGCAGTGCCTGCGGGCACCACGGTCACGCGGCACCCGGCGTGCGTCAACCGCCGCAGGATGTTGCGCTTGATGCCGAAATCGTAAGCCACCACATGATACTGACCTGCGGCACGAGCCCCAATCCGCTCGCTCGGCGAACAGGGCGCCACGGCTTCGTCCCACTCGTAGGACGCGCCGGTCGTGACCTTCGTCGCCAGATCCAACCCTGCCATTGACGGCGACCGCCGCGCACGTTCGATCAATTCCTGCGGGTTCTCATCGCCGGCCGCAATCACGCCCCGCAGCACGCCGCCCATTCGCAACTTGCGAACCAGCTTTCGAGTGTCCACTTCGGCGATCACGGGTATCCCATGCCGCTTCAGAAACTCGTTCGCCGATTCCTCGCTGCGCCAGTTCGACGCCACTTCGGCGAACTCCCGCACAACCAGCCCTTCAATATAAGGACGGGCCGATTCGCAGTCCGCGCCGTTGGTTCCATAATTGCCGATTTCCGGATTGGTCAGGGTGACGATTTGCCCCGTATAGGATGGATCGGTGAATACTTCCTGATAGCCAGTGAGAGAGGTATTAAAGACTACCTCTCCGAAGCGCTGTTGGCGCGCACCAAAGGCCCTGCCCTCGAAGACGGTTCCGTCCTCCAGGGCGAGCAAAGCATGATCCAAGGTCGGTTGCTCCTCTGGGAAGGTGTAACTCTTATTTGAGCATGTTTGGGCCGTGACCTTCAACCGCTTTCCCGCCCGCGTTACGCGGCCATGAAGAAGCCCCTCCTGACAGCCCACAGCCGGTTGGGTCATAATCGGTTGGTCTATGGATAGGATCGGCACTTACGAGCTACGCGAGGAACTCGGACGCGGCGGAATGGGAGTCGTCTACCGCGCCTGGGATACCGCCATGCATCGCGAGGTCGCAATCAAGCTCATTTTGCTCGAAGGCGTAGGATCCAGTCAGGATCGCGATTCTCTCAAGGGAAGGATGCTCAAGGAAGGCCGCGCCGCCGGAGGCCTCCTTCATCCGAACATCGTCACCGTCCACCATCTGTTGGAGCATGAGGGCAACCTCTGCCTGGTGATGGAATTCGTCCACGGCAAGAACCTGGAAACGCTGCTCCGCCAATCTACGCTCTGCGCGACGGATGCCTTGCGCATCCTGGAACAGGCAGCGTCGGCTTTGGACTACGCACATGCCAGAGGCGTCGTGCATCGCGATGTGAAGCCGGCGAACTTCATCCTGAGTGAGGATAACGTTCTGAAACTGGCCGATTTCGGAATCGCCAGGCGCTCCAGCACCCACACCAATTCCACTCATTCCATCGCCGGAACACCGTCCTACATGTCACCGGAGCAGATTATAGGTAAGCCCGTGGATGGGCGCGGCGATCAATTCGCGCTCGCCGTCGTGGCGTGCCGCCTCCTCACCGGGGAGTGGCCCTTCAAGGGCGAGACCGACATCCAGGTGCTCTACCATATCACTAGCAGCCCGCCTAGCATTCCCGCCGCCAACCCGCGATTGGCGAGCCCGCTGCTCCGCAGCCTGGCAAAGACGCCCGAACAGCGCTACGAATCCTGCACCGAACTCGTTTCGGCGCTACGGTCCGCCATGGAGCCGGAGACCCGCCCCGCCGAAGCTCCACCGCGTCCCCTCAGGCTGCGCTGGATCGCCGCTGTTATGGCCGCCGGCGCTATGCCGGCCGCCTGGTATTGGTCGTCCCGCTCGACCTCGAGTTTGCCCGGAGGGCGAACCGTGGCAGCCATCCCCAAAGCTATCGTGGAGCGGAAACAACCCGAGCAAGTCCCCACGAACACGGCGCCTTCCCCAAAGCCGGAAGCGAAGAACAAGAAGCAGTCACGAACGTTCCAGCCGCTCCCCACCCGAGTTGTGGAGCGTTCCACGGCAGCGGAGCCGGATCCCCCACAACTGCAACACGGACCAAGCGCAACTGCCCAAGCGCCCATCCCCGGTTTCACTCAGTTCGCCCTGCCTGCGCCAACGCCGGTCTCACCGCCTCCGGTCTCGAAATCGACTGAGGCCAGGCGCATTTCCGGCTACCTCGAATGGCGCGGCCCGCTCCCCCCTCGCGCCACGCTAACCATCGACGGTCCCGTCGCCTCCGCCGGCGTTCTCAGCGGAACGCTGATGCCCGGCGTTCCCATCCGCATCACGGAGATCCGGCCGGCAACCGTAACCGTCGTCGAAGCACCGTCGCAGAGCAATGGATGGAGGAAGCTCAAGCTTCAGTCCTTGGAGACCGTCGTGCCGGCCTTGCGCATCCGCTGGGAAAGCCCGCCCTAGACTATTCCAGCCTCCCTAGTTCGCCGCACTTCAAACCCACATTGATCTTCCACGTTTCCACCCGCACCTCGCGATACTTCGATCCACGCCGAAACCCCTCTAGTCGAAAAGGAAGTTTGATCCCGTTCACCTCCCTCCAGTCCGAGAAATGCTCTTCCACCGGCGCCGAGACTTTGTTCGACCCGAAAAACCGGCTGACTTTTCGCCGTGGGAGATACGTCGCCGGGTCCACCTCAATTACGGCCTCACTGCCGCCTGTCTCACTGACTCGAATCGCCGCAGGACCGGCCTTCGTCACCATTCGTCCCGGCTTGCGGTCGGACAACACGAGATGAAAGAAGTCATAGTCGAAAGCAGCTCGTTGCGACTCCTCCACAACGGCCGCAGGCATCGGGGCGCGCTTTCCGCCGCGGCGAACCCATCCGGCGTTGCGCCCATCGTAGAAGGTCACCATGTCGGCCATGAATGGCAGCGCGACCTTCTGTAATTGTTCACCCGTCACACACCAGTAGTCGGTGGACTTTGGCCCCTTCCGCCCTTCCCCTGCCGACCGGAATTCCCGCTGAAAGTCCACCACCGACATCAACCGGCCCGCCCCGCCCAGCGCCTCTTGTACACGCCGCAACATCGCTACACCCTCGGCACTGGTGTCGGAATCCGACGGCTCTTCCCGTATCGGTTCCATCGTGTTCTTCTTGCTTTCTACCACTGCCGGCGCCGGACCGGGCACTACACCCTGAGGCAAACTCCCCAACTTGCCGCAATCCACGTTCGAGTTCAGTTCCCACTTCTCCACCGTCAGTTCTTCCTTCATGGTCTCCAACTCGGCCGTCAATCGAAACGGCAACTTGATTCCATTGACGGTTCTCCAGTTCCCATAGACGACGCCGACGGGCACATCCACGGCGTCCCTTCCGGCCCGCTCCACAACTCGCTTGTGCGGCAAGAACGTAGCCGGATCGATTTCAAAAACCGCGCGCTGTCCCTCCGCGCCGGCGATTTGCAGGCGATAAGGACCAACCAGAGTGAAGACAGTTCCTGCCACCCGGTCGGCAAGCATGAGATTGAACCACTCGTAATACAGCGCGCGACGGTTTGCCTGCAGATTTGCATCGCTCTTCTTGAAGTAGCGGCTGCCTTGCTTCCTCCACCCCATGTCCTTGCCGTCGAAAAAGTCTTTGTTCGTACCTCTTTCCCTCAGAATCGGCCCCGCCGCACACCACGTCGTCTTCTCCGTAGGAGCGCTCCGGGAATCGCCCCAGAAACTGGCCACTTTGAATCGTTCCACCTTGTGATAGTTCCGCACGGCCAGCAACTGGCCCGCACCGCCCACAGCGGCCTGCATCTTGAGAAAAAGCCCGTTTGCGTCCAATTCTTCTGCCGCAGGCGCTGTTTCCTTTGCCTGTGCCTTGGCCTTCGCTCCACTATCCGTCGCTGGTTTGCCCGCCAGTTCCTGCAACCGGCTCTTGGCGATGGCCACGAAGGTGCCCGCCGGGAACTTCTCCAGATACGCCTCGTATAGCGAGGGATTGTTACTGTCCTTCACGGATTCCCAGAAGGCGAGATCCAGCCTGCGCGATACCTCATCGGCGGAGCTTTGTTGCCCGGCGGCGGACACAACAGTGAGAAGAAGAGAAAGAACGAGGCGGCGCATTTCGTAAATACCCACATGATTATATGCAACCTGCAATCGTACGCCATCGTACGGACGCCTCCGCACGGTATGGGCCTCTGCAATAGACCCGAAGACCCGAAGCGCACCCCTGTTCGTAGTTTGTCAATCTGTCCGCTTTTATTCACACACGATCTGTCCGGTTCAGGTTATTTGGTTCGCAGTTCCTCTTCGGCTTGCCGATGGTGGTTTGCGTTTTTTCTTTTTGGGATATCGGGAAGCTGCAGCGGGGGCGGTGGGAATTTGGGAATCCCTGCTTTGCGGTATTCCCACGGGGCGGGGGGAGCGGGGGGAAACCGTCTTTTGGTTTTCCACGGCTTCCACGGGCCCGGCTTTTCCACGGCCCTTGCCGCACTTCTTTGCTGCTCTCTGCGCATTGGCTCCGTC
>JAEUQG010000426.1 GCA_016789755.1 Bryobacterales bacterium
CGCGCAGTGGGAGAACAACCCCCGCCAGTTGTTCCTGACCAATGCCGTCAGCCCCGAGTCGCGCCCCCTCGGCTTCGAAGGCATGATGCTCGCCTCCGTCTCCAGCCGCGGCGAACTGGCCCTCCTCAGCTTCCCCGGCACCATGAACATCGCCGGTGGAACGCTCTGGCGAGCCCCGATGAACGGTGGCAGCCCGCTCGAATTGGACCGCAATATCATGTCGGCGGATTTCTCCCCCGACGGGCGCCAACTCGCCGTCGTGCGCGCGGTCAAAGGATCGAATCAAGTCGAATTCCCCACCGGCAAAGTCCTCTATCGTACCTCCGGATGGGTCAGCCACATGCGCGTCTCGCCCAAAGATGGCTCCGTCGCCTTCATTGACCATCCCGTCCGCCATGAGGATGCCGGCTCGGTGAAGGTCGTGCGACCCGGCGGCCAGGTAGAGACGCTCTCCGATGGTTGGGCCAACGCCGGCGGCCTCGCCTGGCATCCCGATTCGAATGAAGTCTGGTTCACCGCCGCCCGCCGCGGAGCCATGCGCGGACTCCATGCCGCCACCCTCTCCGCCCGCCTGCGTACCGTCGCCCAAGCCCCCGGCATGATGTCCCTCCGCGACATCTCTCCCGAAGGCCGCGTCCTCATCACCCGCGACTCCCGCCGCCTGGAAATGGCCGGCAGCATCCGCGGCGCGCACGAGGAGTCCTTCTCCTGGCTCGATTGGTCCCGCGTCCAGGAGATCTCCTCCGATGGAAACCTCGTCCTCTTCGACGAAAGCGGCGAAGGCGCCGGCGACCGCCCCGTCGTCTACGTCCAGGATCTTCGGACTCGCTCGGCCGCCCGCATCGGCGATGGGCGCGCCATGGCCTTCACTCCCGCCGGCGACGCTGTCCTCATTCTCAGCCCCGACCGCAAAACCTTCCGCCTCCATTCGCTCCGGGGCGGGGAAGCGCGCACCCTTCCCGCCACCGGCCTCGAACACCAGTGGGCAAGAATGTTCCCCGGCGGAAAGCGCATCCTCAGCCTCGCCGCGGAACCCGGCAAGGCACTCCGCCTCTACCTCATCGCCCTCGACGGCGCCTCGAAGCCGCGGCCCCTTTCCGGAGAAATTATGGTCCGCAACGTGGCCATAGGTCCCCTCGAAGGCCGCTTCGCCGTACTCACGGCCGAAGGGAAGCTCACCCTGTTTGACGCCGATGGCGCCTCGCGCGTCCTCGCCGAAGACGAGCCCCTCGCCCCCATGGGCTGGAGCCGCGACGGCCGCTGGTTGTTCGTTCAACACCTGCGCAGCTACACCGAATTGCCCGCCCGCCTCTCGCGGCTCGACCTGGATTCCGGACGCCGCCTGCCCTGGAAGCAGTTGTCTCCCGCCGACTCCATGGGCGTCACCGGAGTCACCGGAGTCGCCCTCGCCCCCGCCGCCGGCACCTATGTCTACTCCTACCGCCGCATCCTGGCCGAACTGTTCGTCGTTTCCGGCTGGTGAGACCTCCTTATAACGCTCTTTTTTGCAATAGATTACACCGTCAGGAAGATGTGAGGCGCAATCTATTGAGTCCAGCCGCTTCGGGTTGCTATGGAAAAGGGCTATGCGAACCCAACGAATGGTTAGTGCGATCGTGTGGCTTGCCGCCACGATGGTGGGACAGGGCCAGGCCCCGCCCGCGCCCACAGTGGACCGTGTCGGCTTCCCCGCCGACTACAAAAACTGGGGCGTCCTCTACGTCTTCGACCGCCCCGACACGCGCCAGGTGCGCACCATCTACGCCAATCCCCCAGTCTTCACCGTCACCGCCGACCAGCAGCATGAATACCCCTACGGCTCGGTACTCGTCATGGAGACTTGGGCCGCCATCCGCGACGCCGCCGGCGTCCCCGTCCTGGACAAGGATGGCCGTTATCAGAAGGACCCCGCCGCCACCCCAACCCTCTTCGTGATGCGCAAGGAAAAGGGCTTCGGTGTCGAATACGGCCCCAACCGTAACGGCGAGTGGGAATACGTGGCCTACCGCCCCGACGGCACACACCAGACGCCTCCCCAGAACACGGCTAGCTGCGCCATCTGCCACCTGCAGGCCGGCCAGGGTAAGGATTGGGTCATGCGCCACGGGCTCCGCTTCCATGGCGGCAGCGGCGCTGTCCCCACCGCCCTCATCCAGAACTACCGCTTCGTCCCCGGCGAACTGCGCGTCAAGGCCGGAAGTTTCGTGACCTTCTATAACGACGACGTCACCGAACACACCGTCACCGACATCAATCCCGGTGGCGGCGATACCGGCCGAGTCAAAAGCGGCAGCAGCTTCACCATGAAGTTCGACGCACCCATGGAGTTCAACTTCCGCTGCACGATCCACCCCAGCATGACTGGCAAGATCGTAGTGGAGCCGTAGCCCCAACGCGGGGCCTACGGATTGCGGACCAGCCGCATCCCGTTCCAAGGAATGCGCGCCCCGGCCCGCGCCGAATGGCGGGCTGCCGGGTCCAGGTCCGCCAGAGAGTCGGCGTACCCGCCGCCGCGCACGGTGCGCAACCCCGCACCCTGCGCACTCTCGCGGCCATCCTTGGCATTGTACGGATACGGCGCGTACAGCGAGGAACACCATTCCGCCACGTTGCCCGTCACATCGTACAGGCCCCTCCTGTTCGGCCGCTTCGTGCCGCCCGGCTGCGGAGAGTAGGCGTTCGATTCGTGAAATTTGCCCGCCGCCGGCGGCGCCGCCGTGTTGCCCCGGTGCCACGAGTTCTCCCCATCGGCCGTTGTGCCCTCTGCCGCCAGTTCCCATTCCGCCTCCGTCGGAAGCCGGAAGCCTCCTCCTTTGACCCGCGCGTTCAGCCGCGCCAGAAACTCCTGCGCGTCGTTCCAGGAAATGTTGTGAACGGGAAGCGCCGGACCCTTGTGCAGGCTCGGATTCTCCTCAACCAACTCCGTCCAGACTTGCTGCGAAACCTCGTGCGTGGCGATGTAATAAGGCTCAATACGAACCGTGTGCACCGGCTGCGCGTTAGCGAATCGTTCCGTCCCCATATCGAAATCCGCGCCGGGCATCAGCCGCATCTCGATCCCGAGACCTTCCACCCGCACCTGCATCGGAAGACCGGAAACAGGATCGAACTCGTTCCCCACGACGGCAAATCCCGGAATGGCGGGATTGAGCCGCCGCTCCGTCATCCGCTTCCGCGCTCCCGCCCGCACATCGGCCGGCCGCAGTTTCAGCGCCGCCTCGAACGCCCCGCGGGCCTGCCTCCATTCGCCTCGCGCCACATGCGATTCCCCTCGTTCCATCTGCCGCCGGTATTCGCCGTATGTGGCCGCCTCCGGGGATTCGGCCGGGCGCATGCGCTTGTCGTTCGGATCCGACAGCGCGTGTACGTGATGGCATGTCTGGCAATCGGCCGTCCGCTTCGTCTTCGGGCAACCCGCCTTGTGACAGGTGGAACAAAAAGGCCCGATCGCCCCGCCCTGCGGCAGCGTATCGGGACGAACCTGATTGCGCTCATTCGCCACATGCCCCGCACTCGCCCCATGGCAGTTCTGGCAGGCAACGCCCGCCGCTGTATGCCGCGACGCCGACCACTCCAGCACCTGCGCCACATGGCACCGCGAACACACCCCCGCCTGTTGCAACGCGGTCTGTTGCCCCGCGGCCCCGGTGACGAAAAGGAGAAAAATCAGCAGCGCCAATGGGCGTCCAGCCAGCGGTAATGTTTCGGGAGCCATGTGCTTGCCGTGGCCGCCGCCACCGTCGAAGCGGCGTCGAGGGCGGCCTGTTCGTCGCGGCTCAATTCCAGATGCCGGCTCAGTCCCGAGTAGTTGTCTTCGAGCGTCGATTCCTCGAACATCCCCGGCATCGCCGACGTAAAGAAAGGCTTCGAATAAACAAAACGAAGCGCCGCCTGGCACAGCGATTCATCCGGCAGCCGCTTCAGCGACTTCGTCAGATCGGCCACCACCGAAGGCAGCAGCGGGCGGTACTTGGCATGATAAAGCTGCACGAAATCGCGCTCCGGACGTGTGTTCTGCGGAGCGCTCGGATCCAGCCTCACAATCGATCCCGCGGCCAACGGCTTAATGGCAATCAGCCCTACTCCGCGCTCGATCGCCTCCGGCAGAAACTGCGCGTAATCGGCCCGCGCATGGATGAAGTTGTAAGGAAACATCACGTAATCCATGCCTTCCAAATCGCGCAGCGCGCTTCGCATGATCCGCTCATCGTGCGTGGATATGCCGATGGCGCGCACCTTGCCTTGCTCTTTCGCCCGCCGCAACACGTCCCAATCGGCCAGAGCTTTTCCGTCCACCGTCTCGCCTTCGCCCAGGTAGATCCGGTACAGATCTACGTGGCCGTACAGCCGCGCCGCGCGGTCGATGTTCTCCCCCACAAACATCGGGAACTGCCGGCACAGCGACACCAGAACCTTGTTGCGCCGCGCCCGGATCAGATCGGCCACCGGCTTCCACTGGCCCTCGCTTTCGTAGGTGTCGATCATGTTCACGCCGCGGTCCAGCGCCTTCGCAATGAGGCGGTCGCGGCGCTGCTGGCCTTCCTCTTCGAGCACATTGCCGTGCTCGGCCTTCTTCTTGTACCGCGGATCGGTGTGAGAGCCGAACGACAGCAGCGAAACCTGCAGATCGGTGTTTCCCAGTTGCCGGTAGATCATGCCTCCACGGCGGATCTCCTTCACCGGCGGAACGGCGGCGGCAAGACGCGCGGCGGCCGGGGCGGCGAGAAACGCGCGGCGGGACCAGGCTCGGGGGCACATGCGATTTATGCTATCACCGCAGCACCAGGTCGCGGACCTTCGTCCACCTCGACACGCCCGAAGGTCCTTCCACTTCCAGCGTCACGATGTATTCGCCCGCCTTTTGGTACGTGTGTTGGGGATGTTGTTCGCTGGAGGTCGTCCCGTCGCCGAAGCTCCAAAGCCAGCGCGTGCGCGCCCCCTCCGACTCATCCTGGAACGCCACTACCCTCCGTTCCATGCTCACGATCTTGTGCGTCCAGCCCGCCTGCAGCGGCTTGCGCAGCGCCGCTTCCACCGGCATCAGCCGGAACGCCACCAGATCGCTCGCGTTGCCGAACATCGTGGTCTTGTGCGATAAGTTCCAGAAACCGTCGTAGTCTTTCGCATCGGCGTCGTCGTAATCGAGAACGGCCCACGACATCCCGATGACCTTGTTCTCGCTCAGCTTCGATTCAACGGCGCGCGATGGCCCATCGTAGGGCGCGTAGTCGAACGGAGTGATGAAGAACTCCAGTGTCAGCTTGCCCGGTTCTCCATGCCGGAAGTTGTACCGGTAGGCGGCGTTGGCGTATGGCAGGTGTTTGATCCACGGCTGCGCTCCCCAAACAAACGCCCAGTCGCGGTCGGGCGCGGGAGTGAAAATATGGTAGTTCTGCGCATGAACTCCGTGGAACTGAAAAAACGCGTCGCCCTTGTCAATGCCCGCGTTCGGATGCAGACTGGCGATCAGCGGGCCCCCCGACAGGTCCCCATCCACAACCAGTTCGAAAATATCGTTATGCCGGTCGGTGCGCCGGAAATCCCAATAGTCGTCGTAGGCTTCGTACAGAAAGTAGAGGCGGTTCAGACCCTTCACCCACCCCACTTTGACCGTCACGTCCAGGTCTTTCTGATCAACCTTGAAGTTCAGTCCTTTTACCGTCTCCTTCAACTGGTCGATCCCGATGGCGTAGTCCGCCGGCACTTGCGCCCAGTCGCCCGCCCGCCCGTCGATGCTCGGAATTTGATCGGCGGGGAACTGAAAAACCTTGTACTCGACGCCGGGCCGTTCCAGCGCGGCGAGAGGCGAGAGCAGCAGCAGCAGATGCGTGACCATGGAACTCTCCCCAGTTTATGACGCCCGCTGCGCAGCAATCCCGCCCCATCCGTGTTCATCCCATTCATCCTTGGCCCATCCTCCGCCAACCCCCATCCGTGTTCATCCCTTCCCAACGGTGTCATGATAAAAATCCCCATGTTGACCACCGATTGCCACATTCACGTCTTCCCCGACTACACCGCCGAACAGCACTTGGCGATCTCCCGCCCATCCGGAGTCAGCCGTACCGTGATCATCCAGCCCGGCGGGGCCAAGTTCGACAATTCCTACATGCTCGCCGCCCTCAAAGCCCATCCCGGCGTCTTCTCCGCCGTAGCCATCGTCGACGCCGATGCCGCCGGCCTGCCCCAAACCGTAACCGCTCTCTACGCTCAAGGCGTGCGCGGCTTTCGTATTCATGCCCGCAAAGACCAGCCCTGGGTCGATTGGCAGGGCATGCGCAGTCTGTGGACCATCGCCGCCCAGAAAAACATGGTCGTCTGCCCGCTCATTAATCCCGATGCCTTACCCTGGGTTGCGGACATGTGTCAACGCCACCCGCGCACCCTCGTCGCGCTCGATCATTTCGCCCGCGTCGGAGCCACCGGCTCCATCCTCGATTCCGAGGTCCGCGCTCTCTGCGCCTTGGCCAAGTATCCCCGAGTCCACGTCAAGGTGTCGGCCTTCTACGCCCTGGGCAAAAAGCAGGCGCCCTACACCGACCTCGCGCCCATGATCCGCCAGGTGTTCGAAACCTACGGCCCGCGCCGCCTCCTCTGGGGAAGCGATGCTCCCTATCAGGCGCGCGCCCCCCATCGCTACCGCGATTCCGTCGAACTCGTCCGCGGCGGATTGCCATTTCTCGGCGACGAAGACAAAGAGTGGATCCTCGCCCGCAATTCCGGGCGATTATTCTTCCCGCGTTAAATTGCGCGCCGTTCGCCCGTGTGCCTGGTGTCGTAGCCCGCCAGATATTCCAGCTTGCGGCGCAACGTCGCAAGCTGCAACAGATCGAGCAGTGCCTTCACGCTGGGCAGATCCGCGCTCCGCCTGCGCAGGATGAAGTCGTACCGCGCGCTGTGCAGCGCAATGAAATCGAGCCCGAACGTGCGCGCTGCCGAGCGCGTCGCAAGACAGACATCGGCATCCCCCGAAAGAACCTGGAACGCCGCCGGCAGATGCCCGAAGGCGATTCGTTCGTAGCCTTGCACCTTCTCCGCCGGGATTCCCGCATCGGCCAGCAGCCGGTCCGCCAGCGAGCGAATGCCCGATCCCGTTTCCCGATTCACGAAGCGCGTGTTCTTGCGCGCAAGGTGTTCGGCCTTCGCAATGCCCTTCGGATTGCCGGGCGCTACCACGAATCCCTCCTCCCAATGCGCAAAGGTCACTGCCAGCATCTCTTCCCCGGCAAACTGGCGCCGCACCTGCGGAAGATTGAACTCCCCCGATTGGCGGTCTTCCAGATGCGACCCGGCGATGTGCACTTTGCCTTCTTTCAACCACCCCAAAGCGAGCTTGCTCGAAGCGGCGGCGGAGATGATTTCGATTCCGCTGGCCCGCTCCGCCATGTTCGCCAGCAGGCTGGTGGCAGGGTCGCAGCCCGCCAGCAGCAGCCGGTGATGCGACGCTTCTTCCTTGGCGAACACCATCAGTGCCGCCTGCCTGCCATTCACCGGCGCTTCCTGCAGAATCCCGTCCGCTTCAGGCATGAAAAACGGCGTGACGGGAACCGGCACACTCATCCAGCGCGACCCGATCTGCGCAATCCGCACCGATTGGCCCTTCCCCGCCGGCGACGCGCTCAGTAACTCCGCCGATAGCGTCTCCGGAGCCGGGGCGGAGGCTTGGAGTGCGAACAACTCGCCGATCGGCGCCTCCAGTTCCCTTGCCAGCAGCAGCGCTACTTCCGTGTTGGGGATGAACGTTCCCGCTTCGATCGCGTAGATGGTCTGACGGCTAACCCCCACGCGGCGGGCCAGATCGGACGCTCCGATGCCTCGCGTCTTGCGCATCGCGGCGAGGCGGTTCTCAACGGCGGGTTTGGGCACTGCAAGCGAGCATAGCACCGGTCAGAACCGTACCTTGACCACCAATTCGGCGACACGCGGATCGAGCGCCGTCGTGATGGCCCCGAATGCGGGATGGCCGAAACTCCCGTTCGGATTGCCCAGCGGCGGAGTGTTGAAGATGTTGAACGCCTCGGCGCGTAACTCTATGCGCAGCCGCTCGCCCGCCGCGAACCACTTCCCCACCGTCAAATCGGCCGTCCGATAGCCCGGCCCGGACACAGGATTGCGCGAGGAATTCCCGATGGTGAATTGCGGCGCCTCGCCGAAGGCCGCCGTGTCGAAGTAGCGGCCCGTGGTGCGTTCGGCCGATGGCAGGCGCGGGTCCGCGATGCGGTTCGGGCGCTGAATGCCGAAACCGGCGAAGGCGTTCGGATTCGCCGCTTGCGTCACCGCAAGCGGAGCCCCCGATTGTGCGCGGAGAATCCCCGCGATCTGCCACGATCTGCGGAATTCGTAGACGAAACCCGAGGATACGATGTGCGGCATGTTCCCCGTGGATACGTCCTTCTCCAGACGCTTGTTGAAGCTGTCGGCGGCCTGAAACGCCGCTGCCGGCCCGGTGAGCACCGCCGCATCGAAAACTGCGCCCGCATCGTCGATCAAGCGCGAGAAAGTGTAAGCGGCGGTAAACGTCAGCCCCCGCGAAAAACGCTTCTCCACCCGCGATTGGAAGGAATGGTACGTCGAATGGCCCGTGTTGTTGCGGTACAGCGCAACCGTTTGGAAGCGCGGATAAGGCCGCTGCGATATCGGCGTCCGCGCCGCGAGTTGCGCCACTGTGAGCTGGTTCAGATTCACGTCCGGAGCCCCAAGCCGCGTCAGTTTTGAGCCCAGGTATCCGCCCTCCACGCTCCAACTCCCTCCCAGCGTCTTTTGCAGGCTGAAATTCCATTGCTGCGCGTACCCGCTGCCGTTGTCGCGTTGCACCGCGAAAACTCCCTGCCCCAGCCCGGCATCGGGAGTCAGCGGCCGCGGCGCCACCGCCGGCCCTTCCGATAGATAGAACGCGGGCGTGAGATTGTCCGGCGTTTGCTGGGTCAGCGTCTGAATAAATGGAAACAGCGGCGTCGTAAAGGGCGTCGTGATGCCCGCTTGTTCAATCCACGTCAGGCCGTAGGCCGCGCGCATCGCGGAGGAATGCGTGAGCCGGTAAGCAACGCCGATCCGCGGAGCGAAATTCGCGCCCTCGAGATCTCGCGCCGCGCGCGGGAAGCCGTCCCGGCCGAGGTAGCGCAGTTGCTGTCGGCCGAGATCGAACACAGCCCCGCGATCCCCCGCGACTGTCGAGGGAAAATTCAGCGTGTACCGTACCCCCAGGTTCAGTGTCAGGTGGCCGGTGGCGCGCCAATCGTCTTGCAGAAACGCTTCGCCGATCGTCGCGCGAGGCCCCAGACTCTCCCTTTGAGCGTCGATCGTAAAGCGCGTGACAGGCCCCGCCAGAAAAGAGGCAAAACTGTTCCCCGTTCCTGCCACCGGCGTGCCGCCCGCTGTCAGCGCCGCCGTGAACACGCTGGTGAATTGAAAATTGCCCGTTGGGTTGGCCGGCTGCAGAACGTCAAGCCGCTGCACGCGCACATCCCCCCCTGCCTTTAGACTGTGCCTTCCACCGATCGCCGAAAACGTGTCCGCGATCTCTGAGACCGATGTCGTGAACTCCGCTTTGCAAATGGCCGGAGGACCCAGTTGCTGCAATCCCGCAATATCGAAGGTCGGCACGACATCGGAGAACGAGGTCAGCGGACTATTCGGAATCATGGCAACCGCCGTTGCCGGCCGCCCCGTCGCCAGGGAACTGCGGCGGAATCCGCGCCGCGTGAATCCCAACCGTAGCTGATTCACCGCCGCCGGCGTCAGCGTCGCCGTATGCTCGGCGGAGAGGCTGTCGGCGCGTGTGAGTGTGTGCCCAAGATAAGGCGCCGAGAACGTGCCGCTGCCGTCGGCAAGCGGTGTGGCGGGGACCGAGTCGTCGCGCAGGTACGCATATCGCGTGAAGACCTTATGCCGCGCATTCCAGTACCGGTCGAAGCGCAGGTCGAATTGGTCTTGCGCCGTGCTGTCGCGGCCCCGGCGCGTGTAGTTGTTCGCCCTGCCCGCGGATGTCGGCGCGGGATAACGGCTGGCAACCAGGATCGCGGCAGGATCCAGGCGCGACGCCGGAATCGTGTTCCCGGCAAACGGCAATCGGGAATAACTGTTCCCCGTTCGCGTGGTGGTGAAAGGGTCGAACACCGCCTCACCAAACACGCCGCGCTTCTGCGCCTCGCCCGGCACAGTGCTGATCCGGACCACTCCCGTGTTCAGCCGCGTCCCTTGCCAATCGGCGAAGAAAAACGATTTGTTCTTTCGAATCGGACCGCCCAAAACGAAGCCGTACTGATCGCGGCGGAACCGCGGCTTCTCTGCCGCCGTGGCAAAGAGATTGCGCGCGTTCAGCGCTTCGTGCCGAAAGAACCCGAACAGCGTGCCGTTCAAGTTGTTCGACCCCGATTTCTGATGGACGATGATGATCCCACCGTTCGACCGGCCGTACTCCGCCGAAGGGCCGTTGGTCTCTATCCGCAGTTCCTCGATGGAGTCCACGATCGGGTAATAGGCTACCTGCCCGGGTTCCGGCTGAAGAACGCTGATGCCGTCGTAAATGTACTCGCTCACGCGCGGGCGCCCGCCGTTGATGCGCGGCAGAACGCTGCCCGCCGGAAGATTCACCCCCGGAGAGAGCGCTGTCAGCGCGACAAAGTTCCGCCCGTCGAGCGGCAGCGCCGGCACGCTCCATTGCTCGATGGCGAAGCCCACTGTTCCCCGCCACGACTGCAAGAGCTGCGAAGTGGCCGCCACTTCGATGGTCTGGACGCTCTCTCCCACAGGGAGTTCCACATCCAGGCGGATGCGCCCGCCGTCGCTTAGCCGTATGCCGGAGCGCCGTACCGTCGCGAACCCCTCGCTCCCGGCCGTGAGACCGTATTCACCGGCGGGCAGAGCCAGGAAGTGATATGCGCCGCTGCTCGAACTGGTCAGCCTGACGGATAACCCTGTGGCCTCGCTCGTCAATTCCACCGCGGCCCCGGCAATCGGCAGCTTCGCCGCATCGCGCACGGCGCCGTACAGTTCGCCGCCGGCCGAATGCGCCGCCAGCGCGCTCAGCCGAAGGAGTCCGAAGAAGATCATCAGCATGACAAACTAAGAGGACACTGTCATCTTAGCAGGACATGCCGGTTATTCGTAGCGCAGCGCCACCATCGGATCGATCTTCGTCGCCCGCCATGCCGGCAGGCCGCCCGCCAGCATCGCCACCAGCGACAGCAACACAATCGTGAATCCCAGCACCAGCGGGTCACTCGCCTTCACCCCATAGATCACCGACTCGAACAGCTTGCCCGCCGCCAACGCCCCGGCCACTCCGATCACCAAGCCTATCCCCAGCAGCAGAAACACATCCCGCAGCACCAGCCCGCGCACCTCCGCGGTGCCCGCGCCCAGCGCCATACGGATACCGATCTCCCGAGTGCGCTGTGCCACCGTGTAGGCCAGTACTCCGTACAGCCCGATGGCCGCCAGCAGCGTCGCCAGCGCCGCGAACGTCGCCGCGAACGTCGAGATCAGCCGCGTGACGAAAATCGACTGGTTGATCTGCGCCCGCATCGTCAGCAGATTGTCCACCGGAACATTGGGATCGAGTTGCGCCATCTGCCGCCGGATAATCCCCGCGAACTGTTCCGGATCGATGCCCGTGCGCACATAAAAGTGCATCGAACCCAACCGCTCATCCTGGCGATACGGAGTATAGAAAATCGGCCGGTTCTCGCTCGACAGATCGTCGTAGCGGCTGTCCTTCACCACTCCTACAATCTCCATATCGAGAACCGTCTTCGGCCCCGAGTCCCTGCCGATATGCCGTCCGATGGCGTTCCCGCCCTTGAAAAAGCGCTTCACGAAGCTCTCGTTCACAATCACCGTCTTCGGCGCTCCCAGCGAATCGCGGCGCGTGAACTCCCGCCCTCCGATCAGCGGTGTCCCCATCGTCGCGAAGAACGCCGGACCGATTTCAGAGAACGAAGCATGCATGTCGTCCTTCTCCGCCGGCGAAAATCCCTCCACGCTGATGCTCGTGTTCCACGTGCTGCCGGCCAGTATCGGCACCATCGATCCCGCGACCATTGTCACTCCCGGCGTCGCCGACAGCTTGTCTTCCAATTGCTCGAACAGCGCCACCGTGCGCGCCGCGTTGTAATTCGATAACTCCGGCCGCAGGCTGAACGTGATCAGCCGCTCCGGATTCAGGCCCAGGTCCACATTCGTCAGCTTCACCAGGCTCACCGAAAACAGCGCCGCCGCAAACAGCAGCAGCAAAGAGAGCGCTACCTGCCCCACAACAAGAGAGCTCCGGAATGTTTTTCCCGATGCCGCCCCCACCACGCTCGCCCCTTGGTCTTTCAGCGTCGTCGCAACCTGTGCCCGCGTCGCCTGCCATGCCGGATACAGTCCGAACGCGAGTCCTGTCAATAGCGAAACCGCCGTGCAGTAGAGCAGCACCGGAGCCGGCAACTCCGCCGTAACGAATGCCGCCGCGTCCGGTGGCACGAAGCTCAGCGTCGCGTTCATGGTCCACTGCGCCACTGCAATGCCCAGCAGTCCGCCGGCCGCCGAGAGCACGAACGCCTCGGCCAGCAACTGCCGCACCAGCCGCCCGCGCGTCGCGCCCATCGAAAGTCGAATCGCCAGTTCCTTGCGCCGCGCCGAAGCCTTCGCCAGCAGCAGATTCGCCGCATTGGCGCAGGCAATCAACAGCACGAAACCCGTAATCCCCGTCAGCAGGATCAGCGGAATGCGCGCCTCGCGCTTCATGCCCCCGCGCCCTTCGGATGCCGGACGCAGCACAATCCGCTTCTTGTGCCATCGTTCCAGAAACTGCGCCGACGGTTGGGTCAGCAGTTTCGCGTCCTCCACCAGCATCGCGTGATACGGCCCGTTGATCGCTTCCTCGGCCTGCCGCAGCGTCAACCCCGCCCTCATCCGCCCCACGATATTCACCCAATAATCCTTGCGGTTGTCCAGCCCGTCCCAGTTCGGAGTCATCTGCTTCTTCATCCGCAGCGGCACATAGGCATCCACTTCCCGCCCCGGCGTCTCGCTTTGGAACGTCGCCGGAGCCACACCCACAATCGTCATCGGATGCCCGTTCACGATCAGCGTTTGATTCAGTGCATCCGCGCGCGCCCCCATTTGCCGTGTCCAGAACCCATGCGTCAGCACCACCACGCTATGCGCCCCGGGGATCTTGTCATCGTCCGCGCTCAACAGCCGCCCCATCGCCGGCTTCAGTCCCAGCACATCGAAGTAATTGCCCGACACCAGCGTGATGGAGCCGGGAACGGCGCTGCCTTGAAACGACAGGTTGGCCGATGCGTTACGGAATCCCGCCAAACCGGTGAACGGCGACTGCCGCTCCTGCAGATCGCGGAACATCGGGTGCGAGAAGGAGGGCATGTCTCGATCGTCGGTCGACGTGCGCCCTTGCGCCGGACCCGGCTGATAGAAAAACACCAGCTCTTCCGGAGCCTGCACCGGCATCGCCCGCAGCAACACCTGATGAATGATGGAGAACATGGCCGTGTTCGCCCCGATGCCCAATGCGAGCGAGGCCACCACGATCAGGCTTACCACCGGCGTGCGCGCCAGAACGCGAAAAGCGTAACGGAGATCTGCCATATGCTTCATAGTACATACGCGAAATCCGCCCGGAAGTTCTCTTTCGTTAACATGGCAGGGAGGAGATTGCATGTTTCGTCTTGCCGCCGTGACCCTGCTCGCCGCGGGCCTGTTCGCCCAGACCGCCCCCAAAGACCGCATGGTCGTGCTCATCAGCCTGGATGGATTCCCCGCCTTCGCTTGGAACGACCCCCGGCTACCCGTCCCCACCCTGCGGCGTTTGGCGCGCGAGGGCGCCATGGCAAAAGCCATGACCACCGTCAATCCCACCGTCACCTGGCCCAATCACACCGCCATGGTCACCGGCGTCGAACCCGCCAAACACGGCGTCTTGGCCAATGGCAGCATCCTGCAAACGGGCGCTGCCGCCGCCGTCAAAGTCGAGCCTTGGATCGACAAAGAAAAAATGGTCCATGTGCCCACCCTCTACGATGCCGTGCACAAGTCCGGGCTCACCACCGCACAAGTCGATTGGGTAGCCATCCACAAAGCCAAGACCATCACCTTCCCCTTTCCCGAAGTGCCCGATGCCGCAGGCAAAATCGAGCAGGAGATGATCGCCGCCGGCATCGTCACTGCCGATGAAATCCAGCAGTTCGGCAAGGGAAACATCTTGTGGCGCGATCAGATCTGGACCGATGCCGGCGTACATATCATCAAGCGCCACAAGCCGAACCTGCTGCTATTCCACTTGCTCAGCCTCGATAGCGGGCACCATTCCTACGGACCGCGCTCGCTCGCCGGCAATACCGCCATGGCGTTCCTCGATGCCTGTGTCGCGCGCCTGCTCGATGCCATCCGTGCCGCCGGTATGGAGAAACGCACCACGATTCTCATCGTTTCCGACCACGGCTTCAAAGCCTACACCAAGACCATTCAAGGCAATGCCGTGCTCGCCGCCGCGGGCTTGGACAAGCGCGCCTATGTGTTGGCCGAAGGCGGATCGGCGCTTGTCTATGTCCCCGCCACCAGCGATGTGGCCGCTGTTCGCCAGGCATTGCAAAGCGCCGAAGGAGTCGCCGCCGTCATCGCCCCGGACGAGTACGCCAGCTACGGCCTGCCCCATCCCTCCAACGACAAGCAGATGTCGCAGTTGTTCCTCGCGGCCAAGAATGGCTATTCCTTCGGCGGCGGTGTCAATGGCGGCCCCGTCGTCACCCGTCCCAGTCCAGGCGGAGCCCATGGCTACTTGTCCACTGACAAAGATCTCGACGCCATCTTCCTCGCCTCGGGCTATGGCGTGAAGCCGGGCGTCACCGTCGACCGCGTGCGCAACATCGATATCGCTCCCACCATCGCCAAAATCCTCGGCGTAAAGTTCGAAGGCGTCGACGGACGAGTCATCGCCGAAGTCCTCCGCTGAAGCCTGCCCCGTCCTCGGGCCTTACTTCTTCGGCGGACTGATCATGATGTGCGCGCCCGCCGTACCCGGATACATCAGCCACGGTTCGTTGCTCGATTTCGTCGAAAGCCCCGTCGATTCCGGAGTCGCATATGGAACATACACCACCCAACGAAGGTAGGACTCCGTCACTGTCCCGCTCGCCGCATCGAAGCCTTTGCCCGTCAGAACGTACAGCATCCGCGGTTGCTTGGGCAGCGCCAGCTTCCCGTCGTCCACTTCCTTCCAGCGCATCTTGTGGCGATCCATTCCTTTCACGCCCTGCGCCGCCAACTCCCGTCCGCGAGCCATGAATGGCTCCAACTCCTTGTGATAACAATCCACCTCGAAGTTCTCCACGCTCGGATTGTCCGCCAGGCACACCAGATCGTTCGTGCCTTTGCGCAACGTCACCAGTTTCCCTTCCGGCGAGTAGCCCAGCACTTCCGCCCCATCGCGGCGATCCTTCGGAGCAGCCTGCACTGCGCCCGCGATCTGCACTTCAGCCGGTGGCGGAGCGGCTGCCGATAAGGAAGAAACCACCAACAAGGCGGCGGGAAACAGACTCTTTGCGCGAAGCATGGATGTCATAGCATCATGAGTATAACCGATATGGCAATTGATCCCGTCCGGTCTCTCATTCTGCGCTGGGGCGATGGTGAGCCTCCGGCCGGTGCGATGCGCGCACTCGGGCCTCGCGCCGTTCTCTTGAAGAACGAAGCCGAACTGCCCAAGCGCATTGAGGATGGGCTCTGGCCCGGTGTGAACCGCGCCACCGGATCGCGTCGCGACGCCGACGAGGTCGCCAGCGCCAGCCGCGAACCCTGGGTCAATGCCAATGGCTTTCGCATTCACTGCCATCGCGCCCTGCACCCCTACCAGCCCGCGCTGCTCGACTACAAGCCCGATGCCAAGGCCGGGTTGAGCGAAGGCCAGGTGGTCGCCTTCGATTCGCTCGAACTCGTGCTCGCCGATGCCCGCGCCAACGGCGGCAATGCCGTGCTCACTCCCGATCAGCGCTTCAAGGACGCCCTCAAGGCCGCCGATACGAAGGCTCTCGCTGCCTGGAATACCCTTGCCAAAACCGCGCAGTGGTTCGATGCCAATGCCGCCCTGTTCGGCCGCCCCCCCGTCCCCATCGTCACCGCCGTCCACGACGGATCGCATGAAACCGAAGAGTTCGCCAACATGCTCTTCCGCCGCGGTGGCAGCCCGCGCGTCGTTGCCGCCGGCAGCTTGCCCAAACCCGATCCCCGCATCCTCGTCGTCTCCGCCGCCGGCCTAAAGGAAACGACACCGGCTTTGCTCGATCACGCCCGCGCCGGCGCAACTGTCATCATCGATGCCAAACCCGGCGACACCTGGAAAAAGGTGAAACCCGAATCGGATCGCGATTTCTACTCGCTCGGCAAGGGCCAGGTGCTCGCCTATCGCGAACCCGTGCTCGACCCCAGCGAGTATGCCTTGGACGTGATCGACGTCGCCACCTACCGCCGCCGCGCCACACGCATCTGGAACGCAGGCGCCGCCATCCCCGTGGCCACCGAAGGCACGTCCCCCTCCGAAACCCTCGTCATCGCCCTCAACTACGGCTCAAAGGTCGACCAGGATGTGCAGGTGCGCGTGCAGGGTTTGTTCGCCAAAGCCACGTTGCTCCGCCCCGAAGCCGAACCCGCCGATCTGAAGATCTACAAGCGCGGCGCCATGACCGAGGTCTTCCTCCCATCCCTGGCCGTCGTGGCGGCGATCCGCTTTCTGAAGTAAGATCCAGTTATACGCCTGCACAGGCCGGGGCCTCGCCCCCAGCATGTTCAGAATGAAGAGAGGATTTTGAGGCTATGGACATTTCGCGCCGGCATTTCTTAGGGGCCGCCTCGGCCGCCCTCACGGGACTCGATGGGCTGGCCATGCCCGCTCCCCGCCTTCCCAAATCGCACTTCGCCGTCCATCCCTTCGTGGAAGCCAATCCCAAGGCCATCTTCATCAAGCGCACCAAGGTGCCGCAGAAGATGGATGAGGCCGCCAAGCTCCGCGAGGGCATTGCCTTCGCCCGCGAGGTCTTCGTCCCCGCCGACGGACCATGCGCAATCCCCGTTTCCCACCGTATCGTCCTCAAACCCAATTTCACCAGCGTCCGCAATCATCGCCCCCACGTCGAAAATTGGGGCACCGGCACCGATCCCCAATTCTACGAAGGCATCGTCATGGGCCTCAAGGAACTCGGCATCCGCAAGATGCACTTCCTCGAAGCCAACAATTTCCACTCGTGGAATTACCGCGGCCTGGCCGACATCAATGACCGCCACGGCGTCGAAATGAACGAGCCCGAACGCCGCGCCCGCAACTTCTCCGACGGCTACGAAATGACGTGGACCAAAGTCCCCGATCCCGTCATCTACACCCGCATCCCACATTACGCTCCTGTCAATGAGCCCGATACCTGGTTGCTCAACATCGCCAAGTGGAAGTCCCACGGCATGTGCATGACCCTTGCCACCAAGAACGAACAGGGGCTCGTCGTCAAGCCTTACGTCCGCTTCTGCTCAGGCTGGAAGATGGTCACCGGCGTCCCCGACTTCATGAAACAGGACATCCACAACGAAGTCGAACGCCGCGCCACTCGCTATTTCGAGAACCACAAGAAGCTCGGCTATGCGCGCTACGATAGCCCCGCCCAGTTGAGCCCCGTGCATCAGGAACTGTGGGCGCACAAGACTTGCGATAACGCCCAGACCCTCAAAACAGGGCTCGCCATCATCGAAGGCATCTACGGCCGCGACGGCGACGGCTTCGGCGTCGGCACCGACTACATGACCAACCTCGTCATGTTCGGCAAGGACAAACTCCGCCTCGACATGATCGGCATGTACCTCGGCGGCCACGAACCGGGCAACGTGAACCTCTTCCGCATCGCTAAAGAACGCGGGTTGCTGTCCACCTTCAACCCCTGGGAAGTCCCCGTCTACGAGTGGGTCGATGGCAAGCCCGTCGAGCGCAAGCTCTCCGACTTCGAACGCACGCCGCTCAAGACCTACTATTTGCAGAAGGACGGCGAGCCTTTCCTCCATCTCGTCAACGAACCCTTCGATTACGACAAAGTGAAGGCGTAGCCGGAACTTTCACCGGGCTGACGGGTTCTCGCATTCCATGAACCGCGTCATTTTCGGATTGCTGGTTGCCCTCGCCGGATTGACGGTGGCGCAACGCGGACCCACTGTTGCCCCGCTCGAATTGTCACAGATCCTCGGGCGTCCTACCGATCGCACGGTTACGCTCAGTGTCTTCGTGCCGGAAGACATGGAAGTTTTCGTCGAATACGGCCGGCGCAAGTCGAACCCCCTGGCAGCATCCGTGGAGAAGCCCGTCGAGTTCCTCTTGGATGGCCTGCAGCCTTCCACCCGCTATTCCTATTGGCTGCATACGCGCAAGAAGGGGCAGGCTTCGTTTGTGCGGGGAGACGAGTGCAGCTTCCACACCCAACGCGCGCCCGGCGACACGTTCGTCTTCGGCGTGCAGGGCGATTCCCACCCCGAACGCCTCAATCGCATGTATCATCCCGGCCTCTACCGGCGCACGATGCACAATGTCGCCGCCAGCCGGCCGGACTTCTATTTCATGCTCGGCGATGATTTCAGCGTCGAGCATCTCTACAATCGCGACGACTTGAATCTGCGCACCGTGGGCGGCCTGTACCGCAATCAGCGCAATTTCCTCGGCCCGATGGCCCGCTCGACGCCGCTGTTTCTGGTCAACGGGAATCATGAACAGGCGGCACGTCACTTGTTGAATGGGAAGGAGGACAGCGTCCCGGTGATCGTAGGGAAATCCCGAATCGCCTGGTTTCCTCTTCCCGCTCCCGACGGTTTCTATTCGGGCAACACCGAACCGGTGGAGTTTGTCGGATTGCCGCGCGACTACTACGCCTTTGCCTGGGGCGGCGCGCTGTTTGTGGTGATCGATCCCTATTGGCATTCCCCGGTCCGGATCGATGCGGGGATCGGAGGGAAACAGAGCAAGGACGGGAATCGCGGCCGCAAGGGCGGGCGGCGTGGCGATGGATGGGCCGCCACGATGGGCGACGCCCAGTATCAATGGCTCAAACGCACGCTCGAGCAAAGCACGGCGAAGTTCAAGTTCGTGTTCGCCCATCATGTCCTTGGCACAGGTCGCGGCGCCGTGGAACTGGCCGATTTGTACGAGTGGGGTGGGAAGAACAGGAATGGCGAATGGGAGTTCGATAAGCGGCGGCCGGGTTGGGCAATGCCTGTCCACCAACTCTTCGTCAAGCACGGGGTGTCCATCTTCTTCCAAGGGCACGATCATCTGTTCGCCCGTCAGGAAAAGGATGGAGTGATTTACCAGGAGACCCCGAACCCCGCCGATTCGGGCTATCAGGCGTTCAATCGCGAGGCCTACCGTTCCGGGGACGTGCTGCCGAACTCCGGCTACCTGAGAGTGACCGTCTCACCGCGCGAAGCGAAAGTGGACTATGTGCGCACCTGGCTCGCCAAAGATGAAACCGCCCAGCACCCTAACGCCGAGGTGGCTTTCTCCTACACCGTGAGGCCGCGCCCGTGAGTAACCGGACTCTGCTGTTCTTCTGTGCGGTTTGCCTGCTGGTGGGGCAACAACAACGGCGTGCACGCCCCGGGAATGAGGTGTTTCGTACGGACGTTCCCGCGCATCGATACGATCTCACCCTAGCCAGGCCCACGGCGAACTCGGTGACCGCCACGGTGCTGGCCTATGAGCCGCTGGAAGCATTTGTGGAATACGATGGCCGGCGGTCGGAAAGCCTGTCACTATCCAGCGGTGAACCCGCTTCCTTTGCCCTGGCCGGGCTCCGTGCCAACCAGCCGTACACCTACCGTTTGCGATTCCGATCGCGTCCCGCCGGTGCCTGGGAGACTTCTCCCGCCTATTCCTTCCATACCCAACGCGCGCCGGGCAGCGCATTCACCTTCGTCGTGCAGGCGGATTCGCACCTCGATGCTCCCGTGAGCCCGCAGGGCTACGAGAAAGCGCTGGCGTGGATGCGTGCCGCAAACCCGGACTTCCTCATCGACTTGGGCGATACCTTCATGGTCGACAAGCGGCGCACGGATTTCCGGCAAGCGCTGCCGCAGTATCTGGCGCAGCGCTATTACTTCGGCCTTCTGTGCCATTCCGTGCCTTTGTTTCTGGCCTTGGGAAATCACGACGGGGAAGGAGGCGCGCGCCACGACGGCACGCGGAACAGCATGGCTGCCTGGTCACTCGCATTGCGGAAACGCTACTTCCCCAATCCGCGCCCCGATGCCTTCTATTCCGGAAATGAGACGCCGGATTCGTTGCTGGGTCCCTTGGAGAATTACTACGCATGGCAGTGGGGCGATGCTTTGTTCGTCGTCCTGGACCCGTATTGGGCCACGGTGGGCCGCGGGCGCGGCGGCAACTGGCATTGGACGTTGGGCGATGCCCAGTACAGGTGGCTCGCCAGAACGCTGTCCGCCACCAAGGCCGCTCACCGCTTCGTCTTCCTGCATCACCCCACGGGGGCGAAGGGACAGCCGGTTCGCGGAGGCGTTGCCGCTGCCCTCTACAACGAGTGGGGCGGGCGCAACGAGGATGGTTCGGATGCTTTTCGCGCTCGCCGTCCAGGATGGGAAATGCCGGTGCATGCGCTGCTGGCGAAACACAAAGTGGCCGCTGTGTTTCATGGACATGACCACATGTATGCGCGGGAGGAACTGGACGGGGTCGTCTATCAACTGGTTCCGCAACCCGGCAACGTGCGGGCCGGCATACCGCGCAACGCCGGGGAATACGGCTACACCAGCGGTACGGTGTTGGGTGGGGCCGGACACGTTCGCGTGCGCCTCGATGGGCAGCGCGCTCTTGTCGAATACGTGCTGACAGACACCGGCAAGGTGGCGCACTCCTACACCATCGGGCGGCGCTGAACACGTACAATCGTACCGATGCCAGCTCTCACTCGTCGCCAACTGCTTCGTTCCACCGCCGCCGCGGCCCTGCCCGGTGTCCTCTCCGCGCAAGGCCGCAAACGCAACATCGTCTTCATCCTCACCGACGATCACCGCTACGACATCATGAGTTGCGCCGGCCATCCTTGGGTCAAAACTCCTGGCATCGACCGCCTCGCCCGCGGCGGTGTGATGTTCGACAACGCCTTCGTCACCTCATCGTTGTGCTCCCCCAGCCGCGCCTCCATTCTCACCGGACTCTACCCGCACGCCCACAAGATCCAGGACAACTTCACCGAACTCGATTCCCGCCACGCCACCTTCCCACAACTGCTCCGGAAAGCCGGCTACAAAACGGCCTTCCTCGGCAAGTGGCACATGGGCGGTGCTTCCGATGCCCCCCGCCCCGGCTTCGATCACTGGTTCAGCTTCTTCGGACAAGGCGAATACTTCAACCCCAAGCTCAACGTCAACGGCAAGCAGGAGCAGCGCAACGGCTACATTACCGACATCCTCACCGCCGAGGCCGAACAGTTCATCGAAAAACAAAACGGCCCGTTTATGTTGTATCTCTCGCACAAGGCCGTGCATTCGCCCTTTGAGCCCGCCCCCCGCCACCGCGAGCAGTACAAAAACCAGCGCATGCCCCGGCCCAAGACCATGTGGTACCGCGACGATTGGTATGCCTCAAAGCCCGATTGGGTCCGCCGCCGCCGCTTCACCCGCCACGGCGTGGATGGCGCCATCGGTCACATGGCGCCCCTTGAAGATCTCTACCTGGGCTACTGCCGCTCTCTGTCCGCCATCGACGAAAGCACCGGCCGCATCCTCGACACGCTCGAACGCCGCGGACTCCTCAACGACACCTTGGTCGTCTACATGGGCGACAACGGCTACATGTGGGGCGATCACGGCTTGATCGACAAGCGCGCCATGTACGATCCCTCCATCCGCGTGCCGATGCTCATGCATTGCCCCGATTTGTTCGGCCCCGGCCGGCGCACGCAGTATGTCCTCAACAACGACATCATGCCGACCTTCCTCGATGCCGCCGGCATCGAAGCGCCTCCCGTGCACGGCCGCTCGCTGCTTCCCGTCTTGCGCGGCCAGGCCTCCAACTGGCGTACAGACTTCCTGTACGAGTACGAATGGGAACGCGATTTTCCCTACACCCCCACCATCGTCGGATTGCGAACCACCGCACACAGCCTCATCCAAAGCTACGGCCTCTACGACCTCGATGAACTCTACGACATGCGCCAAGACCCCGACCAGATGAACAACCTGCTCGCCGGCACCCGGATGCTCTCCCACGACCGCATGCGCACCGTCTTCCGCCTCAAAAATCCCGAGTTGGCGAAACTGCTCGACGGATTGCAGGGCCGCATGGAGCAACTGCTGCGCGAAACCGGCGGCGACCCAAGGCTCGCCGGCAAACTCCCGCCAGGCGCGAAGGAGGCGATGTAGCTGCCTCCCGCTCAGAAACGGTGGCGCAGTCGAACCATCGCCCCGCGCCCCGCACCGTCAATCCCCCATCCGATGCCACGGTAGTTCTTGTCCGTCACATTGGAAAAATCGGCAAAGACATCCGTCCTCGCGCTCAATCTCACTCCGCCCCGCAGCCCAACAATCCCGTAGCCCGGAATCGCATGGTACTGCGGCGCCGAATTCTGCGTCCCCAGCACACGCGTCTGCACCGCGGCCAGCGTTTCTCCGGTGGCCATCAGAATGCCGTTCGACACCAACCCGCGCGTCCGTGCCCCATTATTGAAGAACGCCTGGATATTGGCTCGCGAACGCGGATTGCCAATCCGCCGGTCGGATAACGCCAACGAAGAAAGACGATCCATGCGCCCCGCGAAGCTCGCATGCAACTCCACCCACAAGCGGCCCTGCGACGGCCGGTAGGCAAGCGCCGGGTTCACCGTGACCGGCGGTACCCCGGGTTCGATGTCGGGAGGCAATCCCGTCCTCACGTCTTCGGCGCGGATCGACGTGAGGTTCTCTGAGATGCTCCAGGCCTCCGTCAGCCGCACCCGCAAGCTATGTTCGAAGCCGCGCATGCGCGCACCGGAGAAATTCGCCCGCACCAGCACAGGCCCCGTGGCCGCCGCCACGAACACCGCCCCGCTGGGCAGTTGGCCGGTAATGCTCTGCTCACCCAGCGCCTGCCCCACCGCGCCTTGTGGCAACAGCAAGGTCTGCGAAACGATCGTATTGCTCAGCCGCATCCAAAAGCCCCCGAAATCAGCCTCCATGCGGCGATGGCGCACACGCACTCCGTAGTCAACGTTATCCGTGTACTCCGGCCGCAGCCGTTCCACCGCGAACCCCGTGGATACCGCTCGATCGTCGGCTCGGTCGCCGATGGTCGCGCCCCGCCCCGCCAGATCCGCCACCGCCGCCTCGTACACGCCGTTGCCTTGCAGCCCCAGCGTGCCCAGATCCGTCACGTTCGGCGCGCGGAATCCGCGGCTGTACGTGGAATAAACCGTAATCGCCTGCCATGGATGCAGCACGCCGCCAAACCGTCCGCTGAAAGCTCGCGCCGAAAGTGAATCCACCGGTGACAACGCACCTCCCTGGCGCGAGTGGTACGATGCTCCCCCAAATCGCAGCGCCCCGCTCAGCCGCACCCAATCCGATGCCGCCGGTTGCCATGCCGCTTGCGTATACAGCCCGTGCTGCCAGTAACGCGCCCCATCGGGGATGCGCGGACGGACTATCGTGACCGCGCCCGATACAGGATTGGCCGCAAACGACGGCGCCGTGATTCCCTCCCGGTAACCCTCGCCCCCCAACAGCCAGTCCACTCTGCGCCAGCGCCGCGCCAGCACGAATTGCAGACCGGCGGCACGCGTCTTCTCGTATTGATGCGTGATCGTTCCCGCCGGGTTCCCTTGTCCGCCTTGATTCACCCGTTCCTCGCGCTGTGCATTGTACGAAGCGGTGATGGACACCTGGTCGAAAGGCCCGGCGGCGAACGTCTGATACCGCAGATACCCGAAGTCGAGCATCGGATTGCGCAGATCCGCGATCCAATTGCCATCGCCTCCCAGCAACTGGTCATAGCGTTTCCCTCCATCCTGCTGCGCCCGCTCGTAATGCAATACGATCTGTGACGCGCCCCCCGCGCGAACCTGCCCATGCAACGTCCCGCCGTAGCTGGTGAACGCCGTATCGCTCAGCCGTGTCCCCAACACTGTCGATGGCAAGCCCAGAAATCGGGTCACCGCCGCGTGGCTATCCACCCCCCCGCCCGTGCGCACCGTGTTCGACCGGCGCCCCAATACATCGGCGTGAAGGCCCACCCGCGTGCTCGAATAGTCCACCGCCGCGCTGCTTCCGAACCCGTGCGTGGCCGATTGATAAAACGCCGATGTCTGCCCGCGCAAATGGCTGCCCGATTCCGTCAGCGCGGCGGCGCGCGAATTCACCGTCACCGTCCCCCCCAACGAATCCGAGCCATACTGCGCGCTATTAGGCCCGCGCAACACCTCCGTGCTGTCCACGCCTTCCGGATTGATCAGATTCAGAAACGTGCTGATGCCGCCGCGTTGCGCTGACGTCGTGTAACGCACCCCGTCGCGAAAGACCGCAACGTTCTTCCCCGTCAGCCCGCGAACGAAGTACGCTCCCAGCGTCGGGCTCGTCCGCAGCTGATGCACTCCCGTCTGTCCATCGGCCGCCTCACTCAGCGTCACCGCGCCCTCGTACAGATCGTCTTTGGAAATCACCGTCACCGGTTGCGCCACGCTCTCCACCGTCGCCACGATGCCCGTCTCCGCATTCACCGTGAGCTGCGATCGCACGGCCGCTACCTGCAGCCGGATACGTGCATCCGCTGCCGCCGGCCCATCCATCGAAATGGCCCGGCGAAACTCAGCAAAGCCCGCTTTCTCCGCCTTCAGAACATAGCTGCCATGGCCCACATTCGCCAGAAGAAAACGCCCGTCGCCCGCTGAGACTGTGCTCGCCACCGTCGCTTTCGCCGCCGTTTCCAGCGTAATGCGCGCGCCCGCCACCGGAGCACCCGCCGGATCGTGCACCATGCCTTGAATCTGGAGTAAGAGTAGCAGCAATCTTGCTCCATGCTACGGAAAGCATCGCCATTACTACCAGAGATCGTAGAGATGCGAGGATAACAACGTGATGTGCCGGCTCACCTCAATCCTCCTCGCGGCAACACTCGGCGCCGCCGAACTCCAGATTCAGCAAACCCGGTTCTACATGGATGGCCGCCCCTTCCCTTACACCGGACTCAGCTTCTTCAACGCCATCTACAACCCGGCTTTCCGCCAATCCGAGCAGCCGTGGCTGCAAAAATTCCGCCGCTACGGAATCAACGTCCTCCGCGTCTGGGCGCAATGGGATTCCCAGCGCGGCTACGTCGATACCTGCCCCACCTGCACGCTCTATCGTCCCGATGGCTCGCTCCGCATGGACCATGTCGCGCGCCTCAAGCAAATCCTCCAGGCCGCGGATCAGCAAGGCTTCGTCATCGAACTCACGCTGTTCTCGCAAGAGAGCTGGCACGCCGGCATTCGCCTCGATGAGAAACAATCCGTCGCCGCCGCCTCCGCCCTCGCCCGCGAATTGGCGCCCTTCCGCAACCTCACCTTTCAAATCTGGAATGAGTTCTCGCTGCACACCGTGCCGGTCATACAAGCCATCAGGAAGATCGATCCCAAACGCCTCGTCACCAGCTCCCCAGGCGGCGCCGGCGTGCTTCTGGCCTCACCCGCTGAGTCGCAACTGATGGATTACTTCACCCCCCACACCACCCGGCAACGGCAGGGAAAACCCTGGGAAGTGGGCCCGGCCGAACTCCAATACCTCCTCAAACGCTTCCGCAAACCCGTCGTCGACGATGAGCCCGCCCGCAATGGAACAGCCAGTTTCGGCGGCCCCGGCGAACAAACCTATCCCCCCGATCACATGCTCCAGATCTACAAGGTCTGGCAGATCGGCGCCTACACCACCTACCACCACGACATGTTTCAAACCGGATATGGATCGAAAGAGGTGCCTCCCTCCGGCATCCCCGATCCCGAATTCAGCCCCTATCACCGCGCCGTCCTCGAGTTCATCGCGCTCCAACAGCGCTATGCGCCGCAGCCCTAGCCCAGAGCTTTGCGGAAGCGCTCGAAAATCTCCGCGGCCGGAGCCCGATTCCATGTCTCATTCACCCGCAGCAGAAACCAATCGTTCTGGGGCGCCGCCGCCGTGATGCCCGCCAGTTGCAGCCGCTGCTGATACACCGGCGCGTTCACTCCGTTCGGACGAAACCGGAAGATGTTGCTCCCCTGCGCAATCCGCGCAATATCGAACCCCCCGTCTTTCGACAACATGGCGATCACCGCCTCGGCCGTCTCCACCGCCTTTCGATAGCGCTCCCCAAATCCGTCGTAGTAGTGCAGCGCAACCGCGGCGTACGGCCACACCTGCTGCAACCCCCCTCCGAACATCCGCCGGATATGAAACGCATTCTCCAACAGCGCCCGCGGACCGGCCAGCACGGCCCCGCTCGCCGCGTTGAAGTATTTGTACATGCTCACGTACACCGTATCGAAAAGATCCGCATACTGCCGCACCGGTATCCCCGTGTGCCCCGCCTCCAGATGCAGCCGCGCGCCGTCCAGATGCATGCCAATGCCACGCTGCCGCGCCCATGCCGCAACGCGCCGCATCTCCTCGAAATCGAAACGCTCCCCATCCTTGCGCCGCACCGGCGACTCGATTTGAATGGCGCCGATGGGAACAGCCACGCGGCTGCCCGCCCCACGCCCCGCCATCGCTTCCACTTCTTCCAACCGGAACGTCGCCTTTCCCGGCGCCAGTCCCACCATGTGGATCCCGCTCAGCGTCTGCGCGCAATCGCCGCAATCGTTCCACAGATGCGATTCGGCTTGCACCAGCACGCGGCGCTTCTCGCCCGCCAGCAGCCGCACCGCCAGATGATTGGCCAGCGTCCCCGTCGGCATCCACACGGCAGCCTCCTTGCCCAGGTCCGCGGCCACCCGCTTCTCCAACTCCGCCACAACACCGTGCTGCGAGTAGCTGTCCTTTTCAATCTTCAGCCTCGACAAAATCGCCGTGTACTCCCCCGTCGTCAGCGGCACGCCATCCAGCGCCATGTAGATGTGCGAATCGTCGCTAGCCTTGGCGGGCAGCGCTGCTAAACCCAACCCCGGCGCGGTTTGAAAAAAGCCTCTGCGGTTCACGATGCCCCAAATGGTAACATGATCGTTCTATGCGAATTGCAGTCGTTGGTTTGGGATTCATGGGGATGGTCCACCTCAAAGCCATCCGGAATATCGCCGGCCATTCTTTGGTGGCCGTGGTGGAGTCGGACCCGCTCAAGCGCTCCGGCGATCTCTCGAAAATTGAAGGCAACCTCGGCGGCCCCGGCGAAGTGATGGATTTTTCCGGCATGGGCCAATACGCCACCCTCGAAGAATGCCTCGCCGATCCCAACGTCGATGCCCTCGATATCTGCCTCCCCACCCACATGCACAAGGATGCCGCCGTGGCTGCCTTGCGCGCCGGCAAGCACGTGTTGGTGGAGAAGCCCATGGGCCGCAACATCGCCGAATGCGAGGAAATGATGGCCGCCGCCGCGCAAAGCGGTCGCGTCCTCATGGCCGCACAGGTCCTCCGCTTCTTCCCCGCCTACCTCGCCCTGCGCGACGCGCTCCCCCGCTTGGGAGCCCGCCGCAGCGCCATGTTCCGCCGCCGTTGCGCCGGCCCCGCCTGGGCCAAATGGCATGTGAACAAAGAAAACTCCGGCGGCGGCGTCTTCGATCTCGTCATCCACGACGCCGACCAGTGCATCCAGCACTTCGGCTTGCCCCAAGCGGTCTCCGCCAGCGGCTATGAAAACCTGCCCGCCGGCATCGATGTCATTGAGGCCCAACTCTACTACGCCGACGGCTTCGTCGCCACCATCAGCGGCGGCTGGCATCATCCCAAATCCTACCCCTTCTCGATGGAATACACCGTCGTCTGCGACGGCGGCACAGTAGAGTATTCCAGCATCGGCCGCGAACCCGCGCTCTATCGCGCCGACGGCGAAGTGGAGCCCCTCCCCGTCCCCTCCACCGACGGCTATCAGGCCGAGATCGAATACTTCCTCCAATGCGCGGCTGCGGGGAAGCAACCGGATTATTGTTCGCCCAACGATTCCGCCGCCGCGGTGGCGTTGACCAATCTCATTTCCGAATCGCGGGCGAAGAACGGAGAGAAAGTACTATGGCAGCTCTAAGAGAATTGGAAATCGGCGCGATGTTCTGGGCCGTGCGCGACACGGTGCCCCGCATCAAAAGCCTCGGTGTGCGTTGCGGCCAATTGGGCATCGGTGGCGATGTCCCGATGAACGCCGCCGCCGCCGCGGAATGGAAAAGCACGCTCGACGCCGAAGACTTCACTGTCTTCACCTGCTTTGCCGCTTACAACGGCGAAAACTACGCCGACATCCCCACCGTCCAGCAGACCGTCGGCTTCATCCCCCCCGCCACGCGCGTCGAACGCGAAGCCCGCACCATCGAGTTGAGCGATTTCGCCGCCGCCCTCGGCGTGAAGTCCATCGCCTGCCACATCGGCTTCGTCCCCGCGGACGACCGGCACCCCGACTACATCGCCGTCAAAGCCATGGTCCAGCGTATCTGCGATCACGCCGCCAAACATGGGCAAACCTTCGCCCTCGAAACCGGCCAGGAACCCGCCCGCACGCTGCTTCACTTCCTCAAGGATCTCGGCCGCGACAACATCGGCATCAATTTCGATCCCGCCAACATGATCCTCTACGGCACCGGCGATCCCATCGAAGCCCTCGGCATCCTCGCACCCCACGTCATCAGCGTCCACGCCAAGGATGGCGATTGGCCTCCCACTGGCGTCGAAGGCGCCCTAGGCACGGAACGTCCCCTTGGCCAGGGTTCCGTCGGCATGCCCCGCTTCGTCGCCAAACTCAAGGAAATCGGCTACAAGGGCGCCATGAATATCGAGCGCGAAACCGAAAACCTCGAACAGCGTTACGCCGACATGGCCATGGCCGTCAAACTCCTCGAAGGCCTTCGCTGATTCCCCCGCTCGTGTGAATTGCCGGAGGGTTGTTCCCGGTGTTCCATCGCCGCTACACTCGAACCCATGCATCTGCTCATTGGTACTCGCAAAGGCGCTTTCATCCTCACGGCGGATGACAAGCGCCGCAACTGGTCCATGCGCGGGCCCCTGTTTCTGGGACACATTGTTCATCACATTGTGCAGGACCCGCGCAAACCGGACGTGCTGCTCATGGCTGCCCGCCCGGGACACCTCGGACCCAGCCTCTACCGCTCCACCAACTTCGGTAAAACATGGAAGGAAAGTTCTGCTCCACCCGCCTTTGCCAAAGCCAAAGAAGGCGAGAAAGGCTTGGTCGCCCAACACGTGTTCTGGCTCACGCCCGGGCACCCATCCGAACCCTCTGTCTGGTATGCCGGAACCTCTCCCCAAGGCCTGTTCCGCAGCGAAGACGGCGGCGGCACCTGGCAATCCGTCGACGGCTTCAATCTCCATCCTATGCGCGACAAATGGTGCGGCGCAGGTGAGGACGCCCCTCCCGACGGCGCCACCATGCATTCCATCAACGTCGATCCGCGCGATCCCAATCACATCTACCTCGGCATGTCCGCCGGCGGCGTGTTCGAATCCACCGACCGCGGCGCTACCTGGGCGCCCCTGAACAAAGGCTGCAGCGCCGAATTCCTCCCCTCGCCCGACGCCGAATACGGCCACGATCCCCATTGCGTGCGCCTCCATCCGCTCGATCCCGGCCGCCTCTACATGCAGAATCACTGCGGCATTTACAAAATGGACCGCGCCGAAGGCCTGTGGCATCGCATCGGTACGAAAATGCCCAAAAAAATCGGCGACATCGGATTCGGAATCGTCCTCCATCCCCGCGACACCGAGACCGCCTGGGTCTTCCCCATGGACGGCACCACCGTTTGGCCGCGCACCAGTCCCGGCGGCAAGCCCGCCATGTATGTCACCCGCAACGGCGGAAAATCGTGGTCGCGCCAGGATAAGGGACTCCCCTCGGAACAGGCCTGGTTCACCGTCAAGCGCCAGGCCATGTGCGCCGACGCCGGCAAACCCGTCGGCGTGTATTTCGGAACTACTTCCGGCGAAGTCTGGGCCTCGCGCGACGAAGGCGAAAGCTGGAAGTGCATCGTCCGCCACTTGCCTCATATCTATTGTGTGGAACACGCGGTATGACCGTGTTCGTTCCCACCCCGCTGCGCTCCTATACGAAGAACCGCGCTCAAGTGAGCGCGGCGGGGCAGACCGTCGGCGAATTAATGCGCGACCTCGACCGCCAGTTCCCCGGCATGCGCTTCCGCATGGTCGATGAGCAGGACGGCCTCCGCCGGCACATCCGTGTCTTCGTCAACGGAGAAGCCGCCCCCACCCTCGCTGTGCCTTTGCTCCCAAACGACGAAGTTCAGATCATCTGCGCCATCAGCGGCGGGAGCGTGGTGCGTGTGGGGCTCATCCCGCAATAACTCGCAGTCCGGCCACTTCATCGGGCCGGCCGCTTTGCCGGGAAGCGGCGTCTCTGCCTTCTCCCGCGAGGAATTCGCGCCGCACCAGATCTAACCCGGCACAGAGCCGGCACCGAATCGGCTTCGGCGTCCATCCCGCGTTAACCGGGCGGTTCACACCCATGATCCGATTGGTTTGTTGCGCGCGCCGTGGCGCCACATTGATATGCGCTGAATCGCGTGTTTTCAAAGGAATCGCCATCCCGCCGGCGCGTCTTCGCGGTTTGGCTGCCGGATTGCCACATGGCAGCGCAAGGAGCCATGCACAACATGAACAAACTCACTCGACGCGATTGGATTCAATCGGCGGGCGCAGCCGCCGCCCTGACGGCAATCGCTCCGCCGGCGCACCTGTTTGCAGCGCCAGGCAAGAGCAACAGCGACTCGCCGTCGATGCAACTCTACAAGAGCTTGTCCGGCGAGCAAAAAGAAAAGCTGTGTCTGCCGGCGAACCACCCCAAGCGCCAGTACATCAGCAACTGGTGGTACATCCATCCCGGCCACCGCGTCCCATCCAGCTTCAATCCCGAACAGCAGGAACTGGTGCGCGCTATCTTCGATTCGCTCCACAGCCCGGAACATCAGGACGCCGTGGCACGGCAGGTCATCGGCGACCAGTTCGGAGACCCCAGGAATGCTCCTTCCGCCGGCTTTTTCGGCACTCCTGACGACGCGGACTTCGAGTTCATCTTCACCGGCCACCACGTCACGCGCCGCTGCAACGCGCGTTCGCTCAAGGGCCAGGGCTTCAACGGTGCCCCCATCTTCTACGGCCACTTCCCCTACCCCGGGGATGTGGACGGGCAGGTGCGAAGGGAAGGGGGCCGCATGGCCGGCTTCGTCGAAACCAAGGATCACCCCGGCAACCCCTATTGGTATCAGGGCAGAGTCTTCAACCGCTTTGTCCAATCCCTCAATGGGCGTCAGCGGGAACTGGGCCTCATCGCCGGCGAGCCGCGCAGCGAAAAGCCCGAGGCCGTCATCCGCATTGCCTCCGAAAAGCAAGGCCTTCGCACATCGGAACTCTCCAAGGA
>JAEUQG010000443.1 GCA_016789755.1 Bryobacterales bacterium
GGATGAAATACATGAACTCGATGAAGTCCATGCTCGAACTTGGCCCCCTCTTCACCGCCACTCACCTCGAAGGCCCCGCAGGCAACTACTGACCCGCCGCCCTCGCCCTCAACTCCCCAAAATCCACATACTCCTCCAGCATCCCCATCACCAGCGACGGCGTCGGCCCCGCCTCCTGCAAATACCGCTCCGGAAAGCGTAAGTTGAATCGCGACCCCGCGTCCTTGCGCTTTTCCGCAATCTCCGCTTTCTTGATCGTCTCCAACCGCCGCGCGTCTTCCCGCCGCCGCGAATCCTCATAGCGCCGCGCACTCTCCAACCTCCCCAACTCACGCCGCAATTCGTCACGCCGCCGTGAATCCGTCGTATTCTTCAGTTCTTTCTCCAGATCCTTCTCGCGCGACGATTTCGATACCGACGAATAACTCACAGACCCGGAATCGTCCCCGAACGTCCCATATCCGCCGCCGCCCAGTTGGAATTCGATGATCCGCTCCTTCACCTTCACCGTTGTAATCATCACCGCATCGCCTTCCCGCAACGCAATCCCGAACTTCTTCGTCCGCTCCCCATACTCGCGAAAATTCACCGGCATCTCGCCCTTGTAAAAGACATCCACGCCCAAATGCGACGCGGGCATGTCCATCTTCACACGCACCTTCTTCCCTTCAAAAAACCGCCGCAGCGCCATCTCATCCTGCGCCACCAGGGGCAACCCCAGCATCAGCATCCATCCCAAACGCATCCAATCCTCCTCCGCCTGACGCAGGGCCCCGGCGGTGCATGGCAAACCACCAGAGCCCTGACTTCCGGCTTCCGTCTCCCATATCCACGGCAGAGCCGTCGTTCTCTAGTTCAGCTTCTCAATCACCAACTCGGCCCCACCCGGCGATAGCAACGTCACCGGCGACAGCGTCCCGAACAACTGCACTTGCACTGTCGAGTTCGTCGAGATCAGGCTCAGCATCGTTGTCCGGCAATACTTGTCCGTTTGCGTCACCGGAGTAATGATTGAGGCGTTGATCGCGCTCCCATTCACCACCAGTCTCGAACTCGCCGAAGAGTTCGCCGTCAACCGGATGCAATAGGTGAACTTGTAAGTCCCCGAACTCGGCAACGTCGCAATCGGGCTCGTCATCGAGATGTTGTTCGCCACCGCGGTGTCGAAGAAATCGATGGACACCCCACCGATCGTAACGTTGTAGGCCGACCCGGAATCATTGGAAAAGCTCCCGTAGGCCTGCAACCCGCTCGACCCTGTGCCCGTAGGCCCTGTGGGTCCCGTCGGCCCTATCGGTCCAGGGACGAAGCTTGGCGCACCCGGCGCCCCAGTCGGACCCACTGCGCCCGCCGCGCCAGTTGGACCCGCCAAACCTACCGGGCCAGTTGGGCCCACCGGACCCGTTGCCCCAACCGCGCCCGCCACGCCTGCCGGACCGGGAACGGTACTCGCCGCTCCTGTTGGCCCCGTTGGTCCCGCCGCGCCCGTCGGACCTGTCGGCCCCGCCACTGACGCCAAGTCCAAATAGTACCCGTTGATGTCGATAATCACATGCGTCGCTTCCGTCGCGAACACCGAGATTACTCCGTTCGGTCCCGCCGGCACCACCGCCGCATTGGCCACCACTTTCCCGTCAAATGAATTCAGCGTGGATACATTCGGCCGCGCCGATCCCGCCGGCCACACCGTCAAATACTGTAATGTGCCCGCCGGAACAACGGTAATATTGAGAGAATAAGCGCGCGCTGTTCCAGGAACTCCGCACCGGCCCTGCGGAATAGGAATGTCGCGTGTCTGATTCCCCGCCAGTATAGGAGCCCCAAACAACCCGCTGAAACCGAATGGGCCATACTCCGGACGTGTGTCCACCACCCGGCAGGGCGTGATCCCCACCAGCGGCAACGGGCCCGTGATCGCAGCCTCTCTAGCGGCTTTGCCCGGTTCCGCATTGGACTCTCCCGTCCAGTACAGCGGCGCCGGCCAGTTGATCAGTTCAATCGATTGCCCGAATGTCATCGGGGAGAGCAGCCAGCAAATACAGCAAATTGCGACCGCATGAGAAATAATCCCAAGCCTGTTTTTCAAGCATTCCTCTTTCTTGAGTGGAACGGATTTCTGACGCCCGTATGGTAGCGGAGTTCGGCGTGAAACTCAATCACCCACCTGTACCGCCCTTCCTCCGAAACTAACAGCGGCTTTCCATCCCATCCCGGCTACTTTCCACATCGATCCACCGCCGCCCGCGAAGCCAGCGTCTGCCGCTTCTCAAACGCCCGGTTCGATCGCAGCCGGTCGTAATACACCAGCGCCTGACGATAGTGCTCGCAAGCCCCCCCTCCGTTGCCCCCAGCTTTTGCGATCTCCGCCAACCCGTAATGGCTGTGCGCCTGGGACGCATGCCAACCAGGAGCCTGCCGCCGCTTCTCTTCCACGGCCCGAGCCAGCGCCAGCGCGCGGCGGAAACTGCCCTCCGCCTGTCCGTGATCCCCCGCCGCCAACTGCGCATTTCCCAGCACGGTCAGCGCCGCGCCCAATCGCTCCCGCAGACGGTGGTCGTTCGGATCCTCCTCGAGCAACTGCCCGCGCAACTCCACCGCTAGCGCCCCGAATCGCTTCGCCTGCCGGTAATCCGGCTTTGTCTTCGAAAACATGGCAATGGAAAGCAAATAGCTCTCGGCGCTCGTCTGGAAACGAGCCGCCCGGTCTCCCGGTCTACGCCGCATCAGATCCTCATTCAACTCGAAAGCACGAAGCAAAGAGGGGATCGCCTCGGCGAAATCGTCATCCCCGGGGATCAAATGACTGCCGACGGCATGCTCCCGTGGCATCAGCGACAGACCCAACTCTTCTCTCG
>JAEUQG010000470.1 GCA_016789755.1 Bryobacterales bacterium
GTTTCGCTGTCAACGACCTCGGCGCAGACATTCGAGTTTTCGATCGGCGGCGGCGCAGTGCAGCAGGTGGTGGTGAGCGGCTTGACGGCAGGCACGGCGACAGCGGCGGTGTCGGCGATCAACGCGGGCATCAACGCCAACTCGACGCTGCAGGCGGCTGGGATCGTGGCGACGGTGAGCGGCGGCGTGATTGTCATCTCATCGAACAACGGATCGGCATTCCGGCTGAACGCGCTCGCTCCGGGGCAGGACAACTTCGGCTTCGGCACGAATGCGACAACGGGCACCGGCACGACATACTCGGCCAACTACGCCGATGCGATCTACGGCACGCTGGACGGGACTTACGCGATCACGGCGAGCACAAATGACGTGGTTTCGTTCTCGATCGACGGCGGCACGGCGACGAATATCACCTTGACGGCGGGTGCGACGCAGACGGCGACTTCGATTGCGGCGGATCTGAACGGCAACGCGACCTTTGCGGCGGCGGCGACGGCGGCGGTGGTGAACGGGCAACTAGTGGTCACGGCCGACAATGCGAATACCAAAATCGAGCTGCTCGATGTGGACGATAGCGCGCTGGCGACGTTGGGCTTCAGCGTCGGGCAGAGCAACTACGCCGAGAAGTTCACGGTCAATTCGGGTGGCGCCTATGCCACCGAGTTGGGCACCAATGACGACGTGTTCAGCTTCAGCCAGCTTCGCAACGGCGGGCAGGACCAGACGATCACGTTGACGGCGGTGGATGCGCAGGGCGCCGAGCACTCTCTTGCCGTGACGCTCCGCAACGACGCGACGGCGCGCAACGCGCGTTCCATCGATGAAGCGATCAAGTCGATCAACGAACAGCTACAGCAATCGGCCGATTCGACCTTGAAGCAACTGGTGGCGGTGAAGGAACAGAACGCCACTGGAAATGAAGAAGGCGTGCGCTTCCTGAGCACGTTGAGCAACTTCCGCGTGTCGGTGGGCGTGAGCTCCGGATCGACCGCGGCGAGCGAAGTGGGCATCTACGACGGCACCAGCGGTACTTCGGTGCTCGGGCAAGGCGCCATCACGGCAGCTTCCCAGACCACGGGCGGCAGCCAGGTGGACATCACTTCGATTGACGGAGCGACGGCGGCGGTGACGGCGCTGGCCGACGCAGTATCGAAACTCGGCGACGCACAAGCAGTGGTCGGCCGCGGACAGAACCAGTTCAACTACGCGGTGAACTTGGCGCAGTCGCAGTTGACCAACATCGCATCGGCGGAATCCCGCATCCGCGACGCCGATCTGGCGGCGGAAGCGGCCAACCTGACCAAGGCACAGATCGTTCTCCAGGCCGGCATCGCCGCCCTGGCGCAAGCCAACTCCGCGCCGCAGGCTGTCCTTGCTCTCCTCAGAGGGTAAGCCTGGCGCATAACGAATAACCCCTGACCGCAGGCCAACCGGCCCGCCAAGGTTCTCTTTGAGCCTTGGCGGGCCGCTCCTATTTAAAGGAAAGGATAGAAACCTCTACCCCCACCCGAGCGGCGATTTTATGCCACCAGGGTGTATCCATTCTTGCCACCTGGTAATGGCGGCAATACTCCTCCGATATGCCATAGCAGAGAGCGGCGCCTCAATCGGGCCGCACTGAGAAGTGAATCCGGGAAAAGGACTTTCCCGCATGGTGTAGCGTTTGCCAGGAGTGAAACATGGGTTTTCAGATCAATACCAACATCCCGGCTCTGATTGCGCAGGACAACCTGCGGCAGAGTTCGAACTTTCAACAAAAAACGATTGAGCGCGTGACCTCGGGTTTGCGCATCACGGCCAGCGGCGACGATGCGGCTGGGTTGGCGATTGCCAACGGGTTCCGGTCGGACATTTCGGTGTTGACCCAGGGCATCCGCAACGCCAACGACGGCATCAGCACGCTGCAAATTATCGATGGCGGCATCAACAACATATCGAAACTGCTCGACCGGGCGCGGACCCTGGCGACGCAATCGGCGTCGGGGACATTTACCGGGTCGCGCGCCGTGCTGAACGGAGAGTTTCAAAGCGTGTTGTCGGAGATCAACCGGCAGGCGCAGTCGATCGGCCTCGACCGCGGCGGGCAGTTTGCCAAGGCGCTGAGCGTGTTTATCGGCGGCGGCAAGGCGAATGCCGGAATTACGGAAATCTCCAACGGATCGGTGGGCGTGGATTTGAGTTCGTCGACGGTGGATTCGCAAAGCCTGGGCCTGAGCGGCGTGCAGGCGGCGAGCGCCACGGGGACGGATCTGTCCACCAGTTCCGCGGCGACCAGCGTGCAGTCGATCGTCAACGACACGACGAATACGAATTCGCTTGCCGTGAGCGGATTTACCGATTTCTTCTTCCGCGGGGCAGGCTTTTCCGACGACGACCGCATCAAGGTGTCGGCGAATCTGTCGGGGGTGACGAACACTTCGACGCTGGTGGAGGCGATCAACGCGGCCATTGAAGCGGCGGGGAACGGCACCTCGGCGGCGGCGACGGCGTTCAAGAATGCCAACGTGCGGGCCGTGGTGGTGACCGATACGCAGGCCGACGGCACGGTGAAAGAGCGGCTGGGCTTTGCTTCGAGCACCGGGGCGTTCCAGGTGCAGGCAGGCGACCGGCTGAGCAACGCGCTGCTGGGGAATTACCAGAGCGGGGCCTCGGGGAAGGCGTTGAACACGGCATTTGTGGGGCGCGGCGCGGTGACGGGGACTTCGACGGGGTCGGGGTCGGCTAATGTGATTGTCCGGGTGCAGGGCGCAAGCCTGGCGAGTCCGGTGGACATCACGTTGGGTATCACGCAGGGCACGACGACAGCGGCGCAGTTGGCGGCGGCCTTGAAGCTGGCCGTGGACGGCAATTCCGATTTGAATGCGGCGGGGATTACGCTGGACACTCCGGTATCGGGCGAGACGCTGGTGTTCCGTGGCACGCATGGGGAACGTTTTGAAGTGCTGGCGGCGGGCGATAACGACAATCTTCTGGGGCTGGGGACGTTCCGGCTGGCGAGCGACACGGCGACGGCGTTTGAGTACACGTCGGTGACGGGTGGCGCGGTTTCGCTGTCAACGACCTCGGCGCAGACATTCGAGTTTTCGATCGGCGGCGGCGCAGTGCAGCAGGTGGTGGTGAGCGGCTTGACGGCAGGCACGGCGACAGCGGCGGTGTCGGCGATCAACGCGGGCATTAACGCCAACTCGACGCTGCAGGCGGCTGGGATTGTGGCCACGGTGAGCGCGGGTGCGATCAATATCGCGTCGAACAATGGATCGGCCTTCCGGCTGAACGCGCTGGTTCCGGGTCAGGACAACTTCGGTTTCGGAACCAGCTTTACCACCGGGGCCGGCAGCACCTATCAAGCCCACTACGCCGATGCGATCTACGGCACGCTGGACGGGACTTACGCGATCACGGCGAGCACGAACGATGTGGTGTCGTTCTCCGTTAACGGGGGCACGGCCACCAATATCACCTTGACTGCGGGCGCTACGCAGACGGCGACTTCGATCGCGGCGGATCTGAACGGCAATGCGACTTTCGCGGCGGCGGCGACGGCGGCGGTGGTAAACGGGCAACTGGTGATTACGGCGGATTCGGCGAACTCGAAAATCGAGTTGCTCGATGTGGACGACAGCGCGCTGGCGACGCTGGGCTTCGTTGCCGGGCAGAGCAACTACGCCGACAAGGCTACGGTGAATACCGGCGGGGCTTATGCCAGCGAACTAGGCACGAACAAAGACGTGTTCAGTTTCACCACGATCCGCGACGGCGCCCAGGATCAGACGGTGACCATCACGGCGGTGGATACGCAGGGGCTGGAGCATACGCTTGCGGTGACGCTACGCAACGACGCGACTTCGCGTAATGCAAGGACCGTGGACGAAGCCATCAAGACCATCAACGAGCAGTTGCAGCTATCGGCTGATTCGACGCTGAAGCAATTGGTGGCAGTGAAGGAGCAGGATACGGACGGCAATGAGGAAGGCATCCGGTTCCTCAGCACGCTGAAAGACTTCCGCGTATCGGTGGGTGTTAGTTCGGGCTCGACGGCGGCGGGCGAGGTGGGGATCTACGACGGCACCAGCGGCACGTCGGTGCTGGGACAGGGGGCGATCACCAAGGCGACGCAACTCGACGGCGGCTCGCAGTTGGATATTTCCACCACCGATGGAGCGACAGCGGCTGTGACGGCGCTGGCCGTGGCAGTGCGCATCCTTGGCGACGCACAGGCCGTGGTCGGACGCGGTCAGAACCAGTTCAACTACGCGGTGAACCTGGCGCAGTCGCAGTTGACCAATATCGCGGCAGCCGAATCGCGCATCCGCGACGCAGACTTGGCGCAAGAGGCGGCCAACCTCACCAAAGCGCAAATCGTATTGCAGGCCGGCATTGCGGCACTGGGTCAGGCAAACTCGGCGCCGCAGGCAGTGCTGTCCCTGCTGCAGGGATAGGAGTTGGTTGAAAGCTGGCAAGCGCGGAAGAGCCCGCCTGGGTCTTAGACCAGGGCGGGCTCTTTCGTTTGGGAGGAGGGTTTGCCGTAAGGATGGGCGGCGGTGAAGTAGTCGACGAGGTGTCCGTTGTGAGGGATGAGCAGGGATTGATAGACGATGCCGGCGCGGGCGGCTTCTTCGACGATGTCGCGGGCGCGCCACTGGGTGGGGACAATGATGACGGCGGCCGGTTCGGTGAGCAGCACGTCGCGGAATTCGATGCGCTGGCCGGTGCCGGGAACGTAAGTGCCGGCCTTATCCGGATCGGAATCCACGACTACGGGAAAACGTGCGGCATCGGCCTGGTGAGCATGAAGGAATGCGGCGCATTTTCCCGTGCCGCCCCAGAAGGCGACGCGCTGGCCCGAAAGATGCAGGTTCGCCAACTCGAGCATGATCACCTGGCGCGAGGATTCGGCGAGGAGGGCGAAGCCCTTGGCGTGGCGTGCGTGCACGAGATGTTCGAGGCGGCCCTTGAGCCGCAGGAATGCAAATACCACCTCTCCGCCGTAGCCGTGATCGAGGGCGTCGATCGAAGTGAAGCTGCGGGCGAGCATGCGGGAAAAACTTTCCGTGGTGAAGTGCGAATTGTGCTCGTAGTAAAAATCCTCGGTGCGGAGATGATCGAGCGCGCGGTCGATGCAGGGGACTTCGAGATAGAGCAGCGGCTGGATGCCGGCGAGGGATGCGGCGAAGCTCAGGCCCTGCACGAAACCGAGCGGGTCGGTGAGATGTTCGAGCACGTGGCGGCTGATGAGCAGATCGGGCTTGAGGCGGGGTAAATCGGACTGTGGATGGAACAGGGCGCGGTGGAATTCGACGCTCGGGTGGTGGGGATGGGTGGCGCCGTGCGGGTCGAAACCGAGATAGCGCCCTTCGGGCCGGGCGGCGGCGAGGGCTTCGAGGAAGGTGCCTTCTCCGTGACCGATCTCCACGACAGTGGGCCTTTCCGGCAACCTGTACAGCATGTCTGTACGTAACTCTTCGAGAAACCGGCTCCAGCGCGCGCCGCGGTTGAACATGCGGTTGGGCTGATCGGTGTAGGGGACACGGGTGTAGTCGAAGGCGGCATTGAAAACGTGTCCGCAATCGACGCAGCGTACGAAGCGCAGAGGCAGCTTTTCCATTGCCTGGGCCGCGGCGGCATCGCGCGGCCAGCCGAGGGTGGCAAGCGGCTGGTGTCCTCCGTCGTAGAAGAGCACGGCGATGTGGTAGCCGCAGGCCGGGCAAGTGGTGACGCTGATGTCGTCAGCGGCGGGGGCATTAGCGGGCAGAGCGGATCCAGTTGTGCCAAACCATTCTGAGAGCATGTTCCCATCTCCTGGTGAATTGGGCGGTGTCGCCGAGTGTGGATTGCCGCACGGTGTGGCGCAACGTGGCGCGGATATCGGCCAGGCGTGCCGGATCGGCGGCGAGTGCGGCGGCGCGCGCCAGGTAGTCTTGCGGGGAATGGGTCACCCAGGCGGGGAATCCGGCATTGGTTAGGATTGTTGCGCCTACGCGGCTGACGAACCGGTCGCCGGCCTGGGTGATGACGGGAACTCCCATCCACAAGGCTTCGCAGGTGGTGGTTCCTCCGTTGTAGGGGGAAGTGTCGAGCGCGATATCGATGTTGGCGTAATGGGCCAGCAACTCCCGATGCGGAGAAGAGCCGACGAGATCGACCCGGTGCCGGTGGATGCCTTCACGGGCGAACGCTTCCCAATAGAGTTGGCGCGAATGCCCGTCGTCGAGGACGGAATTCTTGAGGATGAGACGCGAGCGGGGAACGCGGCGCAGCAGTTCGGCCCACAGTTTGACCGCTTCCGGGGTGACCTTGGAAAGCGTGTTGAAACAGCCGAAGGTGATGTGGCCGCGCGGCGCGGCCGGGAGCGGCGAAACCTCGGGCGCGTAGTCCGGCCCTTGATAGGCGAGGTAGCAGCCATCGAGACGCAGCGGCTGTTCGACGAAGGGCGCCTCTTCGGCGGGCGGAGCGACAATGGAATCCACCATCAGGTAGTCAATGGCGGCGAGGCCGGTGGTGTTGAAGTAGCCGAGCCAACTGATGGCGACCGGGGCGGGCTTGCGGGCGAGGGCGAGCAGGCGGTTGCCGGCGGTGTGTCCGGAAAGATCGACGGCGATGTCGATTTCATCGCGCTCCATTTGTTCGGCCAGTTCGAGATCGGTGAGGCCGGAGGCGTCGCACCAGCCTTCGGCGTTGTTGCGCAGCCGCTGGGTCCAGGCGTCGGCCTTGCCGCCGCTCGAGTAGCAAAGGATCTCGTAACGCTCTTCGTCGTGCTGCTCGATGAGGGGGAGTGTGAAGAACGTGACCGGATGCTGGCGGAAATCGGCGGAGAGTAGCCCGATGCGGAGGCGGCGTTCGGCATCGCGCACATTCGAGTAACGGCGCGGCGTGGGCGGAGGGGCATAGCGTGAGGCCCATTCGCGGTGCGCCTGGCAGAGGTCGTCGGGCGACAGCGCGGGGTCGTAGTGCAGGGAAAAGAGCCCGGCTCCGTAGGCCGCGGCGTTTTCGGGGGCGAGATGCATCGCCTGGCGGAAAGAGTCGAGGGCTTCGGAAAGACGGCCCTGCATCTGCTGCGCAATGCCGCGGTTGACATGAAATTCGGCGCGTCCGGGCTCGAGCGCAATGGCTTGGCCGTAGGCGGCGAGCGATTCGTCGATGCGCGTGAGGGCGCGCAGCGCGTTGCCTTTGTTGCTGTAAAGCACGCTCATCGCCGGGGCGAGTTTGATGGCGGCATCGAAACAGGCGACGGCGTCGGCGTGGCGGTTCAGCGCCATGTAAACATTGCCCAGGTTGAGGATGACGGGGACGGAGGAGGGTTCCTGGCGGTGGGCCTGCTCGAGATGTGCCGCGGCTTCCTCCGGACGGCCCGCGTTACGGTACTGATTGGCGAGATTGTTGCGCGCCTGAATGTGAGCGGGCATGAGGCGGAGCGCAGCCTCGAAACAGGCCGTGGCTTCGCGATTGCGCTGCTGGCGCTCGAACGTGTTGCCCCAGTTGTAGTAGGCGTCGGTGTGATTGGGATCGAGCGTGAGGGCGGCGCGGTAGCATTCCCCCGAGGCTTCCCAATCCCCTTTGTACTGCAGAATATTGCCGTACAGGACCCAGTAGACAGGCTTGCGATGCTCGATGGCGAGAGCCTGGCGGAGCATCTCCGCGGCCAGATCGAGATCGCGCGACTGGGCGGCGATGGAACCGAGCAGATAGAGCGAGTCGCTGTGGCGGGGTTCGCGTTCGAGGATGGCGATCAATAATTGGCGGGCCTCTTCGTAAAGCCCGGCCTGATAATGTTTGACGCTGGTAAGAAAAGCCCGCGATAACCATTCGGGCAAAGCGCCGGAGGGGGGAACGGCCTCGGGCTGGGAGAGAAGAGGTGGCGGCGGCATGAAGCCTCAGGCGGGAAGATCGGCGGCGGGTGGAGGGGGCTGTAGTTAAAACATATGTATTACAACGGTTTACCGGCGGAAATCGATTCCGTCGGCACTAAAGCCGGAAGGGCGGTCCGGACGATCAAGGGGGGAGCACGCGGTGCGGAAATCGGCGCTATTCTAGGAGCAGTCCTCCCCGGCGTGCTGGAGAAATGTGTATGCAATTTCAGATAAAAAGAGTAGTTTTCTTTTTTGTATTTTCCGCATTGGCCAGCGGGATGAACGCCAAACTTGCAGTGAAGGCATCGGGTGCGGGAGAGCCATGCACGGGCAAAGCGATGTTGCTGGAAGGGGGTGTGGAGAACGCCGATGAGCCGGTCTGGTACCGGTTTCGCGTGCGTGGGCCAGGGGAAGCGGACTGGCGCATGGTGCGGGACTACGGGCCAAGGAACAGCCTGCAGTGGATGGCGATGGGAAAGGCGGGGGTTTACGAGATTGAGATGAGCGTGCGAGGGCTCGATAGCGGGCGGATTTCCTCGACGATCGAACGGCAGCAGGTTAGCGCCGCAGCGGCGGCAGAAGAGGCGGCGGTGTATCCGACGGATCATCCGCTGGTGTTCGTCTACAGCGCTCCGGCGTGTGCGGCGGGGAGTTCGGTGAGGGTTGCCTATCGGGGGCCCGAGGGGAAGGAACAATCGACGCCGGAGCGGGAGTGCAACGGTGCAGACGGGGTGAATTTCTATCTGGCTGGGTTGCGCGCCTCGACGTTCTACAAGGCGCGCCATGTGACACGGCGCGGCGCGGCGTCGGCCGAAGGCGTGGAGATTGAGTTTGAAACGCCGCCGGTGGACCTTGCGCTGGCGCCGGTGACGGTGCGGAAAGCGGCGCCGGCTTCCGCGGAGGGAGCTCTGGTGATGGGGACGCTGTTTCAGGTGCCGACAGCCACGGATTTGCAGGGGAACCTGATCTGGTACTACCCTTACGATCTGCAATACCTGACGCGGCCGGTGGCAGGGGGCTATTTTCTGGCGTTGCTGGAGGAACCGATGGAGGGGCCGGAAGAGCAGCGTTTCCTCAAGTTCGATCTGGCGGGGTACACGGTGCTGGAGACGAATGCGGCGCGCATCAACGAACAGTTGGCGGCGATGGGGCGGCAGCCGATGACCAGCTTTCATCATGAAGCAGTGGAACTGCCGGACGGCAGGTTTCTGTTGCTGGCCGGGACGGAACGGCTGTTGACGGATGTGCAGGGTGAGGGCGAGGTGGATGTGATTGGGGATATGATTCTGGTGCTGGACGCGAATCTGCAGGTGGTATGGGCGTGGGACGCATTCGATCATCTGGACGTGACCCGTGCGGCGCTGGCCGATGAAAAGTGTGTGCCGGGCGGCGGCGGGTGTCCGGCGTTCTACCTGGCGAAGCAAGCCAACGACTGGCTGCATGGAAACTCGCTGCAATTGACGCCGGATGGAAACATTCTTTATTCGGCCCGTCATCAGGACTGGCTGATCAAGATCCGCTATGAGCATGGTGCAGGGGATGGATCGGTGATGTGGCGGCTGGGCAAGGATGGGGATTTCGAGGTCGAGGGTGGCGGGGAGTGGCCCTGGTTTTCGCATCAGCACGACGGGTCGCAATTGGATGAGCGGCACGTACTGGTATTCGACAACGGCAATACGCGGCGGGAATTCGAGGCCGGGGCGAACAGCCGCGGGCAGATGTTCGAGATTGACGAAGCCGCGCGGAAGGCGAAGCTGGTGTTGAACGCGGATCTGGGGGCATACGCATTTGCTCTGGGCTCGGCGCAGTTGCTGCCGAATGGGAACTACCACTTCAACTTGGGGTGGATGCCGAACGCGGCGAGCCAGGCGCTGGAGTTTACGCGCAGCGGCGAATTGGTGTATCAGATCGAGACGGGAATTCAGCAATACCGGTCGTTCCGGATGGCGGACCTATATACGCCGTAGCGGGCTAGGAATCCGGGTACGAAGGTACGCGGGAGTACCGGGCTCCCAAGGACGGAAAACTCTGTTATCTTGAGTCTCTACCGTTACCGAGACCTGAGAGGACGAGTTTGGCAATACGTGGTATCAGCCGCCGCGGTTTTTTGTGCGCCGCGGCTGGATTTTCCGCCTCCGCGGCACGAGGAGCACAGCGCACCCCGAATGTCATTCTGATTGTCGCCGATGATCTGGGATATGGGGATCTGGGCTGTTACGGGTCGCAGATTCCGACGCCGCATCTGGACCGGATGGCGGCGGAAGGGGCTCGGCTGACGCAGTTCTATTCGGCGAGTCCGGTGTGTTCGCCGTCGCGGGCGGCGCTGCTGACAGGGCGTTATCCAGCGAGGTCGGGTGTGACGCGGGTGCTGATGCCATGGGATCAGATTGGGCTGCGGTCATCGGAGGCGACGATCGGCAAGGTGCTGAAGCAAGAAGGCTATCGCACGATGTGCATCGGCAAATGGCATTTGGGGGTGAGGCAGGATCATTTACCCGCGCAGCATGGGTTCGATTCGTTTTATGGGTTGCTGTACAGCAACGATATGAGTCCGCTGCCGCTGATGAGCAACTCGCGGACGATTGAAGAGCTGCGGGATCAGAGCAACCTGACGGCGCGCTACACGGAACAGGCGGTGAGCTTTATCACGGCGCCCTCGGAGCAGCCGTTTTTTCTCTATCTGGCGCATTCGATGCCGCACATTCCGCTGGCGGCGTCGGCGGCGTTTCGAGGCAAGTCGGGGTTGGGGACGTATGGCGACGCGGTGATGGAGATGGATTGGAGTGTGGGGCAGGTGCTGGAGGCGTTGCGGTCGAACGGGCTTGCGGAGAATACCCTGGTGGTATTTACGAGCGACAACGGGCCCTGGTATCAGGGGGGGGCGGGAAGGTTGCGGGGGCGGAAGGGGTCGACGTTCGAGGGCGGTGTACGGGTCCCGTTTGTGGCCTGGATGCCTGGGACGATCGCGGCCGGGAGTGAGCCGGTGGGGCTGGCATCGATGATGGATTTGCTGCCGACGGTGGCGGCGCTGGCGGGAGCGAAGGCGCCGGTGGGAATGGACGGTGTGGATATCGGGACAATGCTGAAAGGGGAACGGTCGCATATCGACCGCGGCGTGCTGCTGTATTTCGACGATTTGCATGTGCAGTGCGCGCGGTGGGGTCCTTGGAAGCTGCATCTGGCGCGGTATAACAGTCCGGCATGGACTCCGGATCCTCCGGGGGGGCGGAAGAACCTGCCGCTGCCGCATCCGGAGTTGTACAACGTGGTGGCGGATCCAAGCGAGGCCTTCGACCTGGCGGCGGAGAAACCGGAGATTGTGACGCAAATACGGGAGATGGTGGAGGAGCAACTGCGGAAGATGCCGGACGATGTGCGGTGGGCGTGGCGGGACACGATGGCGATCCGGGTGCAGGAGACGCCGGCCGGGGCGCTTCCGGCCGTTGAGAACTAGAGGGTATCCGCTTTGGCAGGGGGCGGGAGTCTCCGGCGCAAAAGCATCCGTGCCCGCCATCTCAAAGCTGGTACCATTGTTCGTTGTTCCAAAGGATGCTGGAGGAGCCTGAATGAGTCTTTTCGCCACAAAATCTGTGGAGCAGATCCGTGCCGAGAGCGAAGGAGAGCACGGACTTAAGCGTACGCTCGGCGCCAGCCAACTGGTTGCGCTGGGGATCGGCGCCATCATCGGCGCTGGACTGTTCTCCCTTACGGGAATTGCCGCGTCGCATCATGCCGGACCTGCCGTCACTCTCTCCTTCATGCTGGCCGCCGTCGGGTGCGCCTTTGCCGGACTCTGCTACAGCGAATTCGCCACGATGATCCCCATCGCGGGCAGCGCGTACACCTACTCCTACGCCACCATGGGCGAACTGCTCGCCTGGGTCATCGGCTGGGATCTGGTGCTCGAATATGCCGTTGGGGCGGCGACGGTTGCCGTGAGCTGGTCGGGCTACGTCGCCTCGCTGCTCAAAGATTTCGGCATCGATCTCCCCTGGCAATACATCAACTCACCGTTTACCAAGACGACGCTGGCTAATGGCGATGTGGTGCATGGCGTGATCAATATCCCGGCCATCCTGGTGGTTATGGCCGTCTCCACGGTGTTGATTATCGGCATTCAGGAATCGGCGCGAGTGAACACCATTATCGTAATCATGAAGGTCACGGTGGTTGTGATTTTCATTCTTGTGGGATGGAGCTTCATCAACCAGGCGAATTACGTTCCCTATATTCCGGAGAACACCGGGCAGAGTGGGCATTTCGGCTGGAGCGGTGTGTTGCGCGCGGCGGGTGTGGTCTTCTTTGCCTTCATCGGATTCGACGCTGTTTCCACGGCGGCGCAGGAGGCCAAACAGCCGCAACGCGACATGCCCATCGGGATCATCGGTTCGCTGGTGGTCTGCACGCTGCTCTATATCCTGTTCGCTCACGTGCTGACGGGCATGGTGCCCTACAAGGAGCTCGATTCGGCCGCGCCGGTTGCTGTTGCCATTGACCGCACGCCGTATCAATGGCTGAAGACGGCCATCAAGCTTGCCATTATTGCCGGATATACTTCGGTGATTCTGGTCATGCTGCTCGGGCAGAGCCGCGTGTTCTATTCGATGTCGCGCGACGGGTTGCTGCCGAAGCTTTTCAGCGACGTGCACCCGAAGTACCGCACGCCGTGGCGCAGCAACCTGCTGTTCATGGTGTTTGTGGGCTTGTTCGCCGCCTTCGCGCCGATTCAAATCGTGGGCGAAATGACGTCCATCGGCACGTTGTTTGCGTTCGTGCTGGTGTCGATCGGAATTCTGGTGATGCGCAAGACGCACCCCGATCTGCCGCGCCCGTTCCGTACGCCGCTGGTGCCGCTGGTGCCGATTCTCGGCATCCTGGCGAATCTCGGACTAATGGCCGGACTGGGCCTGGAGAACTGGATGCGGCTGTTTATCTGGATGGCTCTGGGCTTTGCGATCTACTTCGGCTATAGCCGCAGCCGGAGCAATTTGCAGCGCTCGCTTGCGGCTAAGAAATAGCCAGTAGGTGGAGGAAATCCGCCTTGGGCACCGCGGCCAGGAATGTGGCCAGGCGCGGTCCGCTCTTGCGCGCGAACAAGAGCTGATAGATATCGGTGAAGAACGCCTTCTGCATCTCTTTGGCGTTGCCTTGCGGGGATAGCTCGCTGGGGATGGCGTAAAGCCGTTCGTTCGCCGATTCGAGTGTGATGTCGGCGGAGGCGATCCAGGCGGCAAGGGCCGTAATCCAACTCTTGCGATCCTCCGGCATTGCCGCGGCGTAATCGGCGCGCGGGGCATCCACCAGGCGCACGTCTTCTTCCGGCGCGTAGGTCTTGAGCCAGTGCCCGGCTTTGGCGAGGCGCTCAGCGAACTCTTCCTTGGGGTAAGGAGTGTTGAGGCGCAGAAAGATGTCCGACAGCGCCTGCTGATTGCCGCGCACAATGCCGGAGAAGCTGGCCAGTTGGCGGAAAGGCACGGGGTGTACGGTGCGCCCTTCGACGCGCGCCAGTTCCACGGCTTTGTGGTCGGCGTCTTCGTTGCCGGTGGATTGCATGGCGCGGTCGAATTCGTCGTAAACCTGAAAAATCTGACGGTCCACGACAAGATCGAAGGCACGGTTGGGGGCCATGCGGGAGAAGATCCAGAGCAGCACTTCGGGCTGATAAATCTCGAGCGCGTCGTCGAGGGAAATGACCGTTCCGGCGGAACTGCTCATTTTGCCGGCGAGCCCCTTGATGCCGACGAATTCATAGACCTGGAAGACCGGCGGTTCGCTGTTGAAGATTTCGCGCGAAATGCGGCTGGAGACTTCATAGCTGCCGCCTGCGGTGCCGTGATCCTTGCCGCCGGGCTCGAAAGCGATCTTTTCGTGGCGCCAGCGCATGGGCCAGTCGATTTTCCAAGGGAGTTTCAGGTTCTCGGCGGTCTCGGCCGAACCCGCGCCCTCATGCCCGCATTTGCAGCGGTAGGCGAACACCATGGTGGATTCGTTGAACTCGAGCAGTTGCGTGGTGTCGCGCTTGCACACAGGGCAGTAGACTTCCACCGGGAAATAGCGCTCGCGTTCTTCTTCGGTGCCCTTCTGTGTGCGGAAGCTGGAAATGATGTCGTAGATTTCGTGCCGCTTCTGAATAGCCTCGACGATGCCGTAGTTGTATTGTTGCGAGCGGTACATCTCGGCCTGATAGCGGTAGGTGATTTCGATGCCGAGTTTGGCAAGCGACGCCTCGAAGATTTTTTCGTAGCGGGCTGCGTAGGAGGAGTATTCGCCGAAGGGATCGGGAATATCCACCAGCGGCTTGCCCAAGTGCTGGCTGTAGCTTTCGGGAATATTTTTGGGGACCTTGCGGAAGCGGTCGTAGTTGTCCCAGCTCTGGAGCAGTTTCACGCGCTTGCCGCGTTCGAGGAGGCAGCGGGCGACAAACCAGTTGGTGAGGATATCGCGCAGGTTGCCGCAGTGTACGGCTCCGGATGGCGTCGTGCCCGATGCACAGTGAAACTCTTCGGTGTCGGGGAATTTTTGGATAAGGGAGTCGGCGACTCGTTCGGCCCAATGCATGTTGTTTGTGTGGAGTGCTCTCTTCAGTATATCGTCCACACCCAGCGCACCCCGAACACAACCACGGCGTAGTGCAGAAAGCGCCCGCAGGCGCCGATTGCCAGGAAACGCGTGAAGGGGATGCGCAGGCTGCCGGCAAGCACGCTCACCGGATAGAACGGGGGAACACCGGTTACGGCGCTGAGGAACAGCACGGCCGATCCACTCCTCCGCCGTCCATTGCATTGCTGCTTCCAGGCCTGTAATTTGCGCTGGGCGCCGGGCCAGCGCAGTGCGCCCCGGCCCGCCCAGTACAACGCGCATTTGCCGGTCATCTGGCCGGCTGTCGCCACCAGCACCAGCGCCCAGTGCGTCCCTTGGGAGGCTGCGTGCGTGGCCATGCCTCCCATGATCACTTCGCTATTCAGCCAGGGAATGAGCGCGCTGGCGATGAGCAGCAGGTAGCACCAGATATACGGGTTCATCATTCACCTCCGCGGACAGTAGCTCCGCGAATATCACCTTCGCGAACGAGGTTCAATTCGGCTTCAAACCACCAGTTGGGACGGAACACAATTCGCACCGGCACGCCTGCCAGCGGAGTGTCCACGCCATAGGTCATTTGAAAGCGGGTGGTCTTTCCGGTGGCGCGGTTGAGCACCGCAAATTCACTTTCCAACAAACCCTGCACTGTCGATTTGGCCGATTCCAGCCTGACCTCGTAGAGCATGTTGGCGTAGACACAGTCGCGCTTCAAACGGGCCTGCGGAGCGCCCGCGCGGTGCATCGTCACGCTGGTGTCCACCAGATTCCACACCGCCAGCAGGAATCCGTGATCGGTTCCAGCAGGCACAGGTACCTGGCGCGCCGTCCCCGTGCGTTCCTCAACCTGCCGCCTTACATTATCCACGGCGCGGTAGGTGACCGCTTCGGGAAACGCCAAGCCGAACAACGCGGTTGCCGACTGGCCATCGCGGATGGAGGTACGCATGCAGCGGTAGACATGGGTCGCGCCGCGCCGGTCCAGATTCCGCCGCGCCTGTTCGACGCTGGTTTCCTCCGTCTCCGTCATGACGCCGATCACGTCCGCTTCTCCCGGACGATGAAACTCGCCGATGTAACCCCAGCGATTGATGCGCATCGGCACGCGGTCCGGGTCCGAGCCGATGACCAGCTCGACGCTCTTCTCCCCTGCTCCGTTTGCCCAACGGACACGCCCGGCGCCGACATTGTCTCGGCGTATCCAGAGCACCACCAGAGGTCTCACCCGTGCCGACAATATGTACTGATGTTCCACTGCCCGCGGCGCCGTATCGGCGGCGGTGGCGAAGTGCAGATTCACTGCAAGAGCAATCCAACCCAGAGTAGCCATGTGACACCGTATGGCAGCAGGAAGTATTTTCTCTGCTTCGTCCATTCCGCGAAGCTGCCGGTCATGGAGCGGAACTTGCCCGGCGCGTAACCAGGCTGCAGAATTTTAAAGAACAGTTCCAGGAACATGCGATTGGAACCGTAGGCGGCCAGCAACAGGAAGATCAGGGTAGAGGTGTGCCAGGAAGCGAGCAATCCGCCGAGAGCGCAGAATACGGGACTCTTGAGGAATTTCACGGCGGAGAATCCTTCGATAGTTCCGTCTTTGTAGGCGCCGGCGATGGCTTCGGCCGTGCCGAAGCCCGCTCCCACTACCAGTCCTCTCAGCGCCCATGGCAAATCCTTGGGCAGCAGCGTGAACAGGCAATAGAGGCCGTAGATCGAAGCGAGGAAGCCGGCGCCCACCAAGAGCCGGATCCACGGCGCATCGACGACGCTGCTGATCCAGTGAAATTGTGTGGGAATGCGGTAATCCTGCTGCGGCTCGATGCGTACGAAGAGTTTCCAGAACTCGGTCGCGACGCGAGTCAGCGTGAAGATGGTGAGGAATAGAATGAAGCGGGTCTGCCGTCCGGCAGCAGGGATGGAAGCCAGTGTCAATGCCACGATGGAGGCAATGACCAGCTCCCGCACGTAGCGCCGCGCCAGAAACGATTCGTGGGGGGAGTCTTTATAGGCGCCGTAAGAGGCGCCATGCAGGCCGGCTAGCAGCCCCAGTCCGAGCAAGGCCAAGAGGGGCGATGGCGTAGCTGCGGACGGCATGGGCCAGAACAGGAGCAGCGTGAGAGTGAAACCCAGCAGAGCCGTGCCCGTCCATAGGATAGGTGGCTCCGCCATCCAGGTTGCGCTTCGTCTGATGGACATTTTGGATTCGCCTTTCGCCCACTTCCGGCGCAATTGAAAGGCCGCCGGCGGAACCGGCGCGGAGCGCGAAAAACAAGAGCAATTCCAGCGTTGTTAGAGCGAAGAAGCGTCCGCCGCCCGTCGGCTTTCGCCGACACCTGTCACCGCAACCTGACGAACAAAAGAGGCGATCAGTGGGCGGAGGCGATGTGCCAGCGGTAGGCGGATTCGACGATGGTGCGCAAATCCGAATGCACCGGTTTCCAACCCAGAAGCGTTCGAGCGCGCGAGGCCTCGGCTACCAACTCCGGGGCGTCGCCCTCGCGGCGGGGGCTCAGCCGTACGGGCACCTTGCGGCCGCTTACCTGTTCCACCATGTCGATCACCTGCCGCACGGTAAGTCCGGCGCCGGTGCCGAGGTTGCAAACCGTGCTGTGGCCGCCTCGCTCGAGATAACGCACTGCCAGCACATGGGCGGCGGCCAGATCCGACACGTGCACATAATCGCGTACTGCCGTTCCATCCGGGCTCGGGTAGTCGGTCCCGAACAGATGCAGTTCCGGATTCTGGCCGAGCGCCGCACCGATGGCGAGCGGGATGAGATGTGTCTCCGGTTCGTGATTCTCGCCTAGTTGTCCGTCGGGGTCGGCGCCGGCGGCGTTGAAATAGCGCAGCACCACGGACCGCAAGCCATAGGCCTGGCCATACCAGCCGATGGCCCGCTCCATCATGAGCTTCGAGTCCCCGTAGGGGCTCACCGGCTGCAGACGGTGATCCTCGGGGATGGGCACTTGTAAAGGATCGCCGTAGACGGCCGCGGTGGAGGAGAAGACGATTCGTCCGACTCCGGCCTCGCGCAGCCCATCCAGGAGATTGAGCGTATTGCCGAAGTTATTGCGAAAATACTTTCCCGGCTCGCGCACCGATTCGCCTACCGATATATAAGCCGCGAAATGAATGGCCGCGCCGAAGGAGTATTTCGCCAGGACGCGCCGCAAAGCGGCCGGGTCGGCAAGATCGCCTTCCTCCAACGGTCCGTACTGCACGGCTGCGCGATGCCCGTACTCCATGCTGTCGAATACAACCGGCTCGTAACCCGCCTGCGACAAGGCTTTCGCCGTATGGCTCCCGATGTAACCGGCGCCTCCGGTGACCAGAATTTGCATGCCTCCTCATTGTGCCATACCCCCTGCTAAATGCCGTGGTATGCTGAAGATGTCTTTTGTCCACATCCGTCCTGTCCTTGCGTTTGCCTCCATTCGGATTGGTTGAACCTAACAGCCCGGGGTCTTCAAAGACAATTTCGAATAGGAGACTCACTCCAAGTGACCAATATTTTCGTAGGAAATCTGAATTTCCGTACTACGCAAGAGGACCTGCACCAGGCCTTTTCGCAGTACGGCGCAGTGGAACGCGTCAGCATCGTAACGGACCGGGCCACGGGCCAGCCGCGCGGCTTTGCCTTTGTGGAAATGACCAACGCGGATGAAGCCGAAACGGCCATCTCCCGTCTCAATGGCGCCGAACTCGACGGCCGCGCGCTGAACGTGAATGAAGCGCGTCCGCGTCCGGCGGGTGGCGGTGGCGGCGGCTACGGTGGCGGTGGTGGCGGTGGCCGTGGCCAGCGCCGTCAGCCCCGCTGGTAACCTGCATCGAACAATTTCACAACCTGCAACGGCCTGCCTCTCAGTAAAGAGGGCAGGCCGTTTGTGTTGGAATAGCAGGAAATGCTTTTCGCTATCGTCTCGCTTCTGTGCTCCCTGCCGGCGGCTCAAACGCCGGCGCTTGAAAGCGGCAGACAACTCTTCGCCTCGCGTTGCGGCGCCTGCCACGGCGCCGACGGCCGCGGCGGCGAGCGGGGACCCGGCATCACGAACCGCGGTCTGCGCAGCCGCGATCGGGCGTCGCTGAGCGATCTGGTGCGCAACGGACTTCCGGCGCGGGGCATGCCTGGCGTGAATCTTCCGGCTGCGGAGATGGATGCCATGATCGTTTTCCTGCGCACGCTGGATGGGGCGGCGCCCACGGTCACGCGGAAGATTCCGGTAAACGGCCCGGCATTCTCGACAATTGCCTCTCCCGGCCGTGGCGACTGGCTCAGCTATCATGGGCAACTGAGCGGCAATCGTTATAGTGCGCTCGATCAGATTCACACGGGCAATGCCGGCGCGCTTGCGCCGCGCTGGATATTCGGGATTCCTGGGGCGGGCCGTCTTCAGGTGACTCCCATCGTCGTTGACGGCGTGATGTACATCACGGCTGTGAACGAGGCGCGGGCGCTCGATGCGGCCACGGGGCGCGAAATCTGGAGTTTCCGCCGTCCCCGCACGCAAGGCTTGGTTGGCGATGCGGCGGGCGGGATCAATCGCGGTGTAGCGCTGCTCAACGACCGTGTTTTTCTCGTCACCGACCACGCGCATCTACTGGCGCTCGACCGGGCAACGGGTGCGTTGCTTTGGGATACGGAAATGGCGGACTACCGGCAGAACTACGGGGCCACCGCCGCTCCGCTGGTGGTGAACGATCTCGTACTGAGCGGGACCTCGGGCGGAGATGAAGGGGTACGCGGGTTCATCGCTGCCTACAGCGCGTCGACCGGCAAAGAAATATGGCGTTTCTGGACGGTTCCCGCTCCTGGCGAGCCCGCGGCCTCCACCTGGCAAGGGGTGGAACTTCCGCACGGATGCGCCGCTGCCTGGCTGACGGGAGTGTACGATCCTCAGTTGAAACTCGTTTACTGGCCTACCGGCAATCCCTGCCCCGATTACAACGGCGATGAACGCAAGGGGGACAATCTTTATGCCAGTTCCGTTGTCGCGCTCGATGCCGTTACGGGCAAACTTCGGTGGCATTATCAGTTCACGCCCCACGATCTGCACGATTGGGATGCGACGCAAGTGCCTGTGCTCATCGATGCCGATTGGGGAGGACGGGCGCGCAAACTGTTGGTGCAAGCCAATCGCAATGGATTTTTCTACGTTCTCGACCGCACGGACGGCAAGCTGCTGCTGGCCAAGCCATTCGTGGAGAAAATGAACTGGGCGAAAGGTATCGGCGTGGATGGGCGGCCGATCGCGATTCCTGAAGCCAATCCGACGGCGGAGGGTGTGCGAGCTTGTCCGGCGGTGGAAGGCGCCACGAATTGGATGGCGCCATCGTTTCACCCCTCCACCGGTTTTTACTACATCATGGCGCTGGAAAAGTGCACCATTTACCGGAAAGCTCCGGCGCAGTGGGAGGCGGGGAAGTCGCACTATGGGGGCGCCACCCGCCGCGTTCCTGATGAGCCGGGCAAGAAGTATCTGCGGGCGCTGGATCTGCGGACCGGCCGTATTGTCTGGGAATTGCCGCAAGAGGGTCCCGCGGAAAGTTGGGGCGGGACGCTGGCCACGCAAGGGGGTCTGGTCTTTTTCGGCCATGACAACGGCGATTTCGCCGCCGCCGACGCCAAGACGGGGAGGTTGCTGTGGAGCTTTCCTGCCAACGCTTTGTGGAAGGCTTCGCCGATGACGTACCTGGCAGGCGGCAAACAGTATGTAGCGATCGCCGCCGGCGGTGCTGTGGTCGCGTTCGGATTACCGTGAGTGTGTATCGGCAAGCGGTGAAAGGAGCGCTAACGCGGCATGAGGGGATTTCGTGTTTTCAGGGCGGGGAATCGCTGGAAGCCGCGGTCGGCGGTCCACAATTCCGGGATGCCGTGAAACAGGCAAAGAGCAGCGATGCGGGCGTCGTGCGCCTGGACGCCGCCAATCGATGCGGCCTTCAGGATACGGTGCGCCACTTCCCAATAGCCTGACCGTTTCGCTAGCAGCACGAGGCTTGTGCTGTCTTTGCGCAGACCGGATTCCACAAGTTCCGTGAGCGTGATGCCCTCCTTGGCGGCGAGGGCCTATGCTGGGACAACGAACGTAAGCGTAGCTAATGCCGACAGTCATCCAAATACCATAGGGGGGGGTATGTTGCTTTCCGTAATTCCAATTTTTCTCAGAGTTGAAGTACTTTCTCAGGAAACCGAACAGAGGGACCAAAGACATAAGGAATACGACCGGGTAGCCCCGCTGCTGTGCCGCGTTGGGTCACTTGATTCGCGAATGGACGTTTGGTCAGTAAATGGTCTCGCCCGTCCGCGGCGGCAGTTCATGAGTACACAAGAACACTTCACGAACTGATTTCTGAGACAATTGCCGAAACTCTCCGGGAGTCCGAAAAATCGACGCTGGTCAACAGGGTCGTTGGTAACGTGCGCAGCCTGCAGGGGAGATTACATAAGAACTTGCAAGACCTTCCTGCGGCTGTCATTGGGACCATCGGAGATCACGATGTGCTGGCCGCCGCCTTCGAGATCCTTCAAGGATCTAGTACAATACCGGAGCCGGAGCCCCATATCCACTTTTACTTAAACAAGTCGGGCTTCTGGTACCTGGCTGCCGAGGCACCTCCGGATCTGGATAAGTTTGCCCTGAAGATACGGAGTATTGGAAGCCCGGTATCCGGGGAAGTGTGGATCCTAGCTTGGGGGAGCCGCTATGGGGATAATCGAACCAAAATGCATGCGAGGCTCTACGCTTTCGACGGGGGGAGTGTGCGCACTGTTTGGAGTCAAGACGCGTTGCATGGCGGCGAGATCAAAGTTGAAGGAGACCGGATCACCGTCACTTATTACGATCCCGCCAAATGGGGAATAGATCCGCCAAATCTGGAAGAGTACGCGATCACTGGCACTGGATTGAACCGCGTTCGCTGACCGGGCCGAAATACCCCCGCACGGCGGCCACGATCCGTTCCGACGCGAGCCCATCGCCATAGGGATTATGGATATGGGACCGGCGGTCATACTCCGCCGCGTCATCCAGCAGCAGGGCCGCCTCGGCGGCAATGCGCTCGGCATCGGTCCCCACCAGACGGGATGTCCCTGCCTCCACGGCTTCCGGGCGCTCGGTCTTCTCGCGCATCACCAGCACCGGCTTTCCTAACGATGGCGCCTCCTCCTGCACGCCGCCCGAATCGGTGAGGATGAGGTAACTGCGCCGCATCAGATCGACGAAAGGCACGTAATCCTGGGGATCGATCAGGTGCACGTTGCCACGCCCGCCGAGCAGGCGCTCGACCGGCTCCCGCACATTGGGATTGGGATGGACGGGGTACACCAGTTCCACATCCTCCCGTTCTGCCAGCCGGCGCAGCGCTTCGCAGATGCGCTCAAAGCCGCCGCCGAAGCTTTCGCGCCGGTGCCCGGTGACCAGGATCATTCGTTTGGCGGGATGGGGAAACTCCCACCGCGGGACATCCACTTCGCCACGCTCGATTTTATCCTTGATCGCCAGCAGCGCGTCGATGCAGGTGTTGCCGGTGACGGCGATCCGCGCATCGGGCACGCCATCGCGGCGCAGGTTTGCGGCTGAGCCCTCGGTGGGCGGCAGATGCAGTGCTGTCAGCCGGGTGGTGAGTACACGGTTCATCTCTTCCGGGAATGGCTGGCGCATGTCCCAGGTGCGCAGACCGGCCTCGACGTGCGCCACGGGGACGCCTCGGTAGAAGCCGGCCAGCGCTCCGCAGAAGGTGGTGGTGGTGTCGCCCTGGACGAAGATCATCGCCGGCTGTTCGGCCAGCAGGACGGGTTCGAGCGCGGCCAGGATGCGGCTGGTGGATTGAAACAGCGTCTGGCCGGGAAGCATCACGTCGAGGTCGTAGTCGGGGGTGACGGAAAAGGCGGCGAGCACCTGGTCGAGGAGGCCGCGATGCTGTGCGGTGACGCAGACGCGGGTGTCGAAGTCCGTCAGGTGGCGCTTCATGTAGAGCACGACGGGGCACAATTTGATGGCTTCCGGGCGGGTGCCGAAGATGAACAGGATCTTGGGTTTAGGGGACAATCTCCAGGCTAGCGCGAGGGGGGTGGGAATACAAAATCGCGGCGCGTCTCTCAAACTTCGCCCGTCTTCGCCGATAAGCCTTAGCGGAGGAGTCCATCCGCCATGAGCATCTCCCCATTAACATTCACCGGCGTCAGCAGCTTCTCGGAAGATTTCCAGACGATTCTCAGCCGCGCGACGCAGATCGCGAGCCTGCCGATTACGGCTCTGCAGAATCAGCAGAAAGACCTGCTGCAGCAGAAGTTGCTGGTATCGAACCTGAGCGGATCGGTCGCTTCGCTGGCCAGCAGCGTCACGGCTCTCGGCACGCTGGGCGAGCAGAAGGCGCTGGCAGCCTCCAGTTCCAACACTTCCAAGGTGACGGCATCGAACGTCAATTCCTCCGCTCCGGCTGTTTATACGCTGTCGGAGATCACCTCGGTGGCCAAAGCAGCGGCGGAGACCTCCGCGAGCGGGTATGCCAACTCGACCTCGACGGCGGTTTCCAGTACCGGCACGGTGAAACTGACTGTCGGCTCGAACAATTACACGATCGATCTCACGGGCAAGAACAACCTCACAGGGGTGCGCGATGCGATCAACAATCTCGGCGCGGGGGTGACGGCGAGCGTGCTGACCACAGGCACGGGCGCGAATCCCTACTATCTCTCCATCACGGCCAATAGCACCGGGGCGACGACGCTGGAACTGCGCGACGATCCTAGCGGGGCCAACACCAATCTGCTGACGGCGAGCAATCAGGGCGCAAATACCGAGTTCAAACTGAACGGCGTGCCGGTCAGCAAGAAGACCACGTTCATCAACGATGTGGTGCCGGGGGTGACGTTCAACGTTCTGGGCACGACGGAGGCGGCCGAGTCGGTCACGGTCACCGTGGCATCCGACCGCTCGAAGGTGTCCACGGCGTTGCAAAGCTTCGTGGCGAATTACAATGCGGTGCGTGAGCAGGTGAACGCGCAGATCGGCAGCGGGGCAGGGTTATTGAGCGGGGACTTTCTCATCCGGGAGGTGCACAGCCGGCTGCGCACGGTAGCTTCCTACGAGGGCGGCGACGGCTCCATCACCAGTTTGGGGGCGCTCGGTGTGGAGTTTGACCGCGATGGCGTTGCCAGCTTCAACTCCGATGTCTTCAATGCGCTGACCGCCGGTGAAATCAGTGACTCGTTTTCCTTTCTCGGGACCACACAGACCGGCTTCGGCGAACGTGCTTCGCTGCTGACCACGGTCAGCGATGCGGTCACCGGCATGGCCAAGATCCAGCTCGACAAGTACGAGGAAACCGACGGACGGATCAGTGAGCAGGTAGCCACGCTGACCGAACGTCTACAGGCCATGCAGCTTTCGCTTTCGGCAAAATTGCAGGCTGCCGATTCGCTGTTGGCCAGTCTGCAATCGCAGCAAAGTGTGCTGGACGCTTCTATCCAGAGTCTGAACTATTCTCTCTACGGTAGAAAGGAAGGCTAATTGCAGAACCTGAACGAGATACTCCAGGAACTGGAAACCGTGGATGCCGATCTGGCCATTGCCGATGCTTGGGACCTTGGGCGGATTGCCGCCGTACTGGAGAGACGCAACCGGCTGATCGGAGAGGCCACGGCCGCCATCGATGCGCTCCGTCAGCCGACAGCCGAGCAGCAGATTGCCCTGCGGCGCTCGCGCGAGGCGGGTGTCAGCGCCATGCGCCAGTTGATCCTTGCCAAACATCTGCTTTCCTCCGAGATTGCATCGCTCAAACAGGAGCAGAGACTGTGGGATACGGTGTCGGCGCAAGTGCGCCCCTCGGCCCCGCCGCGTGTGGATTGGGAGGGATAACAACGGGGCGGGTCAAAACAGTATTCCTTCCAGACGGTTCTTCACACGCTGCTGGAATTGCTCCACGTCTACTTCTGGGAACATCGCACAGATCGTGCAGGGGTACACCAACTTCCCGGTCAGTAATCCGTTGCGCATGGCGATGAGGTTGGGGGTATTCAACGCTTCGGTGAACCCGCCCGCGGGCACTGGTTTCTCGTCGCGGTACATGCAACAGGGGCCCAATTGGTGCGAAGCATAGAGGTATGCTTCGGTCCAGGGCATGACGCAGTTTTTCGTTTTGCCCTGGCCGGACGCGGGCGCCGATTCAAGCACTGTGAGGGCCTTGCTGAGCACCGGCTTGCTCCCTTGCTGCTGTTCCACAACCGTGCGGATGCGCATCACCACTCCGCTGCCTTGCAAGGCGCTATCCACGGTGGGCAACAGAGCGAACCACTTTCCGGCGGCTTGCGCCATCTGTCTGCCGCGTTCGACGGCCTCGCGGGCTTCGGCGAGCTTTTCCGGGGACAAGGTTCCCACCGAATCGACCGCGAATCCATCAGGCAGGTCGTCGAGCTTCGACAACTCCGAGATCTGGAAGTGGTCAACGCCCACGGCGATGCCCATGGCCACCCACTGATCCATGAGTCCGATGGTTTTGTCCGTGGCCACGGCGTTCCAGATGAGGTAGGGGATACGCCGGCCCTCGCTGAGGCAGAGAGCGCGGATGCGCGCGATGTTGTGCAGAAATACGGCGAAGTCGCCGCCTTTGCGGATGGCGGCGTACAGCTCGGCGTCGACGGTATCGCAACTGGTATTGATTTCGGCGCAGAGCGAAAGCGCCCGCACCGCCCGCGCAGTAAGCGGCTTGGCGAGGTTCGTGATAATCGACACTTCAATTCCGTGGTCGATGAATTGAACCAGATAATCGTCCCAGTTTTTGACGATCGTCGTTTCGCCGCCGCCGGAAATCTGCACCCTCTTCACGCCCAGCGCTTTGAACTCTTCGAGCAGCGAGGGGAACACCGCCAGATCAAGATCTTCCTTCTCATGCCAAGGACGGCTGACGGCGCAATAAGTGCACTTCAGGTTGCAGCGGGTGGTGAACTCAAGTGTTACCTTCTCGAGCTTCGTCAAATGCAACATCGGATCGAAACTCAGCGATGGAACCACGTCGTACCTCCGAAATCATACTCCGATGGTAACCCGGACAAGCGGGTCCGAGTTGCACGGCGCGGGGGGGCGGGGCTTGCAGCCCGGAGATGAATCCGTTCGAGGCTGAAGTTTTATACTGGAGGAGACTCCCATCAGTTTCCTCTAAGAAAAACTATCGTGCAAAAAGTAACTGTCATCGGAGGAGCCGGCTACATCGGTTCCGTCCTCGTTCCCACTCTGCTGCGGGAAGGCTACGCCGTCACCGTACTGGACAATTTTTCGCTCGGCCAATCGAGCCTGCTCGATGTCTGCCTGAACGGGAATTTCGAGATTCTGCGCGGGGATTGCCGCGATGAAGGGATAGTGAAGAAAGCCATTGCCGGGGCGGATTTTATTATTCCTCTGGCGGCGATTGTCGGAGCTCCGGCGTGCAAAAGCGATCCGGTGGCGACGCGCAGCATCAACCTGGATGCTATTCGCATGCTGCTTTCGCTGCGGTCAAAGAACCAATGCATCGTATCGCCGTGCACCAACTCCGGCTACGGCATCGGGGAGAAGGGAATTCTCTGCACCGAAGAAACGCCGCTGCGGCCGATTTCGCTGTACGGGGTGACGAAGGTGGAAGCCGAGAAGGCGATACTCGATGCGGGCAACGGTATTTCGCTGCGCCTGGCGACGGTGTTCGGCGCTTCGCCGCGGATGCGCATCGATCTGTTGGTGAACGATTTCGTCTACCGCGCCCACAGCGATAAGTTCCTCGTGATCTTCGAGGGGCACTTCAAACGCAACTACATTCACATCCGCGACGTGGCCAAGGCGTTTCTGCATGCGATGCGGAACTTTGAGGCCTTGAAGGAACAACCCTACAACGTCGGTTTGAGCGACGCGAATATTTCGAAGCTCGAACTGTGCGCGAAGATCAAACAGTATTTGCCGGATTTCTATTACGTCGAGGCGGAGATCGGACAGGATCCGGACAAGCGGGATTACGTGGTATCGAACGACAAGATCGAGCGCACGGGGTACAAACCCGACGTGACGCTCGATCTTGGCATACAGGAGCTGATTAAGGTCTACACGATTCTGCGGGTGAAGCAGTTCGGCAACGTTTAACGGCGGCCGCGGCGGCCTAGAAGGAATAACGCGGCGCCAGTGACGAACAAAAGGGCGGTGGAAGGTTCGGGAACGGCGTCACTGAGGACGACGTTATCCAGACCCGTGGTTTCCACCACGCCATTGGTGTATTCGGCAAGAATCCAAAAATCGGTCACATTGGCGAAGACGGTTTGGAAGTCGGCGAGAGTGGCTGCATTGCCGGTGCCATGATTCGACCACCCGGCGCCGGGGGCGAGCGTAACAGCGATCGAAGTCCAAGTGTTGGGGGAGAGCGGGGGGATGGGCCGGTTGTAGGTGAGAACGATCCCGCCGCCTTTGATCACGAGGTCGTTGCTGTTGTAGTCGAGGGCGCCGGTATAGAGGAGTTCATAGGTAAGCGACCCGCCGAGCGCGGCGAGGAGATTGCCCAGATAAGCTCCTGGCGCAACGAACATCGTATCGTTGGTATCGAGGTCATCGGTTTCGGCGTAACCGCCGGGGTTGCCGCCTGCCGGCTGGAAAACAGCCGGAGCGGCGCCGACGACGTTGTACCCGGCGCTGGCCGGATTCACCGCCGCGGCGGACCATCCTTCCGTGCCGGCGTCGAATGTATTGCCGGCAATTACGCCGGCGTGCAGGGACAGCAGACCCGAGGAAAGTGCAAGCAAAAAGAGAGAGCGCATGTGTCTCTACCTCCGAAAGATTGAGACGGGGAGAATGTTTTTAGTGTAGCCCATGCTAGGAGCGGCCGGCGAGATGTTCGACGAGAAATGCGCGCCAGCGTTCGCGCCAAATAGGGAGTTGAAAGGTGCGCGCCACTTCGACGCCGCGGGCGGCCAGTTCCTTACGCAGGCGGCTCTGGCGGATGAGCTTTTCGAGCGCCGCGCCGAGGGGTTTGCTTTCGGGTTCGATGAGAAGACCGTTGTAGCCATCCTGCACCAGATCGGGGAGGCCGCCGACGTTGGTGGCGATGACGGCATTGCCGCTGGCCATCGCTTCCAGGCAGGAAAGAGACGTGCCCTCGCTGGCCGTGGTGGGGACGATGGCGATATCGGCGCCCGCGTAGGCTTCGGGCATACGTTCGGGCGCGAGCACGCGCCAGGTGACTCGGGAAGGGAAGGAGTCGCGGAGTGTTTCCACGGCCGATTGCTCGCGGGCCGATTCGGCAAGCCCGACAAAATGCATGGACATTTCGGGGAATTCGGCCATCAACTGGGGGATCACTTCCATGGCAAGCCAAAAGCCGCGGTTGGTGGTGAGCCGGCGGGGGTAGAGGACATGGACCGCTTTGCCGCTGGATGGCGGGCGCGGCTGGAACCCGGCGATATCGACAAAGTTGGGGATATAGCGGAAGCGGTGCGACAGATGATGATGGGTGGCGCGTGCCCAGTTGATGGTGTTGGTATCCACCGAAACAATGTGTTCGAGGTTGGCGATGGAGACGCGGTAGTGCTCCATGAGATTGGCGAAGCCGGCGGCCTGGACAGGGGCGGAGTCCCAATTGATGCCGTGGCTGATGCCGATGGAATGCGGATTGGCGAGCGGGGCGGCGAGGTAATAGGCGTGATAGAGCGTGAGGGCGGCGGGCGGGGCCTGGGTATGGAAGACCTCATTGAGGCGCGAATCGAGGCCTTGCGTGTCGAGGCCGCAGACTTCGATTCCGTTGTAGTCCCGGGTCCAGGCGCCGCGGGCGGACTGATAGGCGCGGATGTGGAAGCCGAACGATCGCAAGATGGGCGCAAGCTCGATCAAATAGCGCTCCGCTCCGCCGCTCATCATGGTTTGCCCTTCACGATCGAAAAAGAGCGGGGTGAGGACATGCACTGTGCCGCGGCTACCCGTGGACGGCTCCGTGACGGCGCGTTTGGAGGTGGATGAAGGCGGCGCGGAGGCGGGGGATTCGGGTGGTTGGGCGGCGGACCGCCAGCGCGTCCAGCCTTCCTGTACGTTGCCTTGCTTGAGGCTCCACCAGGCTTCCGCCAATCCGGCGGCGGAACGATAGCGGCGTGCTTTAGCGGCGGCTCCCTGAGTGCTTTGGGCGATGCGTTCGGCCTGTGTGGCAGACGCCAACTGTTCTTCCAGCGCGGCGAGCTTGCGGTCGCGTTCGTCGAGTTGCTTACGCGTTTCCTCGAGCGTTTTCTGTAGCGAAACCACTTCCGCGCGGGCGCCGCCGAGGCGTTGTTCCAGATCGCGTACGGCGGTAGCGGAGCCCTCTTGCCGCAATCTGCCTTGCAGGGCGGTGAAGACGGTGCGGAGGGCCTCGGCGTTCGGGGAGATGGGACTCAATCCGGCGCGAATTTCCCCGGCGAGGCGTGCCGCGTCCCGGCGGGCAAGTTCCGCCATGCGGGAGGTGTGCTGCTGCAAGCGCGGGGCGATGATTTCGCGCTGCTCCCAGGCCTGCTCGAGCGCGGCGGCTAAGGCGTCGGGCGCGAGGCCGTGCAGGTCGAGGACGAACTGTTCGCAACCCACGCCGGCGGCCAAATGGAGCACTTTGGGATCGTAGGTAAGGGCGACGAAAGGCGCGCCGGCCATCGTGGCGAAGATTGCCGCATGGAGCCGCATTCCAACCACCATGTCGCATTCGGAAAGCATGCGGGCGCGGTAGCGGGGCGCCAACTGGGGTGCGGCAATCTCGACGGATTCGCGGTGCCGCATGGCTTGCACCACACGCTGGGCGACGGCGTAGTCGTTTTCGAGCGGCTGATGCTCAATCCACTGGAAGGGGATGAACTTGAGGTGCGCTTCGTGCCGGTCCAGATAACGGTCCAGACCATCGGCGACAGCGGCTTCCCAGCGGGCGGCTTCGACGTCGATCTCCCAAGGGCGCAGGGCAATGCCGATCATGGGCTGGTCGCGCTTGGGGCGGCCGATGGTCCAATCGCCGGCGAGGGCGAAGGCGGGGTCGGCGGAGACATGCACTCGCTCGCGGGGGATTCCTAGTTGGGCGATGAGATCCTGCGATGGCTGCTCGCGTACAGAGATGCTGGACGCCCCTTCGAGCAGAGCGCGTGTCATGCGCCGGCCTTCCCCGGTGCGGAGCGGCCCTGCGCCGACGGCGTAGTACACCACGGGTTTGCCGAGCAACGCCGCAAGCAACGGAGCACCGCCGACGTAGCTCAAGCTGCCGTGGCCGGGGGTCCAGATGGTTTCCGGATAGAAGCCCCAGTAATCGAAGAACAGCCCGCCTCCACCGACGAGAATGAAATCGGCCGCGGCCACGGCATCGAACTGGCCGGCGATGGACTGCCAGTGTACGGCCTCGACATGGTGCTGGGCGGCCGTGAGGTCCGGGTTGCCGGACATGACGGTGAGCTGGAGATCGGGGATGTGCTCGCGCAGCAGAGCGACGAGACTGGCGAGAATGGCTTCGTCTCCCGTGTTATCGAATCCGTAGGAACCGACAATATAGCCGCGCATGAACTCTTTTTACCTCGAATTGTCCGTTATGCGTGGATGATATGGCTTCCGGGGGAGTTGATGGCGATGGGGATCTCTTCGAGTTGCGCCAGCGCGGAGCGCACCGCTGCGCGGCGGTCCGGAGGAACAACGAAGAGAAGGCACCCGCCGCCGCCGGCGCCGAGAAGTTTTCCACCGAAGGCTCCGGCTGAGCGGCCGCGCCGATACATGTCTTCGATTTCGCCATTGCAGACGGAAGTGTCGAGCGAGCGCTTCAATTGCCAGGCTTCGTCGAGCAGGGCGCCGAAGGCGCTGAAGCCGGCATTGCCGGTGAGCAGGGAATAGCCTTCGTCCACCATTTCCCGCATGCGGAGGAGAACGCGGGTTTGCTCGCCGATGCGGCGGATGATGTTGGTGGCGACATCGGCGGCGCGGCGTTTGATGCCGGTGTGCAGCAGCAGGAGATGGTCTTCCAGGTTGCGGAGGCGGTCGGGAGAAAGCGGTACGGCGTGCACCACGATGTCTTCCCGGGTACGGAACTCGATGAGCTTACAGCCGCCGACGGCGGCGAAGACCTGATCCTGGCAGCCGACAGCCTCTTTGAGGGTGTCCTGTTCGAGGAGAATGGCTTCGATGGCGAGATCGAGAGGCCGCCGCGCTTTGCCCTGAAAGGCGTGCAATGCGTTGAGCAGGCCGACGACGAAGCTCGAAGAAGAGCCCAGCCCGGAAAAGGAAGGGAGTTCGCCGGTGTAGTTGATCTCGACATCGGTGGAGATGCCGCAGTGGCGGAGGCATTCGCGGAAGGGAGCGTGCTCGATGTCCTCCAGGCTGCGTACGCATTCCACCTTGCGGTAGGCGATGCGGATGGAGTAGTCGAACAGACGCGAGTAGAAGCGCGAAACGGAGAGGTAGGCGGAATGGTCGATGGCGGTGCCGAGCACCGCTCCGCCGCCGTTTTTCTCGAAGTAGTCGGGGTAATCCGTGCCGCCGCCGAAGAAGCTGATACGGAAAGGAGTTTGGGTGATGATCATGAATGGTTCGGGCCGGGTCGAGCTTGATTCATTATCCGCCGCGGGAAAAGTGGGTGCCACAGTAGCACTATTTGCTAATCTCGGAGGCGCAACATGGCAGCTCACGAATCCGCACCCGAACAGCAGGAATCACGCGTGACGGTTCTGCGCACCTCTCGCCGGGACAACGAAAAGCGGGTGATGATTGTCAAGATCGACGGCCAGCCTTTGGCGACGCTGTACTACGGCAAATCGGCGACGCGTGTGCTCACGCCGGGCAAACACACTTTGAACGTGAACAACACGTTCGTGTGGAAGAACCATCGGTTCGAGATTGCGCCGGGCGAGCATGTCACCTTCCAGTTGATCAACCGGTCGGGGAAGTTCACTTGGTTTCTGGTGGCGCTGATGGGGGCTGGGCCGATGTACATCGACATCGAAAGGGACAGCCAGGCATCATCGAAAACATAGAATTCCATCGAACGCCGTCTAGGGTTGGATCTGATTGCAGCGTCCGAAGAGGATTTTCAAGTAGGAGGGGATTTTGGGGTCGAGGCCGGGGTTGCGGAAGTAGTTCGGGTAGTGAAGACGGACAACGTAGTTGAGGTAGGCGAGGGTGTATTTTTCGATGTGCTGAAGCTGGCGGACGGGAAATACCTGGCCGTTCATTTGCACCTTGGTGTCGTTTCCTTTGTTGCGGATGATGTCCATCTGGAAAATGCGAATGATGTCGAGGGTGGTCTGATCGCAGGTGCCGTGCGTAGGGACTTTGAACCCGTTACCCAGCAAGGCCTTCTTGTCCGGGCGTTGGAAGTGCTTCTGCAGCATCCACTGCACCAGCAGCACGTCATCGGTATGGTTGGCGCATCCTTCTCCCACGGCATAGGTGGTGTTCCAGATCTGGCGCATGCGAACGGCGCCCCCGGTGGCTACGGGGCTTTCGGATATGTCCATGATTTCAGGCATTTTGTTTGTTCAGCTCCTCTCACTGGGGGAAGGCGTAGGAGGAGGCCTAAAATCTCTCATCCGCATGCAACTTTGCGAAATAAAACTACTCAGTACGCCGTGCGGCCATCGGTTTCGAATTTGTTGAACTTCGGCGGCTGAATGCGGGCCATCTGATCGAGCGCGGCTTGCAGTTTCCTGCGCGCGGCTTGGGCATCGGGAGGAGCGCCGGAGGCCGGAATGGGCGACTTCTCGAACGGATCGTTCCGCATGTCGTAGAGACGGTTGTCGAGATAGAGTTTCCAGCGATGGTCCCAGGCAAGACGCGTTGGCGGAAAATTGACTTTACAGCCGGGGTGCGGATCGTAGTGAGAGAACGCCCATTGGCGCGGGTTGCCTTTTTGGCCACGCAGTTGGGGGAGGAAGCTGCGGCCGTCGATAGGAAGTCCCTCGAACCATTGCGCCCCGGTTGCTTCCATCATGGAGGGCAGGAAATCGGTGGAGTCGATAAGGTCGGAGCAGACACGTCCGGCGGGGGTCACGCCTTTCCAGCGGGCGAACATGGGGACGTGCATACCGGCGCCGGTGGTGAGCCCTTTACCGCCTGGAATCACTTTACTGCCCATGCGCGAGGTGATCTCTTTCGGCGTGCCGTTGTCGCCGAAGAAGAGGATCAGGGTATGCTCGGCGATCCCGAGTTTGTCGATGGCGTCGAGCACGCGTCCGACACAGGCGTCGAGATATTCCACCATGTCCGGGAAGTGTTTCGGGTCGTCCTTGAGGCGATCTCCCCGGGCCCAATCGGCGCTGCGCGGAGTGGCGTTAAAGGGGCCGTGCGTGAGCACCATGGGGTAGTACACAAAAAAAGGATTGGCCCGGTTGCGTTCCATGAAGCGGATGACGAAGTCGGCGAACAGGTCTTCGCCGTACTTGCCCTTGGTGTCGGTTCGTTTCTTTCCATTCTCGTTGATGACGGGATCGGCGTAGCGTGAGCCTTTGTCTTCCGTAAACAGATCGTGCCAGAGAAGATATTCGTGGAAGCCGCTTTGTTCCGGCTTCATTCCCGTGGCGCGGCGCGGCGAGGGCTTGCCTTCGTAGCTGTAGAACTGCCATTTGCCGGCGATACAGGTGCGGTATCCGGCGCGCTGCATCATGTGGCCGAATGTTTTCTCGTTGGGATCCATGAGACCGAAGGCGCGCCAGTTGCGGAAATTGTGCTGGCCGGTCATCAGTTGCACGCGAGTGGGGGTACAGAGAGGCTGGGCGTAGGCGTGGGTGAAACGTACGCCGCCGGCGGCAAGGCGGTCGAGGTTGGGAGTTTTGTAGGAAGTGCCGCCATTGGCGCCGGCACATTCGTAGCCGAAGTCGTCGGCCATGATGAGGACAATGTTGGTCTTCTGCCGGGATTGGGCAAGGGCAGCGTTGGCGGCGGCCGAGGAGGCAAGAAATCCGCGGCGGGTCATGGGATGAGATGACATCGAACCGATGCTATCACGGGTCCGTATTGAACCAATTTTGAGGGCGCGCTCGCGTACTCAGGTGACCCCGCTGTCGAGGGGACTGAGACGAGGGTAGAGGAGGAAGACGATGAAACGAATCGCAGTATTCGTGTATGGAGTGGTGTGTTACGGGATCTTTTTAGCCACGTTCCTGTATGCCTTCGGGTTTGTAGGAAATGTACTGGCGCCCAAGTCGATGGACTCCGGGCCGGCCGGTCCGCTGGGCGAGGCGCTTTGGGTGGATGCACTGTTGTTAGCCGGTTTCGCCGTGCAGCATAGCGTGATGGCCCGCGGGTGGTTCAAGCGCGCCTGGACGCAACTGATCCCGGAAGCCGCGGAACGCAGTACTTACGTCCTGTTGTCGAGTGCGATGTTGATCCTGCTGTTCTGGCAATGGCGGCCCGTGGGCGGAACGATATGGAAGATCGAGAGTCCGGCGATGCAGGGTTTGTTCCACGCCTTATGCGCATCCGGGTGGGTGCTGGTGCTGATCAGCACGTTTCTCATCAACCATTTCGATCTTTTCGGACTACGGCAGGTTTGGCTCTACCTGCGCAACGAGTCCTATACGCCATTGCGATTCAAGACTCCGGGGATGTATCGAGTGGTGCGGCACCCGCTGTACTTGGGCTGGCTGTTCGCCTTCTGGATGACTCCGGTCATGACCGGGGCGCATCTGCTGTTTGCCGTGCTGACGACGGGATATATCCTGGTGGCGATCCAATTCGAGGAACGGGATCTGCTGCGGGCGCACGGACGGCGGTACGAGGCGTACAGGAAGTCTGTACCGATGATTCTGCCGGCGCCTTTCGGTGGACGGGACAAGGGACGGGATCTGGAGGCCGGCAGCGCCTACGGGGATTAGCGAGCCGTGACTTTCAGGTTGGCGTAGTGCGCGATGGTGGAACCTTCAATCCACAGCGCCACTGCGCCTTTTCCGGCGGCGCCTGATTTCACATCGTTGACGATCAGGACAGGCTGCGCATGGTGATTGACGAAGAGCTTCGCCTTATCGCCGTTTACTTCGATTTTGACGTGCACCCACTCCGCCGGTCCGATGTCCACATAAGACTCGTACTTTGAAGGAGTCTCCTGCCGCAGCTTGAACCAGGGAAAATCCGGGTGCTGGATATACTGCGCGGTGTGGTTGCGGCGCTCCTGATCGTCGGAGCGGCCGTTGGTGGGGCGCAGATAGAAGCAATCGTAGGTCTTCCGGTCCGGCTGTACGCGAAAGGCGATGCCGGCAAAGCCGCGAGCTCCACCGGCGGCGCCGGGGCCGGGTTCGCCGGCGAGATCAACTTCAATGGTCCCGCTACTGAATTCCACGCCGTCGAGCAGCCCAAGATGGTCCTGGCGGTTGGCGTCCGCCGCGGGTCCGCCGCCGCCCTTCTTCAGGCCTCCTTTGGTGGCCGGGGCGGGACGTTCGGCGGCAGGAGGCGCGGTCACCCGGATCGCCTTCTTACCCTGAAACGTCACCGGGGCAACGATGGCGTTGTGCAGCGTCAGACCATCGGCGCTGTGCAGCGGGAGCGACTTGGACTGCGGATAAGCCGCCGGAAGTGCGGCAAAGACCAGGGCAACGGAAAGAATGCGGCGCATGGGGATCACCATATGCGAGAGTGTACCTTATGAGCCTGGCAATCGAAATGGCGGCGCTGTTTCGCCGCGACATCGCGAGACTGGTGCAGGAGGTACGGGCATTCCCCAGCGATGCTGCTTTGTGGGAGATTCGTCCCGGCGTAACGAACTCCGCCGGCAACCTTGCTTTGCATCTGGAAGGCAACTTGCGGGACTTCATCGGCCGGCAGTTAGGCGGTGTGGACTACACCCGCCAACGCGAACTGGAATTCTCCGCCAGGGATGTGCCGCGCGAAACGCTCGCCATGCGGCTGGAAGAAGTGCAAGAACTAGTCTACGGCACCGTTGCCGGGCTCGCCGGCGCGCACATGGACGAGATCTATCCCATCAACGTGCTGGGCGTCGAACTGACCACGCGGCAGTTTCTTGCCCATCTCTATGGGCACTTGTCGTTCCATTTGGGCCAGATGGATTACCTGCGCCGCGTGCTCACCGGCGAAGGAGCGCTGAAATTCGTGCGTTTGTAGGAACTCCCGTTATAATGTAACGTTTGAGACGATCCGCGACCCCCGCACAAGGCCTGACCCGTGGCCAATAAATTCATTCTCATCGATCAATCGATTTCGAGCATCGCCGGCCATCACTACGAGTACGCCATGCATGTGCTCGAAGCAGCGCAACGGGCCGGGTTCGAGCCTTACCTCGCCGCCAACCGCCGTTTTCCGCCTGAGCAGCACCCACCCCAGTGGCGTACATTGCCTCTCTACGAAGCAGGATTCTGGGATTCGGAAGGCGTGGCGGAATCGAGCATCGTGAAGTGGCTGCAGCGGCGCTACCGCGCTCTGCGCTTCCGCTACCGCCTTAGCTATCACTTCTCCTTGTTTGGATTGCTGTGGGCGGTGCGCCATCGCTTCACGGAGTTTTTGCTTCAGCAACCGCTCGACCGCACGCACCTTGCCTCGCTGGTGACACTGTTGCCTGCTGCGGTGCTGTTGAAACTGGCGCGCCTTGTGCTGTTGCTGCTTCTGCTGCCGGTGATGGTTCTGATTTTTTTATGGCGATCCACCGGCCGGCTAATGCTTGCCGGCGGGTTTCCGCAGTTGTACTTGAAAGAACTGTACTGGGAGGTTGCCGACACGCTCCGCCTGCCGCGCGAACTGATGGCGCGGCGTATTGGCTACATGAAGTGGTGGAAGCAATACCGCTCCTTGCGCAGCTTTCAAAAGGACACCGAACAGATGCTCGACAGACTGCGGCCGGGCGCGGGAGACATCGTCTTCATTCCCACACTGTCCGCCATCGACATGATGGGCCTGGCGGAAGCGTTGAAGAGCCGGCCTGCGGGACCGAGTTGGCACCTGCTGTTCCGGCGCGACATCTATCCAGGGCGGGAGGCCGGCTACGATCAGCATGAATGGCGCGTGCAGGGCCTGCGGCAATCGATGGCCGTCTCCCGCGAGAAGATGCAGGCTCATGACGTGCGCTTCTATACCGACACGGACGAACTCACCCAGCAGTACAACAGGCTGGGGGTGGGGGAATTCCGCACTGTGCCGATTCCACACACGCATGCCGCCGTGCCGAAGCCGGCCGCATTGCCTCTGCGGGTGATCTACGTGGGCGATGCGCGACGGGAAAAAGGCTATCACTTCATCCCCCGCTTGATGGAAGACCTGTGGACCGATTACATCGCCACCGGTAAACTGACTTTTCATCTGCAGTCGAACTTCAACATCCCCAACGGCGAACCCGAAGCGGTCATTGCGCGCCGGCAACTGGAGTATTTTGCCGCGAAGAAGCCGGGGGCGGTGGAGCTTTTCACCAAACCGCTGACCAGCGCGCAATATAAGGATTTCGTGCTCTCCGGTGATTTGAATCTGCTCTTCTACGACGCTAATAACTATTACGCGCGTTCGAGCGGCATTCTGGTGGAATCCTTAAGCGCGGGCATGCCGGTGATTGTTCCCGCCGGAAGTTGGCTGGCGCGGCAGTTTCAGCCCGCCTGGAATGCCTATCACGCCACGGTTCTGGAGCAGGCCGCTTCGCACACAAGCCTGGGCATGGAAGAGCTCTCGTGGACCTTGGACGGCGCCGGCGTTGACCCGGTGGATGGAGAGCTCAGCGGAGTCGATCGCGCCAAGCCCACGGCGCTGCTCGCCGTGCCGACGGGCGCGACGCATCTCTTGCTCGACATGGAGGTCCCGGCCAAAGAAGCTGTGATCTATGTTGAGCAATCCGATGCCGCTGGCTATCGCATCGGCCGGCGCATGCGCCGTGTGCTGGAGCCGGGCAAGAAAGGCAAGGCTACGGATCTGGTTGCCATCCACGACCGGGCGCGCAAGATCACGCTGGCTTTAGGCGGAGGCACAGTACGCGGCCTGGGGGTGCATCTTCTCTCCTGTGAAGGCTCGCTGCCGCTCGGCGCCGTAGGCGTGGTGTATCACGATACGGCGGAGATCGCTCCGCTGGTACGCGACCTGGTGGAACACCACGAGCACTACCTGAAAACCGCGCGGGCGTTTGCGCGGAACTGGCAGAGCTATCACAATTCGGACCGTCTGGTCGGGGAGATTGCCGGATGAAGATCGTCGTTGTTTCCGACGTCACGATCGGCTACGGCAGTCCGCAAGTGCCGCTGCTGGCTGCCTCGCTGCGCGAGCATTACGGCGCTAATTCCACTGTCGAAATGATTGAGCCGGCCCAGCCGGAATTGGCGCCGCGCCACAGCCAGTTTCCCTCGTTCGCCTTTCATCGCGTTGCCACGGCCGACCATCCGCATTCCCCGGTGGGACGCACTGAGTACGTATGGCGCGCGGCGAAGATCGTCAACCGCCTGAAGCCCGATGTCCTGGTCCTCAGTTGCACCTATTGCCTGCCGGTGTTGTTCCGTTTGAGCCGGCGCCCCGGCAAGGTCATCTACTATTCCATCGAATCCATTCCGTTTTATGGGGAGTTCGACGTGGAGATGAACCAGCGGGCCGCGCCGCTGCTCGATGCCGTGATCTTTCCCGAGGAAAACCGGGCCGTTCTGGAAACAGGCCGCTGTGGATTCACCGGGGTTCCCAAATTGGTGCTCTACAACGTCAGCAACCGGAAAGCCGAAACCCGTGCTCCGCGCGATGCCGGACAGCGCAACGGCCGTATTCTCTATTCCGGCACGATGAGCATGGCGCAGACGTTCCTCAACTACTACCTGGCCGACGATGTGCGCAAGCTGCCCATCGACATGTACGGGCCGATCAAGGGTCCGGCATCGGACAAACAGCGATTTCTCAATGCCAACCCCGGCGCGCTGCGCTATCACGGCTATGTCGACGCCGTGAGTCTGGCGGCCGTGCGGCCGGCCTATGCCTATAGCATCGTGGCCTGGAATCCGGATGTGGAGAATCAGCTCTACGCCGCTCCCAACAAGTTCTTTGAGTCCATTGCCGACGGCGTGCCGCCGGTCGCCGCGCCGCATCCCCAGTGCCGCCTGATGATCGAGCGCTACGGCTGCGGCATGCTGCTCGAAAACTGGGACTACGATGTGTTCCTCGACGCCCTCCAGAGCGCCGTCCATCTCTTCGGCGGCCCCGAATGGGAGCGGATGGTGGAGGGCTGCCGGGAAGCTGTCGCACAGGAGTTGACCTGGGACGCACAGATGGAGAAAGTGAAACCGTATTTATGAAGAAAATTGCCGTAACGGGATCGCGCGGGTTTCTGGGCCGTCACGTGGTGCCGGTGCTCGAAGCGCGCTATGGCGCCGGGCAGGTAGTGGCCTTATCGCGCGCCGATTACGACCTGATGGACCCGGCGGCCGTGCGCCGTATGTTTGCCGAAGTGAAGCCGGACGCAGTTGTACACCTGGCGGCTTATGTCGGCGGCATCGGGGCCAACCGGGAGTTTCCCGCGTCGTTCTACTTTCGCAACACTATCCTCACGGCGCTGATGTTTGAAGCCGCCGCTGAGCACGGCGTGGAAAAGCTGCTCTATCCGATGGGTGGATGCAGCTATCCGGCCAAGGCGGTATCGCCGATCGGCGAAGACCAGTTGTGGCAGGGTTATCCGCAGAAGGAGAGCGCCGCTTATTCCACGGCAAAAATGATGGGCCTGGTGGCATCGGATGCCTACCGGCAGGAGCGCGGCCTGCGCAGCGTGGTCATCATCCCCGGAAATATGTACGGCGAGTACGACAACTTCCGCGAGAAGGAGTCCCATGTCGTGCCCGCGCTGGTGCGCCGCTATTACGAGGCTAAGCTGGCCGGAAAGGCTTCGGTGATGGCTTGGGGCACGGGCAGAGCGACGCGCGATTTCGTTTATGCCGGAGATGTGGCGGCGCTGTTTCCCTTTTTCCTCGAAGAATACGATTCCACCGCACCGGTGAACATCAGTTCCGGCTCTACCACCTCGATCCGTGAGCTGACCGAAACCATTCGCGAGTTGACGGGGTTTGCCGGTGAGATCGCCTGGGACGCCTCGAAACCCGACGGGCAATTGGAGAAGATCTTCGACGTCACGCGCATGAAGGCGCTGGGGCTGTCGTGCCCCACCTCGCTGCGCGATGGATTGAAGAAGACCATCGGCTGGTTGGCCACTAATTATTCCAGCGCGGGGGATGGATTGCGGCTGTAGGATCTTCAGTTCCCGAGCGCGGTGAGCAGCGTCGTCACCGCCAGGATCCGTTGCCCGTACGCCGAAGGGTGCACATCGCACACCGTGGCGCTTAAGCGCGTCAGCAGACCAGCTTTGCAGGGATCGCCCTGGAAGGGGAGCGAAGCCAACTGAAACGCCTTGAATCCGTCGGCGGTCTTGGCTCCGAACTGGGCGCCGACCTGCTCCATCGCGGTGTTCAACGCGGCAACAGCAAGCGTGCTCTGTACATCGGCGGCGGGCGTGAAGTATTTCAGCAGCACGAGTTTCCCGCTGTAACGGCCTTGAATGCGAATGGCCGCCAGAATCCGTCCGAGATTGATGGCGTAGGCCGGCAACACCTCAGTGGCCAGCCTCGTTTGCAGGCAGGCCGCGGGATTGGCTTCCGCCGCGCAGCGCAACTGCAGCAGCAACAGATCGTTTCCGCCGATGCTCAGCGTCACCAGTTTCGTGTTGCGGTTGGACAGCAGTTGGGAAACGGCAAACTGCATCTGAGAACCCGTATAAGCTGCCCGCAGCCCGATGGTGGTTTTGAACGGCGGCAACTCGGCCGGTGTCTGGCCGGGTTGCAGGTGCGGATGATTGCAGCCGTTGTCTGGCGCGGCAATATCGAGGAAACTGCCGCTGGTCTCGCCGGGACAGGAAGCGTTCGTCAGATTGCGAATGCGCAAGGAGAGATCCCTCATGATTTCCGGATATCCCACAAACTGATTGGGAGTGGGCAATGGCCGGCCCGGCACGAGGAGGGTTACATTCATCCCGAAGGGAATCGAGTCTCCCAGAGCGAGGTATGGGTCAAGCGATGCTTGTGGCAAGGCCGGGGCGGCGCACAAGCTGAGTGCGAGGATGCACGAGTTCCAGATGGATCGCATTTTGGCAGGTTCCTCCGAAGGAAGTACAGAGGAGTCTACCAGACTTCAGCGCCAGTTGCGGCCCTCGCTACGCGCCTGGTCCAACTCCTGTGAGGAGTAATTCTTGATATTCGGAACCGATAGTTTCATTCCCGCCGAAATCAAATTGGGATTGGAGCCCACGACTGGGCGGTTCACCTTGTAGAGAATCGGCCACAATAGAACATCCCCCCACATGCGGCCGCTAATGAGAGAAAGGCTGTCGCCGGACACGACGGTATAGAATGGGGCGCCTCCGTTGCCTCCAGGTACGCCGGCCGCGGGCCGCCCTCCGGCCTGCTGGCCGGCCTGTTGCTTGGGGTCGGCCGGCACGATATCCACCGGTGCGCCGCCCTCTTCCAGTGCGTCGCGGGCCGCCCACAATGTCGGCAGCATCCAGATCATCACTTCGCGCGACCCGCATACATCCTGTTTCATTGGAACCAGCGTCGGATTAGGCTCGCCATCCTCCCAGATGAATTCGTTGGCGGGCCGCTCCACGCCTTCCACTTCGCGAAAATACACCTGCCAGGGAATGCCGCCCACTCCGCTATGGGTGGCGCAGAAGCTCCGCTCACGGTACACGGTGCTGTTGCTGCGCAGAAAACGGCCGCAGTTGCCCCAGAAGGGGCGCGAACGCGTGTAGGATCCGCGCAGAGCGTGATAGACATACTTCACGTTGGACGGGATGAAGTGCGTGTCGAGCAGCGTCTGCATGTTGACGGCGTCGAACAGAAACAGGTAATCGACACCGATTCCCTGGTCTTTGAGCAGAGAGCAGGCCCGGATGGCGGCGCATCCGCCGCGGCTATGCCCCGCCAGAATAATACCATTCGCCCCGCTGCGGTTCGACGACACCCACTCGGCCAGCATCTCAGCCCGCTTGGGTGTCGACCAACCCGCTGTCCAGGGACCGCGGATGTACTCCTTCGGGCCCGAAGTCCAGGCTTTCCAAACGCGGTGACAAAAGCTGTTGTCGTAGATCCTTCCGTAAGACTTGTCGTCTGCGATTCCCGTTCCGTCTACACATCCATACAGTACAGACATGGTTTCCTCCGTTGGCGCTCTATGATTGGCGGGGTGACCCCATCCGGCGCCTTCACAAGAAGGAACGGATGAGAGCCTCCTACGGAAGAAACTCGAATTCACCGGCGGTGGAAGTTCGTGGACTGATTGTTTGCGCCGGGTCTACCTGCGGCACACGAGTTCCTGAACATGCTGGGGGGCCGCCCCGGCCTGTGCGGGCTTCTAAGGCTGAATGCAGATGCCGGCGCCGTCGAAGGACTCAAAGCGCCCTATGCTTACGGTGAAGTTGGATCGGATGGTGGAAGCCGTGCAGGCCTGCGAGCCGGCGGCCAGGGCCGGAACCGAAAAGGTGACTTGGTATAAACCCACTTGGCTCGGAATGAGTCCGGCAAAGACGGGGACGGGGGCGTTGCCCGCTGGAGGAGGCAAGGCCGTGGGCCGCACCGGCTCCAGGTTCACCCCAGGGCTGAACTGCAGCGCGATATCGGTCAGTCCGATGGGTGACCGGGCGGTATCCCCGCTGCGCACGGCCGAGCCAGTGGGGCCCAGCCCGAACGCATACATCACCAGCGTCTCGCCGGCGGAGGCCGGATTGGCCGGAGTCACCAACCGTCCATCCAGGTGGGTCACCAGAGAGCGGCACCCGCCGGAGACCAGTTCGCTGTTGCGGTCGAAGCCGGGCGGCATCGTGGAATCGCACGTATTAATAATGTGGATGCTGTCGCTTTCCGGTTGAATCGGATAAGCGTCGCCGGGCGTGCCTTGGAAGAACACTTTCAACGCGGCGAAGTTGTCGGGACGCCCCCCGCGGCTGCGGTTTGCCGTGACCTCCCAGGGAATCTGCAAAGTGATGGCGGTGAGATCGGTGCACACCGACGGATTCAGCCCCACGCATTCATCGACAGGGTAGACGGCGAAGAGAGGAACTTCTACATTCGTAGATCCAATCGTCTGTTCCAGTTTCACCGAGAACCCGCTGATAGAGAACGGTAGTGGAATCGCGTCGGCAGAAACCGCCTGCGCCGGCTGTATGCCGTTAGGCGAGTGCACAAACACGGTGATCACTTGCCCTGGAGCAACTTTGAGGGGAGCCGGGATACTGTAGCCGGCGCCCACAACCCGTCCAGGAGAGCGGGGAGTTTGTGCAACCGCCAGTCCCGCCAGAACGAGCAGAATGAGCAGCGATTTTGGGTAGCTCATCAAAGAATGCCACTCCTTACGATTCATGATGGCGCAGCGGACGCGCGGCGGACAAGTCGGGTCCCCGCCCAAAGGCGTAAGGATACCCGCGGCACAGATTTCGAGGCTTCACCGTAGAAAGCCGCCGGCCGCTGCTGACGATAGACAGGGTACGGAAGATCTTTGGGCGAATTTTTCGCTCTATCGTACGCCATGTTTTCCGATGAGGAAGAGAGGCACGGGCGACCCTTCTTGTTTCAACGCGGGGTGTGTGCGAACACAGGCCGAATGCCTCTATCCGCTTGGTAAAACATAAGTATTGACATTTGATTTTGAAATGAGCTATAACAAGGCGTTACGATCAGGGAGTGTTGTGTACCCAGGTCGGAGTGTAGGATTTAGTGTGTGTACATTTGGAAAGTCCAGTCCAGCAGTTTTTGGAGGAGGAAAATGAAAGGACGTCTTTGGTGGTCAAGTGTTTTGCCCGCAACGGCGGCCCTGTGCATGCTTACAGGCATGGCGCAGGCGCAAACCGGTGCCCGCTTAGTCGGGTCCGGGCCGGACGGAGCATTTAATGTATCGGCGCGCGAAGGAAGCGGCAACCGTCCCGGTTTGATCGATCCCACATGCGGATTGGTTGGCGGGCCGGCCGTGGCTTCCTCGGCCTGCGACTCACAGAGTGGCCGTGAATGGGAAGGTATTTCTTCCACGGACTACTTCACTGTCGAGCCTCAGGGCGTGTTGCCGAACCCCGACATTGCAGTAGGTCCGGACGATATTATCACGGTTGTTAACCGTGTCATCGCCCGGTACCCGAACCCGAACGCTCCGTCCGGCACAAATGCCAACGGAACGGCTCCAGTAGCTTACAATCCCTCGGGAACGTACTACTTCCCGCCCACTTCGCGCCAGTTTTTGGATGTATGGCTGGGCGAAGCTGCGTTGAATGCCATGTGCCCGACGCAGCCCCGCACCAATGCCAGTTGCGTAGTGGACAACGCCAGCGTGCGCTATGACCAGATGCAGGGCCGCTTTGTGGTTCTGTTCACGGTTGTGGACAATGCGCTGATCAATTGCTTCGGTTGTGCCGATTCAGCCACCGGTCCGAACGCCGGCTTGACCCGCAAGGCGAGCTGGGTTCTCATCGTGTCCCGCTGGGCCACCGGGTGCCAGGGCTCGATCACCCTCGGCAGCGGCGGCGCCAACGTTGGTGGAACCTGCACTCCGAACAACAACCCGGCTGTTCCCGGCCTGCCCGGCAACACCGAGTTCTTCACCACGCCGCAGCCTCCGGGCCCGAGCCAGGGCAACCCGAACAGCGGTGGACTGAACTCCAACTGGGTTTCCTTCTACGGCGCCCAGGATGGAACGTGCGAGTCCGGTTGCCCCTTCGGCAACATCAACTCGATCTCGGATCGCCGCCGCGTCACACCGGCGCCGACCGGTGCAGTGACGATCAACTGCGCCAATACGGCCGTTACGACGGCAGCGTCGGCAACGACCACCGTGTGCTACATGCCCACCAGCGCCCGCCTCGGCATCGACAACGACAATCTTTATATCGTGTCGAGCGTAATCAACGACAACATCCCGGTGTCCACCTTCGCCCCGCCTCGCGGCTGGGTTACGGGTCCGCCTCTCGGGGCGAATGACACCGAGAGCGCTGCCTGGGAAGGCACCCGCCTCCGTGTGCACAAGAAGGCTGCCTTCTACACCAACGTGAGCAGCACGCCGTTTGCGCCGTGCAACGGGTCCACGTTGATGTGTCCGGGCGCTGCTCAGGAAACTCCGCAGCTCCAGGGCGACTTCTACGATCTGTGGGGCAACTCCACCAAGCCGTATGCCTTCGACCGTCTCGTGCTGGCACAGCCGATTCTCAACGGCGGGACCCGCACGGTCGCTGGTCTGCACTACGAACCGGAGCATGTCCGCGGCCGTTCCCTGGCTACCTACAACGGGAACGCCAATGTGGGCCCGAATCCGTCGGTCGCCAACGCGAACGGTACCCCGTTCTACGCGATCTGGGGCGCTGTGGATCAGGGCGCAACCACCACTACCCCGGCGCAGAACCTGCTCTACCACCGCACCATCTCTTTCACGCACCTGATCACGGGTTCGCTCGGCGCCAACGTGGCCTCGATCCCGGCGACGGTGAATGAAGCGAAGATTGTCGGTGGCATCCCCACGCTGAACGCGATTGCATCCCACCAGGTTCCGGCGTTCACCAACCCGGATTCGGTGACCCAGCGCGACAAGCTGGCGCAGCCCACCCCGAACGCTGTGAACCCGACTCCGTATCTGTACGTCGGCGACGACCGTCCCCATCGCGTGATCTCGCGCGAAGGGCATCGCTACATCGCCCGCGTCGGACGCCAGTCGCAGTTTGCCCAGTTCAGCGGCGGCATCTCTTCGAGCACGGTTATCTATGACATCGTGCAGAAGCTGGGTGTCGGCTCCGCGGCTCTGGAAATCTACAACACGGCATGGGGCAACGGCGACTTCTATGCGCCGATG
>JAEUQG010000560.1 GCA_016789755.1 Bryobacterales bacterium
GTCCGACGCGCGTCCCCCCAGCAGAGGAGGATTACATCTGCCAATAGTGCAGGCGTTGAAAGTGATCTTCTCGTTCGGGTGATTCGTGCGACGCAAGTACACATCCGGCATCTGGCCGATTTGAGCAATGCGGCTCTCATCGTTGGCGCTGAGTGACTGGATCGCTACCACCCCAACGCGATTGCGTTTGGGATCGCTGTGGATCCTCGCCTTGCCCGCCGCCACGATATCGCCGATCGAAGCGCTGATAGATCGCTGCCGCTGCAGCAACTGCTCCGCCGTGTAGGTTACGGAAACCAGATCCGTATCGGCGCTCAGGTTGTAGGCGGCCAGCAACCCGCGGATGGCGGCCTCCGATCCTACAGCGCCGGGAGCAATCCCGACCTGCAACCGCCCCTGTTTGGCCGCATCGAACCATACCCCGGCATACTGTTGGCCCAGCATGGACTCCAAACGGTCCTCAATGCCGCTGGCGCGGTCTTGCAACTGCAGCCGTGCCGTGGCGACGCTGACCGAGACACCGTATTTGGCCGCATAGGCGTTGGCAGCCATTTGCTGAACACCAGGGTCTTCCACCTCAGTGCTTTGAGCAAACAAGACGCCGGTTGCGGCCAGTGCGGCCAACCATTTGGGTTTCATTCTTCCTCCTCAGTCAATACAAGCGAGAAGGTAGACAGATTCTTGCACTCCGGCCGTAGTCATGAAGGAACTGCCGAGCCTCCAGCCGGTGGTCCGCGCCGTGACGCGCCCGCCAGGAATGATCGCAAGCGTTATTCGCCGTTCCCAGCGACCTTCGAAAAGGATTGAGGCGGGGGACGATAGCCTTGGCGGCGAATTCCGCCCCGGCTCACTCGTGGCGCAGGGCTTCCACCGGGTCAAGCCGCGAGGCCTTGAAGGCCGGCCACACTCCGAAAAACACGCCGACGCTCACACTCATCACGAACCCCGTGATCACGGCCCAAACCGGCACTTCCGACGGCAGCGAAGGCACTAGCGCCCCCACCAGCATCGTCACCAGAATCGACAGGGCAATCCCGATCAACCCGCCCGCTCCCGTCAGCGTCACCGCCTCCGTCAGAAATTGAAATACGATGTCCCGTGACCGCGCCCCCACTGCCTTGCGGACACCGATCTCTCTCGTCCGCTCTGTCACGCTTACCAGCATGATATTCATCACGCCGATCCCCCCCACCAGCAACCCCAGTCCGGAAAGCGCGATCGAAACCAGCAACACAGCCCGATTAATCGAATCGAACTGCTTGATAATCTGGTCGGCCGTGGAGATATTGAAATCGTTTTCCCCTCCCGGCGGCACCCTCCGGATCTTGCGCAACACCGACTGCACTTCGTCAAACGCCTGATCGCGCAGTCCCGCCCTCGCCTTCACCGTTAGAAAGAAGTTGTCCAACTGCGGATACCGCTGGCGAGCCGTTTGAAACGGAACCAGGAATTGGTAGTCCAGCCCGTTCTCCCCGAAAAACCCGCCCTTGGCCTTGTCGAACACGCCGATTACCGTGTACTCCGCCCCACCCACGTTCACTTGCTTGCCGACCGCCTTCCCATCGGGAAACAGCACCTCGGCAAGACTCGGTCCCATCAGCCCGACCTTCGCCCCGCGCACGTCTTCTTCCGCCGTAAACGGCCGCCCCGCCACCAAGTCCCGCGGCGAGATCTCCAGGTGATTCGCCGTGCATGCTGCCATGTTCACGTTGTCTGACTCGAATCCGGGCACGCGCGCCACCAGCGGCTGCCTCCCGATGAAGGCCGGCACGAACAACTGGACCCCGGCATCCTCCACACTCGGCGCCAGCCGCACGATCAACTCCGCATACGACGGGTCCACTGCCTTGCGTCGCGCCTCCGTCTGCTTAGGCCGCGCGCTCGGGTCCCCACTATACCTGCTGATGAAGATGTTGTTAGGCCCGAACTCCTGAAAGAAAGTAACAATTCCCTTCCGCAATCCCGTCAGCAAGCTCGATACCGTCACCACCGTCGTGATGCCGATCACAATTCCCAAAATCGTCAACAGCGACCGGAACCGGTGGCTGTACACCGCCGTCCACGCCATCTGCATGTTTTCCGTCGTTGTCACGCGCATGAATTACTCCGCTCGCAGCGCTTCCACCGGATCGAGCTTCGCCGCCCGCGACGCCGGATACCACCCTGACGCAATCCCCACCACACTCGACACGACGACCGCCAGCGCAGCGTATCCCACCCCGATCCCCAACTCCACTTCCAAGACACGAGAAGCGACCGCCACCACGCCCCATCCGATCCCCAGCCCGATCGTTCCCCCCACCGCCGACATCAACACCGACTCAATCAGAAACTGTAAGCGAATATCGGATTGCCGCGCCCCCAACGACTTGCGAATTCCTATCTCCCGCGTCCGCTCCGTCACGCTCACCAGCATGATGTTCATGATCACGATGCCGCCCACCACTAGCGAAATCGCTGTCACTGGAATCACCACCGCGGAAACCAGCGCCAGAATGTTGTCCACGAAAGACCGGATCGCATCCGGAGTCAACGTCTCGAAATTATCCGGCTGCCCAGGCTTGGCATGAAACCGGGTCCGCAACGCCACGCGCGTCAAATCGAGCGCTTCCTCCATCGACATCCCGGTCTCCGGCCGCGCTTTCCCAAACACGGCGAATCCGCCTCGTGTTTCTCCATACAATTTCCAGTACACGGTGGCCGGAATATACACCGGGTTATCCTGTTGCGTGCGCGCCCCGCTCGACCCCAACTTCTCCTGCACCCCAACCACCGTGAAATCGTATCCGCGGATGCGCACACTCTTCCCGATCGGAGAAGTGTCCGGAAACAATGTCGCACGCAGTTCATCGCCGATCACCGCCGTGCCTTGCCGGTTCCGCTCCTCCTGATCGGTGAAGAACCGGCCCTCCGTGAGCGATACCTCCCGTATCTCCGGCAGCGTCGAAGAAACCCCCAGAATCGTGGCAGCCTCGAAGGTTGTGTTCTCGTGCTTCACATCGTCGATGCGTTGCGTGTAAGGGCTGTAGTAAACCCGGTCCCCCGTCGTTTGCCGCAGATACTCCAACTCATCGTGACGAATCGGCTTGTTCCGCCGTAACCGCTCGGCTCGCTCTTTGCGGCTGGCCCGGCCTAACTGCGCGATCTGCGCCACCAGATAGCTGTCGCTGCCGAACACCTTCGAGGTCGTCATCTCCGCGTAGCTGCCCATGCCGTCGATGGCGGCGCCTACCATCACCACGCTCGATACTCCGATGATGACGCCCAGCAACGTTAGAAACGTCCGCAACTTGTGCGCACGAAGACTGTCCAAAGCGAGAAAAAATGCGGTTTTCACCCTGATCCAATAGATGCCCCGCTATACCCGCGGATGCATTCTTCTATTATGGTAGCGTTACTCACTATGCAGGTTCACTTAGCGTTTGGAAAAGCCGGACTCCCCGCCATCCTCCCGGAAGGCTACGACTACCGCCTTCTGGAAGCCCGTTCCGCTACCCCGCTCGAAGATCCGCAGCTCTCGCTGGAGCGGGCCATCGACGCCCCCATCGGCTCTGCCAGCCTTCGCGACCTGGCCCAGGGCAAGAAGACCGCCGCCATCTCGGTCTGCGACATCACCCGTCCCGCTCCCAATCGCACCGTATTGCCCATCGTGCTCAAACGCCTGGAGGAAGCGGGCATCCCACCGTCCCAGGTCACCATCCTCATCGCCACCGGCCTGCACCGTCCAGCCAGCGATGCCGAAATCAACGAAATCGTGGGCGAGACCACAGCCCAGCGCGTCCGCGTCGTCAACCACAACGCTCGAGCCTTATCCGAACACCGCCATCTGGGCGCCACCTCCACCGGCACGCCCGTCTACGTCGATGAGCGCTTCGTCTCCGCCGATCTCCGCATCACACTCGGCTTCATCGAGCCCCACCTCATGCTCGGCTTTTCCGGCGGACGCAAACTCGTCGCCCCAGGACTCGCCGCCCAGGAAACCATCAAAGTCCTCCACAGCCCCAAATTCATGCGCGAGCCAAAGGCCACCGAAGGCTCCATCGACGATAACCCCCTCCATCGCGAACTCCTCGAAATCGCCCGCATGGCCGGCCACGATTTCATCGTCGATGTCGCCCTCACCCGCGACCGCCGCATTGCCGGGGTCTTCGCCGGCCACCCCGAACAAGCCCATAAAGCCGGCGTCGGATTCGTGCGCCGCGTCATGCTCGAACAGATGGCCGAACCCGTCGACGCCGTCATCACCACTTCCGCCGGCTACCCGCTCGACCTGACGTATTACCAGGCCATCAAAGGAGTCACCGCCGCCCAGCACATCGTCAAACCAGGCGGCAAAATTCTGCTCATCGCCGAATGCCAGGAAGGCCCCGGCGCCCCAGAGTTCCGCCGCATGTTGAAAGAGAATCCCGACGCAAAGCAATACCTCGAAAAAATCCGCCACACTCCAGTGGAAGTAGACCAGTGGCAAATCGAGAAGCTCGCCCTCGTCATGGAGAAAGCCCGCGTCGCCTTCTATGTACCGGGTCTCGATGCCGAATACTACCCCACGCTCTGGGGTCCCGCCTACTCCACGCTCGAAGAAGCCCTGCGCGCGTTCTTCGCCGGCCTGCCGCAAGGCGCGAAGGTCGCCGTGATCCCCGAAGGCCCGTATGTGCTGGCCAAGACGGAAACGGCCTGACCCCTACCGGCTCGTCCCACGCAACAGCCGGCGTACCTCCTCCAGTTGCGCATCCGAATAGCGTCCGAAATCCCTCACCTCAAACGACGGCTTCAGCCCGAACCGGCGCACCAGGCGCGGAACCGCATAATCGCACAACCGCCGTCGAAACTCATTCGGCACCCGCCGCGTATCGTCCAACAACAGCCCAATCCGCCCCAACACCTCCCGGTCCTCCACATACTCCACGGCATCGAGAAAAAATCGCGCTACCGCGTTCTCGGGCTTCTCCAGTGCCTGCAACACACCGGCCCGCACATCGTTCCCTCTTGACCGCAGCAATGCCACCGACGCCGCCAACCCTTCGGAAACCGGCTGTGTATCGATGTCCCATTTCACGCTGCCTCCCCCGGCCCGTTTCGCCTCCAGCACCTTCCGGCTCTCCTCATCGCCGGCAAGCCCCAGCAGCAGCAACGCCACGGCAGTCCCATTCCCCATCGCCACGCTCTTGCGAACCGCGCCGGCTTCCTCAGCCCCCAAGGGCCGTATCCCCCAACACTGGGCAAATGCCCGCGACGCGCGTTCGCGGGCATCCTCCGTTGCAGCCGTCAAATCCCGCGCCACCGCCGCACAGTCCTTTTCCTGCGCGTTGCTCAAAAGCGCAAAAGCAACCAACATCTCTGCGATCACGCCGCTCACCTCGTTTCAGTGAATCGTATTTACGTCGTCTTTACCAAGATGCACACCGCGCGCGTCCGTATACCCATACATCAACTCGCGCTTCCGCGCATCGATGTAGTGGTCCGCCAGACCCAGCACATGCCCCAACTCGTGCGACATCGTCTCCGTGACTTGCGCCCCCGCCGTGTCCTCAAAGACGATGTTCTTCCCTTCGGCAAACGCGTCTTCATCCCCGGCCTGATCGGTGATATCCATCTTCCAGACGAAGAAATAGTTGCAGTCCGCCGTTTCTCCCAGCGGATACAAATGCGCTTCTTCCCCCGTACCCGATTGCGTCGTCGTGATCGTACTGCCCAAATTCAGCGGAGCAGTAACCCACCGTGCCGCCTTGTTCTCCAGCCACACGTTCGCCTGACCGTTGAAGATGTAATTCATCTCCTTGATCCACTGCCCGGCTGAAGCAGGCACACGAGTCGTTTTGTGCTTCGGCGAGGCGCTGTCCTCGACGAAGTTGAACACAATACGGACCGTCTTCTTCTCCTTTGTGTTGATGTCCAGGTGAACGGCTTCGGATCCTTTGGTGGCAGTAATCCGCGCCGACCCCTTCGCCAAACCCTTGAGCTCCAATATCCGATCGCCGCTTTGCAGAGCCTGCAACTCGCCGCCCGGTGGCAGGGCGGACTTATTGATCTCTGTGCAGCTCACCACGGCGGCGTCGCTGTTCGTGATGGTAAACCCCGCGCCTCCGCGCAGAGCAACCCATCGCTTATCCGTTGTCGATACAGGCACCATCTGCCATCGCGGCGTGGAATGCCTGTCGAATCCCTTCATGTTGAACACTTTCACAAACTCAGCCACTGGCTTGTTCTCCCCTCACCTGCAACGTGCAAGATCGGCCCCCGATTCCATCAACATAAAATGAAAACTGTGAAGCAAACCATCCGTGCCGCCGCACTCACACCGGAAACGAAACCTGGCGCACTCTCAGCGAACCTCGATCTTATCGCCGGCGCGGCCCGCCGAGCCGCCCAGGAAGGAGCAGAACTCGCCTTGTTCCCGGAGCTCTCGCTCACCGGCTTCATCCCCAATCATCCCACCGGCGATCACGCCGCCTGGCTCAAGCAGGCCCTTCTCGCCGCCCGCCAATGCGCGCAACCGCTCGATGGGGAGGCCGTCGGCACACTCACCGCCATTGCCCGTGACACACGCCTCTATCTCGCCGTCGGCTTGCTCGAAGATGCCGGCAATCGCCTCCACAACACGCTGCTGCTGGTAGGCCCCGAGGGGCTGGCCGCCGCATGGCGCAAGATGCACGTACCAATGTATGAAATGCCGTTCTATAATGGCGGCCCCGTGCCAGCCGTCGTCCAAACCCCGCTCGGCCGCATCGGCGCCAATATCTGCTTCGACGCCCTGCTGCCCGAGTCCGCCCGCCTGTTAGCCGCGCAGAATGTGGAACTGGTGCTCTTCCCCTTTGCCGCGGACCCGCCCCCAGGCACTCCCGCCGCCTGGGCCGCATGGGCCGTCCCCCCGTTGCAGGCGCGCTGCGCGGAAAACGGCGTCTTCGGTCTTGCCTGCAATTACCAAGGACGCGTCACGTGCGCCGGCATCGAGCAAACCTTTCCGGGCGGCGCCATTGCCACCGGCCCGCGTGGTGAAATCATCGCCCGCAACGTCGATGGCGCCGGCACGCTCATCGTTGAGTTTCACTCCGCGACGCTGCTCGATGCCCGCGCCGATCCCGATTACCTCTACCGCTTCCGCCGTCCGGAATTGTACAAAGCCCTCGCCGAATAAAAACATCGCCCTGAACCTCAGGTATACTGTGGCCGACATGAAACCGACTCCCGATCTGCCGCGCCGCGCTGCCACCGCCGCTGGTCTCGCCGCTATGATTGTTCCCCGCCATGTCCTGGGAGGCGCTGCCTACCAGGCCCCCAGCGACACACTACGCATCGCCGCCGTCGGCATCGGAGGCATGGGCCGCCGTTACATGGAAGGCTGCGCCAGCGAGAACTTCGTCGCCCTCTGCGATGTCGATCACGCCTTCGCAGCACCCGTCTTTCGCAAATACCCCAACGCCCGCCCTTATCGTGATTTTCGCGAAATGTTCGACAAAGAAGAGAAGAACATCGACGCAGTCATCGTCGCCACACCCGATCACACCCACGCCATGATCACCCTGCGCGCCCTCCGCGCCGGCAAGCATGTTTACTCCGCTAAGCCGCTCACCCATACCATCCATGAAGCGCGACTCGTCGCCGCCGAAGCCCGCCGCGCGAAAACCGCCACTCAAATGAGCGTCCAGAGTTGCGCCACCGAAGGCGCCTGCGCGGTAGCCGAAATCCTCCTTGCCGGGGCGATCGGCCCCGTGCGCGAAGTGCATGTCTGGGTCAACCACCCGCTCTACCCCGCCAGTCTCACCCGCCCATTGGACCGTCCCCCTATCCCGAAAGGGCTCGACTGGGACCTCTGGCTCGGCCCCGCCCCCCAACGTCCCTTTCACCACGCCTATCATCCCTGGATCTGGCGCTCCTGGTGGGATTTCGGCAGCGGCACCGTCGGCGACATGACCTGCCACGCCCTCCACGTCTTCTACAAGGCGCTGCAACTGGAAGCCCCCGCCATGGTCCACGCCAGCCGTTCCAACGTCTACACCGGCGCGATGCGCATGACACCGGAGAACAAGGAAATCCTTCCCTCGCGCCTCGATACTCCGGAAACGGAAAGCCATTCCTCGGCAATCGTCTGGGATTTTCCCGAGCGGGGAACATTCCCCGCCCTGCGCCTCCACTGGTACGACGGAGGCATCATGCCGCCGCGGCCAGTCGAGCTTTCCCCGCGCCTCCCCATGCCCAACTCCGGCCTGCTTTTCGTCGGCGACAAGGGAAAAATGATGTCCGGCTACTCCGGAGGCAATATCCGCCTTCTGCCCGAATCGCGCTTCAAGGACTTTCAGGCCCCGCCCCGAACCTTACCACGCACTCCAGGCCACTACAAAGAATGGGTCGATGCCTGCAAAACCGGCAAGCCGACTTCCTGCAACTTCGCTTTCGGCGCGCCGATGACGGAGATCGCCCTGCTCGGCGCACTGGCCGCGCGTTCCTCCTCGCTCCTCGAATGGGATGCCGTCAATGCCCGTATTCCCAACGACGCCCGCGCCAACGGCTGGATCAATCCGCCCTACCGCGCCGGTTGGTCCCTATGACATTCGTCCTCGCCATCGGTCGTGCGCTTTAATCTCACCGACATCGGCCGCCACAGTGTGGAAGTCGCCGGCGAGAGGAACCTCGACGGCAACGCCATCCTGCCGATGCACACCGTCAGCAAATCCTGACATCACTCTCCGGCAACTCCAGGATTTCGAGTCCGCAGTCGTGGCAACCAAAATGCATAACTCCTGAGTGAGGGCAGTTGGCGGATGGCCCCGCAAAACGGATGAGCCGACCGCAAAACGCGCCGGGCAGTATCATCCGGCCTGAGTTTGTCGGGCTACGGGGTGCGCGCCATGCGCCAACTGCCGCCTCACACATTCTTAAAAAATCGGATATCATGGTCCCCACTCCGAGCTGAGCCAAACCACTCGAAAAGGGGATTCACCTATGCTGCTCCGTTCCGTGTTCACCGCTCTTTTCTGCGCCGCCGCCCTCCTCGCGCAAACCACATCCACTGAAGTTCTGGGTACGGTCACCGATGCCACAGGCGCCGTCGTGCCCGCCGCCGAAGTAACGCTTCTCCGCATCGCCACCGGCGAGAAGCGCCAAACCCGCACCGATGGCAGCGGCAATTATTCCTTCCCCTTGATCGAAATCGGAGACTACACCGTAACCGTCTCTCTGTCCGGATTCAAAACCCAAACACAAACCGGCATCAATGTCGCCTATCAGCAGAAGGCTCGCGTAAACGTCATTCTCGATGTCGGCGCAACCACCGAACGGGTGGAAGTCCTCGCCCAGGGCGTAGAGCTGAAAACCGACGATGCCGCCGTTTCCACCACCATCGAACGGCGCCGCGTGCAGGAACTGCCGCTGCTTGGGCGCAACTTCGCCAGTCTCGCTGTCCTTACCCCAGGCGTTCAGTACGGCACGCGGATGGGGCAGAACGTCCAAAGCTCCAACGGATTCCCCTTCGCCGGCGCCGCCACTACTCTCAGCGCCAACGGCCAGCGCGACGCCAACCAGAACATCTCCATGGACGGCGTCGTCGCCACCGAACCCCTGGTCAATCAAGTCCTCTTCAACCCTTCCATCGATGCCATCGAAGAAGTCAAAATCCAAACCGGATCCGTCTCCGCGGAGTATGGCCAGAACAACGGCGCGGTCGTGCAAATCGCCCTCAAGTCCGGAACCAACAACCTGCATGGCACCTTCTTCGATTTCGCCCGCAACAACATCCTCGACGCCCGCGACTACTTCCTCAACTTCGAAATCCCCGCCGGCAATCCTCTCCGCAAGAAAAACGCCCTCCGCCGCCACCAATTCGGAGCATGGCTCTCAGGACCCGTCAAACTCCCCGGCTACAACGGCAAAGACCGCACTTTCTGGAGCTTCAATTACGAAGGAGTCCGCCAAACCGTCGAAAGCGTCTCGCAGGCGTTCTGGTTTCCCGAAGAGTTCCGCCGCGGCGATTTCTCCTCGCTCCTGACGCCGCTCATTCGCGACGGCCGCCCCGTGCGTGCCCCCATCATCGTCCATGACCCCGTTACCGGTGAGCCCTTCCGCGGCGCCGACGGCCGCATCAACAACATCGTCCCGGTCAGCCGCATCAACCGCAGCGCTCAGAATTTCATCAACACCTATCTCCCGCTGCCCCAGTTCCAACCGGAAGACAACCTCGACGTCAACGTCATCCGCAGCGTCCCTTCCATTCTCGATCAGAACCAGTACTTCGCCCGCTTCGATCACAACTTCGGCGCCAATGACCGCGTCTTCGTCCGCTACGCCGGACAGCGAACCGGCTACGACAGCCAGAACATCAATCCCAACTTCAACACCCTCTTCAGCCTCCGCCCCAACAACATCGCCTCGCAGTATCTCCATCTCTTCAGGCCCACCGTCATCAACGAATTCCGCTTCGGCTACAACCGCGTCGATCACGATCAATCGAATCCCCGTACCAACACAAACTTCGACGTCGATTCTTTGGGCATCGGCCAGTTCCGCGTCGCTGTAGACAACAACCGTAAGTTCCGCCCTCTCGAAGCGGCCATTCCGCCCACCGGCATTCTCGCCGGAGACGCCGGCGCGCGCATCGACTTCAACGACACTTACCAGATCTCCGACAACTTCTCCATCATGAAGTCGAAGCACACCATCAAGCTCGGCATGGAATACCGCCGCCTGACCATCGAGCGCGCCGCCGCCAACGTACCCTCCGGCAATCTCACCTGTTGCCCCGGCGGCTACGCGCTCGCCGGCTGGCTGATGGGATTCCCCAGCGGCTCATCCACCGCCGAAGGCCTGTTGTTGCAGAAACCCCGCCAGCAGCGCTGGAGCGGCTACGTGCTGGATGAATGGAAAGCCACCCGCCGCCTCAGCATGAATATCGGCGTACGCTGGGATTATTTCGGCCTTGCCACCGATATCTACCGCACCTGGCGCTCTCTCCGGCTCGATATCCTGTCAACCGCCAGTAATGGGCAGCAACTGCCCACCGTCGTCCCCGAACCCGGCCAGAACTACAAGTTCTACGATCCCGAAAAGCGCTTCTTCATGCCCCGTATCGGCCTCGCATTCCGGGCCACCGACAAATGGGTTGTCCGCAGCGGCGTCGGCTGGTATGCCAACGCCCAGCAATTGAATAATTTCTCCATCCTCAACCTGCAGCCGCCGCTGTCCGGCACCTTCGGCTTCCTCCAAGTCACCGACGTCGCCCAAGTCATCAATTACCCCTATGGGGGCCAGAACTACAATCTGCAGACGCGTCTCTTCCGTCCCGGCTCCACCGTGTTGACGCTCGATAACCCCTTCCCCGGCCAGGGTACTGCCGCAGCGCGCACCAACGTCCTGCTGATGGTTCCCGACAACAAAGCCAGCAACTACATCCAATGGAGCCTCGACATCCAGCGCCAGTTGCCGTTCAGCACCATCCTTACCGTCGGCTATGTCGGCTCAAAAACCAGCCACCTCGATAACACCGTACCCAATTTCAATTCCCCCGACCCTTCCCCGGATACCGACATCAACCGCCGCCGCCCCTACCAGGCCTACGTCAGCGCCGGCGAAGGCAACAGCGCCCGCCTGATCAACAACATCCGCTACCTGGACAGTTACGCCAACGCCAGCTATCACGGCCTCCAGGTGCAGGCCCAGAAGCGTTACAGCCACGGCATCACGCTCGGGCTTGCCTACACCTATAGCAAATCCCTCGGCGAAGGCTACGGCCGGAACGATCCCGCCGGCGATGTGCAATCCACCTATCAGAACCCTCGCGATCGCCGCACCGACCGCACCCGTTATGGCTTCGACATTACACACAATGCTGTCGCCAACTTCGTCTACGATCTGCCCTTCTTCCGCAGTTCCTCCGGCTTCGCCAAGGCCGCGCTCGGCGGATGGCAGGCCAGCGGCATCCTCACTATTAACTCAGGATTCCCCTTCAGCCTCGATGGCGGCAACCTCAACACCGGCTCCGGCACCCGCCCCGACCGCGTTGCCGACGGCCGCCTCGGCGACCGGGCCACGCGAGCCCTCTGGTACGATCCATCCGCCTTCCGCCGCACTGACTGTAACATCCCCGGCCAAGCCCAACTCTGCCATTACGGCAACGCCGGCAACGGAATCCTCGTCTCGCCCGGCGCGCGTAACATCGATCTATCCATCGGGAAAAACTGGAAAATCCCACAACTCGGCGAACAAGGCCGCCTGCAATTCCGCGGGGAAGCCTTCAACGCCTTGAATACTCCGCAATTCGGTCGTCCCAACGGGCTCAGCTACGCCGGACTCGACTCCCTCGTCCCCGACGGCCCGCGCGTCGGCGAGATCCGCAGCCTGCGCAATTCCATGCGCATCTTCCAAATCGGCCTGAAGGTCTACTTCTGAACTCGCCCGCACAACGCGCCGCGTCCAACCGCGGCATACGATCTCCTCAACATGCTGGGGGCCGCCCCGGCCTGTGCGCGCTTCTGGACGGCGGCGACCCTCAAAGACGCGGCGGCGTCGTCACCACCAACGCCTTCGTCGGACGCAATCCACGGTAGCTGTGTGGCTCGGAAGAGTCGAAGTAAACACAGTCGCCTTCCGCCAGAATGTGTTCCTCACCTTGGAACAGGATCGCCACCTCCCCGCTCAGCACATACAAGAACTCGGCTCCGTCATGCACGTGTTCCTCTGGCTTGGATTCGCTCACCGGAAACTCCGCCAGAAACGCCTGCATCCCCTTCTCCTGCGCCGAAAAAGCCAGAACCTCGAAAAAATACCCCGGTCGAGGATTCCCCGCACGATCCGGAAACCTCATCCGGTCGGCAGACCGCACCACCGAAAATAGCTTCTTGCGCAGCTTGTCCGCGAAAAAATAGTCCAACCCCACATCGAAAACCATCGAAATGCGAGCCAGCGTCGGCAGCGTCGGTACCAGTTTCCCGTTCTCCAGTTGCGACAACATCGACGCCGACAGCCCCGTATGCTTGCCCAGGTCCACAAGCGAGATCTTTTTCCGCAGCCGGAGCGTCCGCAACTTCGCCCCCAGATTGTAATCCGCCAGCACACGGTGGAGCGTGTCTTCGCTAGTTTCTGACTTCATAGAATGAATTTTATCCCGAATGAAACTCAGGTCTAGACTTTGAGCATGAGTCAAACCAACTTCCGACGATTCTGGACTATTCTGGTCTTGATTGCTAATGTGGCTCATAGAAGCTCTCCTTGTAGAGACTCCCAAAGGAGCCATCCGATGCAAAAAGGTCTGCCGGAAAATTCTTCGACTCTCGAAAAGGAACTCGTGCGCAGAGCCCAGCAGGGGGATGCCGCGGCATTCGCCGAATTGCTCGGGCAAAACCAGAAGTCCTCCAAGCGGCTCGCCCTTTCCATCCTGCGCAACAGCGATGAAGCCGAAGATGAGATTCAGACCGCCTACGCCAAGGCCATTAAGCACATTGGAACATTCCAGCAGGAATCGAAATTCTCCACTTGGTTGAACCGTATCGTGGCCAACCAATGCCTGATGCGGTTGAGAAAACTGCGCCGCGAACGGCCCGTATTCCTCAACGCCGAAACCGAAGAGGGCACCGTCTTCGAGCTGCCATCGACAGAAACGAATCCGGAACAGGCCCTCGGACGCCGCCAGTTGGCCCTCGCTGTGAACGCCGAAATCAGCCGCATCCCGCCTCTCATGCGCGATGTCGTTGTTCTGCGCGACGTCGAGGAACTGCCCATGGAGGAAGTTGCTGCAAGACTAGGCATCACGGTCTCAGCGGCTAAATCCAGGCTGCTGCGCGCCCGCGCCGAATTGCGCCAGCGCATGGAGCGCCACACGGGCCGCTTGGGACTCCGCACGCTCACGGCCTAAACTGCCCGTACCATTACAATTTCACTCAGGCCTAGTCCCTCTTTCTCTTACTCCAACCTTCCTTTTGGAAGACAATCAATTCAACGCAGATCCAAAAACGAGCATCTGAATTTGAGCCTCGCTCCCATTCAATGTCTCTTCCTCCCCCGCATCGCCTCCGAGGGCGGGGGAGGGTCTCCTACCCTTTTCTCTTTTTCCAAGCCGTATCCCCCATTTCCCCGCCGCTACGATATAATCACCCCGATTCATGGCCATTCGATCCCTTCTTCCCTTCCTTGCGGCCACTGCCGCATTCGCCCAGAACGCCACCGTCGCCGGCAAGTTCTCGGTCGAGCATCCAACTCTTTTGAACCTCGGCTTTGAATGGGCCATTGAAGGCGATGCCAATCGCAACGCCACTGTCGCGGTCGACTTTCGCGCCGCCGGCGAATCGGCGTGGCGTCCAGCGCTGCCACTCGTCCGCATCGGCGGCGAGCAGATCTACCGCCGCCGTGAAAACCTCGACTACACCGTTCCGCAAGGTTTTGCCGGCAGCATTCTCAACCTTCAGCCCGACACCGAATACGAATGCCGTCTGCGCATGAGCGACCCCGACGGGCTCTCCGGGCAAGCTGCCCACACCGTAAAAGTGCGAACCCGCAAGGAGCCTCAACCCTACCAGGGCGGCCGCACCCTGCATGTCTACGCCCCGGATTACCAGGGACCGAAACAGGAACCCAGCTTCACCAGTCTCATGCAGGCCTACTATGGCGCGGGGCTCGGCGATTGGAGCGTCGTCTGGGAACGCAGGGCTCAACCTGGCGACACCATTCTCGTTCACGCCGGCCTCTACCGGCCCGAAAAGTTGAACTATGTGGATCCGATGATGACTCCCTTCGACGGCACCAACACCCTCTCTCTCAAGGGCACGCCCGGTAAACCGATCACCATCAAAGCCGCCGGCGACGGCGAACCCGTCTTCGATGGCGGCGGCAACCACCGCCTGTTCGACGTCATGGGTACGAGCCACCACATCTTCGATGGCATCACCTTCCGCAACACCGATGTCGCCATCTTCGCCGGTCAGAAAGAAGTCACCGGCGCCGTCGCGCTCACCGTCAAAAACTGCCGCTTCGAAAACATCGGCTTCGGCGTCTGGACCGAATACGCCGGCTCCAGCGATTTCTACATCGCCGACAATCTCTTCCTCGGCCGCGACGACCGTTTCCGCCTGGTCGGCTGGACCGGCTTCATGTGGGCCAGCGCCGGCCCCTACGGATCGCATCAGCTCACCAGCTACTACGCCGTCAAAATCTACGGACCCGGCCACGTCGTCGCCCACAACTCCATCGCCTATTTCCACGACGGCATCGGCATCTCCACCTACGGGACCCCGGAAAAAGACCCCGAACGCCGCGCCTCCTCCATCGACATTTACAACAACGAGTTCCACATGATGAACGACGACTTCATCGAGACCGACGGAGGCGTACACAACATCCGCGTCTTCCGGAACCGCGGCGTCAATGCGGCCCACGGCGGTTATAGTTCCCAGCCCGTGTTCGGCGGACCCGTCTACTTCATCCGCAACATCCTTTACCACCAGCCCACCGGCGTCGCCTTCAAATTCTCCGCCAAACCCGCCGGCCTCTTCGTCTACCACAACACCCTGATCGGGGAGAACATCGTACGCGACCCCTCGTCCAATGTCCATTGGCGCAATAATCTGTTCCTCGGCCGCGACACGCCCGACCGCGGAATCATGTCCTGGGCCAACGCCACCGACGCCTACAGCACCGACTACAATGGCTACCGCCCCAACAAAGGCGTCGCCCAGCAGTATCACTGGCTCGGTCCGAAAAAGGGCCAGACGCTGTACGAGCCCCCCAAGGAAGAGTGGAAGACCTTCGCCACCCTCGAAGAGATGCGCCGCGCCACCGGACACGAAACCCACGGCATCGAACTGGATTTCGATATCTTCCAGTCCATGCGACCGCCCGACCCGTCCAAGCGCCATGCCGTCTATCACATGATGGATCTCAATTTCCGTCTCAAGCCGGGAAGCAAGGCCGTCGATGCCGGCGTCGCCATCCCCACCGTGAACGACGGATTCGCCGGAAAGGCGCCCGACTTAGGCGCACTCGAAGCGGACCAGCCTGAGCCCAAGTATGGGCCGCGGTGGATTACCTGGCAGCCGTTCTACCGGGAACTCCCCGACCCCAATGGTAGGATGTTGGGGGATATCCATGAAGCTCACCACGTTCCTATTGGCGGTGTCCGCGCTTCCTCTACTCGCTCAGCCCGATGACCGCGCCGCCGCCGAATGGGCCATCCGCGCCACCGGCCGCGTTCGCCTCGTGGGCGACCCCACGCTCCTCTCGCGTCTCGACCAACTTCCTGCCGGCCCTATCCGGCTCGAAGCCATCGACCTTATCGGCACCATCATCGAACCGTCCGAGTTCCCGAAAATCGCCGCCTGCACCGAGCTCAAGGAACTCCTCCTGCCCGGCCCCAGCTTCAATCCCGGCGCCGGCAGCCGCCTCGACGCCAACGAGGAATTCAAGCACCTCGCCGCTCTCACCAAACTCGAAAAACTCCACTTCAGCCTCCACTTCCTCACCAACGTCAACGTCCAGGACAAAGGCATGGAATACATGAAATCCATGCAGTCCCTCCGCGAACTCCGCCTCACCCAATCGCGAGTCAAAGGAACCAGCCTCGCCGCCTTCCCCGACATCGAGCGTCTCGATGTCAGCTACTCCAGCTTCAACGACGAAGGCCTCAAAGCCATCGCCGCCCTCAAGCGCCTGAAGATCCTCTACGCCCGCGACACCCTTGTCACCGACCGCGGCATGGAGCATCTCTCGGGCCTCGCCGGTCTCGAAGAGCTTGACCTCTACGGCGCCAAACTCACCGATGCCTCTATCCGCTCCATTTCTTCCGCCACCAAACTCCGCAGCCTCAACCTCCTCGGGTCGCGCATCACCGATGAAGGCGTCGCCGTGCTCGCCAAACTCCCGGCTCTCGAAGAACTCATCCTCTACCGCTCCAGCATCTCCAACACCGGCCTCGCCCAACTTCGCGCTCTGAAAAAACTCAAGCACCTCGATCTGCGCTACACACGCGTCTCGCGCGGCGGCGTCGATGAATTCCGCAAAGCCGTTCCCGACTGCCGTATCGAGTTCCAGGACTCGGCTCCGCAACTGGGCTCGGCCGATCTCCGCTCCAGCAAGCCCGCCTCCGCCACCGAACAGGCCATCGCCGCCTGGGTCCGAAAGATGGGAGGCCGCGCCGAATTCGCCGAAGGCGCTCTGCGCGAAGTCGACCTGTCCCGCACTCCGGTCACCGACAGCCAGCTCGCCGTCCTCGCGTCCCTCCCCGCCCTGCGCAAGCTCAGCCTCGAATCGACCGAAGCGGGCGACCTCGGCCTCGCCGTACTGCGCCGCCTGCCTCTCCTCGAACAACTCAACCTCAGCCACACGCTCGTCTCCGACAAGGGCCTCGAGGCGCTCGCCGGCGCCGGCGAACTACGCCGCCTCATCCTCAACAACACGCAGATCGACGGCACGGGACTCCCTGCCCTCGCCCGCCTCGAAGACCTCGACCTCTCTTCCACCGCTCTCACCGATGCCGGCCTCGATCGCGTGGCGCGCATGCCCGCGCTCGTCTCGCTCCGCGCCGGGTATTCCAACATTAGCGACGATGGGCTCAAACTCCTCGCCTCCCTCGCCAACCTCCGCTCGCTCGACATCACCTCCATCGATCTCACCGACGCCGGCATGCCGCATCTCAAGGCGCTGACATCCATCGAAGAGCTGAACCTCTCCTATGGCCGCTTCACGGATAAGGGGATGGCCGCGCTCGAAGCCCTCGCCAAACTGCGCCGCCTCGAACTGGCCCGCACCCGCGCCAGCGATGCTTCCGCACCGATTCTCGCCAAACTCACTGGCCTGCGCCGCCTCAATCTCGACTACACCGCTTACTCCGACACCGGTATCGCCACCCTCGCCGCTGCCCTCGTAAACCTCGAAGAACTCCGGCTAGATACCGCGAATCTCAGCGACGCTGGCGTCGAACCCCTCTCCCGCCTTGCCAGATTGAAATACTTGAACGTCTACCACACCACTGTCTCCGACAAAGGAAACGCAGCCCTGCGGCAGGCTCTGCCCAACTGCCAGATCATATATGATCCTGAATCTTCTCTTCCCAACCGCCGCAAGAGTTAGCCTGCTGCTGCTCGCCTCTTCGCTGCTCTCCGCGGCGGCGGCCATCGACGCGCTGCTCGAACAAACCAGCGCCGCCGTGACGCGCGACGCTCAGGGCCGCATCGCCGCGGTCAACTTCCGCTCCTCCTGGATCTCCGACGCCGACCTCAAACTGATCGCGTCTCTGCCCGTCCTCAAGACCCTCGATCTCTCCCACACCCGCATCACCGACATCGGCTTTCCCGCGCTCAAAGACGTCCCTTCCGTCGAAGACATGAACCTCTACTACGCCGAACAAATCGGCGACGGGGCGCTCGTCGTGATGAAAAACTGGCGCCGCCTGAAGCATCTCAACCTGCGCGGCACCAAGGTCACCGATCTCGGCGTCGCACAACTCGCCGGCCATCCTTCGCTCGAATCCATCGATGTCGGCTACTCTCTCTTCACCGACAACGGCTTTGAAGCCCTCACCCAAATCCCCAACCTGAAGCGCATCGCCGCCGGCGGCAACAAACTCACCGATGTCGGTCTCAACCTGCTCCGCCTGCTCCCTAACCTCACCGCCCTCGATCTCGCCGGCGCACAACGCACCGACTCCGGACTTTGGTCCGCCGCCATCACCGACAAAGGCCTCGAGACCATCGGCCAGCTCCGCCAGCTCCGCGAACTCAACCTGCTGGCCTCGAAAATCACCGACGCGGGCCTTCCGCAACTGGCCGCGCTCGCCGAACTCCGCCAGCTCAATCTCGCCCAAACCGCCCTCACCGCCAAAGGAGTGGAAGCCCTCGCCAAGCTCCCCAAGCTCGAATCTCTCGTCCTATGGAAGTGCAAGCGCCTCGACGATTCCGCCATCCCTGCCCTCAGCGCCATGCGCTCCCTGCGCTGGCTCGATCTCGAGGACACAGCCGTCACCGCGGAAGGCAAAGCAAAGCTAGCCGCGGCCCTGCCGCAATGCCGCCTCCGCTAGGGTGCGAATCGTTTTGCCCGTACCCGCATCCAATTTATCGTGATGACGACAAATACTACAGACCGCAAAACAGTTCGCGGCGTATTCGAACCCGGTTCCGAACACTGGGTCGGAGACGGCTTCCCCGTCCGGAATCTCTTCCCATCGAACGGACTGGTGCAGCAAATGGATCCGTTCCTCATGCTCGACTACGCCGGCCCCGTCGAGTTCCCGCCGGCCCAACACCCCAAAGGCGTCGGCGAACATCCCCACCGCGGCTTTGAAACCGTCACCATCGCCTATCAGGGCGCCGTCGCTCACCGCGACTCCAGCGGCAGCGCCGGCGTCATCTATCCCGGCGATGTCCAGTGGATGACTGCCGCCTCCGGCGTCGTCCACGAAGAGTTGCACGAGCGCGAATTCTCCCTCCGCGGCGGCATGTTCGAAATGGTGCAACTGTGGGTCAATCTCCCCGCCGCCCACAAAATGTCCAAGCCCGGCTACCAGGCCATCGCCTCCGGCCAGATCCCGTCAGTCCCCATCGGAGAAGGCGCAACCGCCCGCGTGATCGCCGGCGAACTGCCCGGCGCCAAAGGCCCTGCCCAAACATTTACCCCCATCAATGTTTGGGACCTACGCCTCTCTCCCGGCGCCTCCGCCGCGCTTCCGCTGCCGGCCGGACACAACGCCTCCATCGTCCTGCTGCGCGGATCCGTTACCGTCAACGGCGCCGCCGCCGATGCCGGGCCACGCCTCATCCTTCTCAGCCGGGAAGGCCAATCCGCCGTCGTCGAAGCCTCCGCGGACTCCCTGCTCCTCGTCCTCACCGGCGAGCCCATCGACGAACCCGTTGCCAGCTACGGCCCCTTCGTCATGAACACCCAGGCCGAAATCATGCAGGCCATCGCCGACTATCGCGCCGGACGCATGGGGCGCCTCTCCTAAGCAGGCGCACCCTCGCCAGCCCTCATGCGGTAGAATGCCCTCTTTGGCTATGAGCGAAGCGATCTACCACCCCAGTCAGGAATTTTCCTCCCGAGCGCACGTCCCCTCTATGGAGGCTTACCAGGCGCTTTACGACAAGGCCAAGGAGCATCCCGAGCAGTTCTGGGAAGAACTCGCGGAAAAGGAACTCCACTGGTTCCAGAAGTGGAACCACGCCTTCGAATGGAATCCGCCCTTCTGCAAATGGTTCGTCGGAGCAAAAACCAACGTCAGCTACAACTGCATCGACCGCCACCTGGAAGGACCGCGCAAGAACAAGGTCGCTATCCTCTGGGAAGGCGAGCCCGGCGATCAGCGCATGATCACTTACCAGGAGCTCCACCGCCTGGTTTGTCGCTTTGCCAGCGTCCTCCAATCGCGCGGCTACAAAGCCGGCGACCGCGCCATCATCTACATGCCGATGGTTCCCGAACTCCCCGTCGCCATGCTCGCCTGCGCCCGCCTCGGCGTCACCCACAGTGTCGTCTTCGGCGGCTTCTCGGCTGAGGCGTTGAAAGCGCGCATCCAGGACCTCGACGCCCACCTCGTCATCACCGCCGATGGCGGTTGGCGCCGCGCCCGCGAAGTCCGCCTCAAGGACGCCGCCGACGAGGCCATGCAGGAATGCCCCAACGTCAAGGACTGCATCGTCGTCAAACGTACCGGCTCCGATATCAACATGCAAATCGGCCGCGACCACTGGTGGCATGAGCTCGACGCCAACGCCTCCGAGGTCTGCCCCGCCGTCCCGCTCGATTCCGAACATCCCCTCTACGTCCTCTACACATCCGGCACCACCGGCAAGCCCAAGGGCATCCTCCACACCACCGGCGGCTATCTGCTCCAGACCACGATGACCATGAAGTGGGTCTTCGATCTCAAGGAAGAAGACACCTATTGGTGCTCGGCCGATATCGGCTGGGTCACCGGCCACTCCTACATCGTCTATGGTCCGCTCTCGGCCGGCGCCACCACTGTCATGTACGAAGGCGCTCCCGACACGCCCGACTTCGGCCGCTTCTGGCGCATCATCGAAAAGTACAAAGTCAACGTCTTCTACACCTCGCCCACCGCCATCCGCGCCCTCCTGCGCCAAGGCGAGCAATGGCCCAACAAACACGACCTCTCCAGCCTCCGCCTTCTCGGCAGCGTCGGCGAGCCCATCAATCCCGCCGCCTGGGAATGGTACTACCGCGTCATCGGCAAAAGCCGCTGCCCCATCGTCGATACCTGGTGGCAAACCGAAACCGGTTCCATCCTCATCGCTCCCATGCCTGGCGCCACTCCCCTCAAACCCGGCTCCGGCACCAAGCCCATGCCCGGTATCCTCCCCGAGATCATCGACCTCAACGGCGACCCCGTCGAAGACGGCAAGGAAGGCTTCCTCATCATGCGCCGCCCCTGGCCCAGCATGCTGCGCACCATCTGGGGCGATCCCGA
>JAEUQG010000566.1 GCA_016789755.1 Bryobacterales bacterium
CGGATCGGGCAGAGCGGGCACGGGTTCCCAGCCATTTGCCGGGCCATTCCACAAAGCCCATATCATCGAGTTGTCCGCCAGCAAAGCGGTGGAACTCGTCTGCTGAAACCGCCCTGTGGCAGACGCGCCTTGCCCTGGAAAATCGAGCAGAAGATTGTAATGCAGAATCCTACCCATGGGTTTCCACACTCCTAGTATTTTGGAAAACTCGCAATCCCCCGCAGCACCTTCACACCTTAAGCCGCTTCGCCACTCGCCTCACCTCGCACAAACAAAAACGAGTGTCCGGAAATTGCGGTGAAGGCAGAATATCAGAGGCCCTCATCGAATGCAATAGGCATTTATGTTTTTTTATTTGACGGACGTAGCCGGAAACCGTCCCAGCAACTGGTGATACCGGACGTCCTTGCGAAGCGCCGTGAACTCCGGCTCTGTCTTCACTTCGCGCAGCACGTACCCGCTAGCCAAAGCCCTCTCCAGAAGCCGCAGCGCCTGCCCGCGATTGCCTCCAATCTCCGAAGCCACCGCCAGCTTGAACACCGCGCCGGGTGTCAGCTTCTCCACTTTCTCCATCGATGCCACTTCCGCCAGCGCTTCCTGCTTCTCGCCTGATTTGGCCAGAAACACGGCCACGCTGCTCCGCAAATCCCCATCCGCTGGAGAGTTGACCAGTGCCTCCCGAGCCAGCCGCAAGGCCGTGGTGAAGGCCTCCTTAGCCTGCCGCTCCTTGCCCGGAGTCCAGCGGTAGGCGTCTCCCAGGTTGCCCCAATACAAATGGCGGCTGGGCATCATGTCGCGGGCCTTTTCAAACGGTTCAATCGCGTCCATGTAGCGGCCTTGGTAAAACCGTATGTAGCCCAGATTGGAGTAGTGCGGCGCCGTCGGCAGGATCTCCAACGCTTTCTGAATCGCCGCCGCCGCTTCATCGAAGCGATCCTGTGCCAGATAGGCGCCGGATAGATTTCGCCAAACCAGGTCGTTATCCGGCGTCAACTTCCCAGCCTTTTCCCAGGTTCGCTGCGCCTCCCCGTACTTCCCTTGACGAAAATAGAAAATGCCCGCCTCCACATAAGGCAACCATTGGCCGGGCGCAATCTCTATCGCCTTGGCGAAGCTTGCTTCTGCCGCCGCGGGATCGCGCTCCGCGGCTTGCATCTTGCCCATCGCCACGTACGCGTCATGATTGCGCGGATCGAGGTCAAGAGCTTTCCCGAGTTGCGTCAAACCTCCTTTGCGATCCCCCTTCTCGCCTTGCACCTTCCCCAGCGCGACCAGGGCGGAAGCGAGCACCGGATTCAGTTCCGCCGCTTTGATAGCGTGCTGCTCGGCCAGTTTCACCCACTGCGGATCGCGTCCGTTGATGTTGCGCCGCAAGTACACCTCAGCCAATCCTGCATGTGCCGCCGCATTAGCCGGGTCCTGCCGGATAGCCGCCTCAAAGGCCGAAGCCGCCATGTCGACGTGCTTTGCCTTATAGAATGATGCGAACAACCGGCGACCCTCCGTGACCAACTCCTGCGGACGAGCGTTGAGGTCCACAGTCTCTTGCGCCGGAGGCGGATCCTTCGACGAGAAGCCGACCCATGCGCCCGCCGCCAACAAGCCGGCGGCAGCACCAGCGCCCACCCAAAGGCCCACTCTCTTCTTGTGAAAACCCATCGCCGGCGCCCCCTGCTCCGGTGGCAGCGCAGCTTTCCATTCCCGCAGCAAATCCCCTGCCGTTGCGTAGCGCTTCTCTTTTTCCTTCTCCAGACAACGGGCGATGGTTTCTTTCCATTCCACCGGCAGCCCGGCGGGCCAGGATTCCATCGGCCGCGGCGCCTCCGCCACCACCGCGCGCAGAATGCGCGGAACAGTGTCGCCGACAAACGGTCTGGCGCCGGTCACCATTTCATACAGGATCACACCATAAGAAAATACGTCCGACCTCGCGTCTGCCACATCCCCTAAACTCTGCTCCGGCGACATGTATCCGGGTGTGCCCATCACGGAACCCGCCACCGTCAGCGCTTGTACCGTTTCCATCGAAGGGTCCGTCTCCACCACCCGCGCAAGACCAAAGTCCAGGATTTTTAGAATCCCATCGGCTGTGATCATGAGATTCTTGGGCTTCAAGTCGCGGTGCACAACCCCCTGAGAATGTGCTCTTGCCAATCCCTCGGCCAGTTGCGTCGCATAGCTGCGTATCTCTCCTCCGCTCAACCGGCCTTCCTGCATCCTGCGGGCGAGGGTTTGACCCGAGATGAACTCCATGGCAATGAAGGTGATACCCCGGTCGGAGTTCACCTCGTACACGGTGACGATATTGGGATGATTCAGCGAAGAGGCAGAGCGCGCTTCCCGCAAGAACCGTTGCCGGGTGATGGCGTCGGCGCTTTGCTCATCGGCCAGCACCTTGATCGCCGCCTCGCGCTCCAGCCGCGAATCCACCGCCTTATAGACTACTCCCATCCCACCGGCGCCGATTCGTTCGACGATACGGTAATGGAGCAACGTTTCGCCGATCATAAGATCCTACGAGTGTAACCTCTTCACGCGCCGTTCTCTACTCAACCGCAATCGATTTTGCCTCAGCCGCGTCTTGATAGAATAGAAGAGTTACACACCTCCATCGCAATGCACCTCACCCTATTTCTTTTTTCTTTCGCTGCCACTACCCTCTTGGCGCAAAACCCACCGGCTCCCCCCAAACCCGCTTTTGACGACAATACCGTCGTCGGCACGTCGGGAGACCGCAAGATCACCGTCGCCGATGTGAACAAAATCATGACGGGGCTGCCGCCACAAATGAAACAGAACTTTGCCCGCGACGTCAAGGGATTCCTCAGCCAGTGGTTCATGCTGCAGCGCCTGGTGGAGGAGGCCGAAAAGCAGAAACTCGCCGACAAGAGCCCCTACAAAGAGGGCATTCAGATGGCCCGCATGCAGATCCTCTCCCAGGCCCTCATCGAGGAACGCTCCCAGGTTACTGACATCCCGATGGACGAACAAAAGAAGTTCTACGAACAGCGCAAAGACAACTTCACCATGGCCAAACTGAAGTTGATCTACATCCCTTTTGCTTCTGGGGCTACTGCGGCCGCGGCTGGCGGCAAGAAGACGCTCTCGGAACCCGAAGCACTCACCAAAGCCGAAGGCTTGGTGAAACAAGCACGCGGCGGCGCTGACTTCGTGAAGCTGGTCAAGGAGAACTCCGAAGACCCGATTTCCAAAGAAAAGGACGGCGACTTCGGCCCTATCCGCCGCGGCGACCAACTCCCCGATTCCATCAAACAGACCGTCTTTGCACTTCGACCCGGCGACATCAGTGAACCTGTCCGGCAACCCAACGGCTATTATGTCTTCCGGCTGGTGGAGTTGACCCCACAGGCCTTCGAAGAAGTCCAGTCCAATCTCCTCACCGAACTGAAGAATGTAAGGCTGAAAGCATGGCTCGACGGCGCCGCGAAAGCGGTGGAACTGAAAGTGGAACGGCAGGACTTCTTCGACTCGATGAAGTAGCGCGCCCGGCTGTAACGCAGGCGCTCGAAGGACTGCCCGTCTTTTGCGGTGAGCCCATCCGCGTGCAGTTCCATCCCCAACTGACCATCACGCGCGGAAAGCTCCTCTCCGGCCAGCACACCGGCACCGCGGTGCATGCCGCTTCCTTTCTTGTGGAACGGCGAATCGTCCTCGATACTGAACTCCTTTGTTACCCCGGAGAACTTCGGCGCATCTTAATTCATGAACTGTTTCACTTCGTTTGGCGTAGACTGGGAAACCCAAAACGACTCGCGTGGGAAGAGGTTTTGCGGCACGAACGGAAAGAAAAGGCGAAAGGGGAATTGGGATGGTCCGCTGAGTGGCGTAAGGATGCAATGCGTCCATCGGACTCGAACAGCCGTACCATCAAATGGAGGCAATACGTCTGCGAGAGCTTCTGTGACTCCGCGGCCTGGCTGTGGAGCCCTCGCCATGACGAGCACACACTCGCCGGCCGTTACAGGGCCAGACGGAAACGTTGGCTCCAGGGAATAGCAGACCGCCCGTTGTCGATATAATCGTGATGATAAGGAGTTCCTCGATGCATCTTTCCCGCTGGGTGGCCACGGCCACTGTCGCTGCCTTGTCCGTGTTCCTTGCCGGCTGCAGCAGCCAGGGATCCGTTCGCGCCGCAGTCAAAGCGGAGAAAGATCGCAACAAAGCCCCCGGCTTCACCCTGAAAGACGCAACGGGAAGGTCGGTCCAACTCGCCGATTACAAGGGCAAGGTCGTGTTACTCAACTTCTGGGCAACCTGGTGTGGCCCGTGCAAAATCGAAATCCCCTGGTTCATCGATTTCGAGCAGCGCTATAAGGATCGCGGATTCGCAGTGCTCGGCGTTTCGATGGATGAAGACGGATGGGAGGCTGTGAAGCCCTACATCGAAACCAAGAAAGTGAACTATCGGGTCGTCATCGGCACCGATGAAGTCGCCGATCTCTACGGCGGGGTTTCTTCGCTTCCAACGTCCTTCCTCATCGACCGCCAAGGTAAGATCGCCAGCACCCACGTCGGGCTGGTCAGCAAGAGTGTTTATCAGAATGACATTGAACAACTATTGGACAACCGTGGCCCGGTGGCCGAAGAGCGTACCGCTCCTGCTGCTGGCGGCAACTAGCCTCTTTGCCCAGGGCAACATCCTCACCATCGCTGCCCCTCCGAAGCTTCAGGCAAAGAAGAACACCACTGTCACTGCGAAGCTTGAGGTTCAGTTGCGCAACGGGTATCACGTCAACAGCAACACGCCTTCCGACGATTACCTCATCCCTCTGCGCCTCACCTGGACGGCGGCGCCGCTTGCCATGAAAGGTGTCGCCTATCCGAAGCCGAAGATGGAGAAGTACGAGTTCAGCGAAAAGCCGCTCTCAGTCTTTACCGGCGATTTCAATCTGGTCACCACCTTCCAGGTTCCAGCGTCCGCAGCCCCCGGAATGCAAGTCATCAGCGGCAAGATCCGCTATCAGGCCTGCACGCACAAAGAGTGTTTCCCACCCAAGACCGTTGAAGTGAAACTGCCGGTCGATATCGTGAATTGAAACGTCTGCTGATCAGACCCGGCGCCATCGGCGACTTCATCGTCTCCCTTCCGGCGCTGGAACATCTCCGCGCCGGCTTCACGGAAGTCTGGACCACGGAGGCGAATCTGGACTTGGTTCACTTCGCCGATCGAAAGGATACCATCGTCCGCGCCGGCCTCGACGCGCTTGTACTGCCTGAGTCCACGCTTAGCCGCTTGGGCCTTTTCGACGAAATCGTGAGCTGGTACGGCGCCAATCGCCCTGATTTCAGAGCCTCGGTACGGCATCTCCCATTTCGCTTCTTCCCCGCCCTTCCACCCTCGGGCATACATGCCGTAGACTTTTACCTGGCGCAGGTAAACGCACCAGGGGGCGCCGTGCCGCGCCTACCCATCGCCTGGCGGAACGAAGCGTACGCAGTGGTTCATCCCTTTTCCGGCAGCCCCCGCAAGAATTGGCCGATCGAACGGTTTCGCGCGCTCGCCTCGGAACTCGGCATGCCCGTTCGATGGGTCGCCGGACCAGAAGAACCCTTGCCTGAAGCGGAACGTTTCGATTCTCTCTGGGACCTGGCCCACTTCCTGGCCGGCGCGTCGCTCTATATCGGAAACGATTCCGGCATTACACATCTCGCGGCTGCATGCGGAGTGCCCACCATCGCGATCTTCCTCACGTCGGACCCCGCGGTCTGGGCGCCCCGCGGCGCACATGTCGCGATCCTCCGGCAACCAGCATTGGACACGGTGCTGAAACGTTGCCGTACTGCCCTTGGCGGCGGGCCGGGCTAGCCCGTCATCTATCTCAGATACGCATCATCCCCACGCAGCCAATCCTCCCGGATCGGCGAGAACACGTCATACACCACCGCATCCTCCAACACGCTCACCTTATGTGGGACATTCGGAGGCACCAAAAACGACTCGCCAGCATTCACCACATGCTCCTCGCCGCCGACATGAAACACAATCGCCCCCTCCATCACATTGGCGATCTGTTCATTCACGTGATGATGCTCCGGCACCACCGCGCCTTTCTTCAATTCCAGCCGGGCGATCGTGATGTTCTGCCCGTGCAGTACTTGCCGCACTACCTGGGGATTCATCTGTTCGCGCTCAGCGTCTTTCCATCGTTGGACCGGCATTGCGCTTGGATTGTATCATAGGGGGAATGGCCGCAGCCGCAATTGATCCCGTCTTCGCCGCCTACGAATCGCTCCAACTCGTACTCCCACGCAACACGAAGGGAATCGGCTCCGTGATCCTCAAACCCGATGCCAAAGATCTCATCGATGGTGTCACCTTGGAGGCCTTTCCCATCTGGCCCGATGACCGCGGGTATTTCCTGGAAATCGGCCGCATCGGAAACGGATTGATTGCCGAATTCCCCCCTGAGACGACGCAAATCTCCGCCGCGCTCAGCTACCCCGCCACCATAAAAGCGTTCCACTACCACCTTCACCAGACTGACTATTGGGTCGCGGCGAAAGGCATGTTCCAAGTCGCCCTCGCGGATCTGCGCAAGGACTCGCCGACCTTCGGCCTCCGCAACACCATGTACGTCGGAGCGCTCCGTCCGTGGCAAATCCGCATCCCGCCCGGCGTTGCCCACGGTTACAAAGTGGTGGGCGCCGACCCCGGCATGTTGGTCTATATCACCAACCGGACCTACAATCCTAAGGATGAAGGCCGGATTCCCTACGATGACCCCGGCATCCACTACGACTGGGA
>JAEUQG010000567.1 GCA_016789755.1 Bryobacterales bacterium
TTCGCCCACGCTGACGGCGCCGGGAGCGAGTTGCATCAAGGAGGCCCAGTGGCGGCCATTCAGAGGGATGTTCTTGATCTGCTGTTCGGCGATTACTGCGCCGATTTCGGCGTTGGTCTGCTCGAGCGGTGTGGCCGTGGCGGCGACTTCGATCGCGGTGCTGATTTGGCCGACTGTCAGTTCGGCATCGAGCGTGCGGCTTTGCCCAACGGCAAGGACGACGCCATCGTACTTGGCCGATCGAAACCCCTCTTTCGCGATGGTTACAGTATACGCCCCGACGGGGAGGCCCGGAATTCGGTAGGTGCCGTCGCCCGCACTGAGGGCGGTGCGTTGGAAGCCGGTGGCGGCTGATTCGACTGCAATGGACGCGGCCGAGATCTTCGCGCCGGTGGCGTCGGAAACCGCTCCGCTGAGTGTGGCGCGGTCCACCTGGGCGTAAAGTGTGCTGCCTAGGCACACGAAGAGGGTAATCGTAGCGAAAAAGCGAGACATCAGCCTCATGGTAGGAGGCGGGCGGAGAACGGAATATGAACGTTTGGTTGCGTTTTGGTGACAACACGGGGGTGTGGTACAGTGCCGGGAATGGCCAACGTTCCCGCCGCCCGGCTGCACTCACTCGATGCGTTTCGCGGCTTCACAATGATCTGGATGTTCTCAATGGCGTTCGGTTTGCATCATGTGAAGGACCTGACAGTGTTGGGAATGCCGCTCGCGCCCGTGGAACGCCAGTTCACGCATGCCGACTGGCATGGGATGTACCCCTGGGATCTGATTCAGCCGTTCTTCATGTTCATTGTCGGTGTGGCGATGCCGTTTTCGATGGCGAAGCGGCGCGGGGAAGGCGAAGGCCGGCGGGCCGAGTGGATGCATGTGTTGAAGCGCTGCGCGCTGCTGCTGTTGCTGGGGACGATGGCGCGTTCGATTTCCGCGGGCAAGCCGAACTTCGATGTGATCAACGTGCTGGGACAGCTTTCGTTCACCTACCTGGTGGCATACGCGGTGCTGGACCGTGGATGGAAGGTGCAGGCTCTGACGGCCGCCGGGCTGCTGGCCGCGCACACGATGTTCTATTTGCTGGTGAGCGCTCCGGGCGTGACGGGTCCCTGGGATAAGAACGCGAACATCGGGTGGTGGCTGGATGGCGCAGTGTTGGGCAAGCATTGGGGCGGCGGTTACGCGACGATCAACTGCGTGTCTTCGGCCGCCAATACGATCTTCGGGGTGATGGCCGGGTTCTGGCTGCGTAGCGGCAAGCCGGCTGGGGAAATGCTGCAAAGGTTCGTGGTGTTGGGTGTCGCCGGGATTGTGGTGGGGCTGGGCATGGACCTGGTTGTGCCATCGATCAAGAAGATCTGGACGGCTTCTTTTGCAGTGTATTCGACGGGGTACACGTTATTGGCCCTGGCGTTGTTTTACTGGGTGCTGGATGTGAAGATGTGGCGTGGAGTTTGGGTGCGGCCGTTGATCTGGGTGGGGATGAACTCGATTTTCATCTACCTGTTTCACGAGATTCTGTACCGGTGGCTGCGGCAAACCGGACTGGTGTTCACCGGGTGGGCGGTGAATTGGTGGGGGCCATGGGGGCAGGCATTGAACGAATGCGCGGTGGTGGCCTTTCAGATTTACCTGTGCTGGTGGTTGTACCAGCGGCGGATATTTTTCAAGCTGTAGCTATTGCATCATGCGGCGGAGCTTTTCCACTGCATCGAGGGCGGGGGCGTAGCCTGGGCTCACTTCGGCCGATTTGAGAAAGCATTCGCGGGCCTTGGAATAGATTTCCATGGATACATAGACGCGGCCCAGGTTGTACCAGGGGTAGTGATAGGCCTCGTAGCGCTTGCTCTGAATCGCTTGCTCCAGCCAAGGCACTGCCTCCTCCGGTTTCCCCAACTCGATGAGGTAGGCGCCGATGTCGTTATAGGGGTTGCCGAAGGTAGGGTCGGTGTCAATGGCTTTCTTGCATTCCTCGATGGCCTCTTCCAACTTGCCCTGGAAATGGTAAGTCCAGCCGAGAAACGTATAGGCTTCGGCCGTGGGTTTCAGCGCGATCGACTTCTTGTACAGCGACACCGCGAGGTCCAGTTCGCCTTCCATTTGCATCCGGTAGGCTTTCTGGAAAAGCTCCCGTGCCATTTGCGTGCGATCGTCCATGTTCCTTCTCTTATGTACCTGATTGTCGGGCTCAGGCTCAACTATGGAGTTTAGAATAGAAGGGATGTCATCGAAAGTTCGTAAGGCTGTTTTTCCCGCGGCGGGCCTGGGGACTCGCTTCCTGCCGGCAACGAAAGCGCAACCGAAAGAGATGCTGCCGTTGGTGGACAAGCCTCTAATCCAATACGGAGTGGAGGAAGCGATCCATTCCGGGATGAACAATATCATCATCGTCACGGGGCGCGGCAAGAGCGCCATCGAAGACCACTTCGACGTCAGCTTCGAATTGGAGCACATGCTCGAAACACGCGGCAAACGCGACACGCTGGCACAGGTGCGCAGCATCTCGGACATGATCGATGTTTCCTATGTGCGGCAGAAAGAAGCGTTGGGACTCGGGCATGCCGTGCTGCGCGTGAAGGAATTGGTGGGTCCGGAGCCGTTTTCGGTGGTGCTTTCCGATGATGTGATCGATGCCGAAATTCCCTGCCTGCAGCAACTGCTGGAGATCCACAGTTTCTACGGAGCATCGGTCGTGGCGCTGATGGAAGTGGATGGGCCGGAGATCTCCTCGTACGGTGTGGTGAACGCGGACCCGATCGCGCACCCGGGGTTGGGAGACCACAGCCTGTACCGCATTCACAATCTGGTGGAGAAGCCGAAGCAGGGAGAGGCGCCTTCCAATCTGGCGATCATCGGACGCTACATTCTGACTCCGGAGATTTTTGAATCGATCGAAGCGATCGCGCCGGGCTCGGGCGGCGAGATCCAATTGACGGACTCGCTGAAGCATTTGCTGCGCAGCCGGCCGATCTACGGACTGAAATTCGAGGGTAAGCGTTACGATGCCGGAGACAAGCTCGGGTTCCTCAAGGCGACGGTGGAATTCGCGCTAAAGCGGCACGATCTGGGCGCGCCGTTCCGTCAATACTTGAAGTCACTGTCGCTTTAAGGACAATATGTCGATTCCGTTTGAACTCCCCTTGAAGGCTGG
>JAEUQG010000001.1 GCA_016789755.1 Bryobacterales bacterium
CCATTGGAGGGGCGAAAAGACCCAGGAAGAGAAGCAGAGTCAGCGCCAGTGACATGATCCAAAATAAGTGTTTTCCATGTGTTTGGCAACCGGGGGTGTGCTTGACGCGGCTGGCCCGCTTGAAGAACATCAGGGAAGGAGATTCCTCGATGCAATCATTTTTTCGTATGGCTGCGGTGCTGCTGGGGGCAACCCTGTCGACCGCGCAGGATTCCACTTTCACGGGGCTGACATCGAGTCTGGAGAATATCTACCGGACTGCGAAAGCCAAGACATTTTCCATCAGCCCCGAGAATCTCACGGGGGAGAAAGGGAAGGGAGCGATGGCGGTGCAAGGGTCGGCATCCGCCGCTTCATCGGAGCTGGGGCAGGGGTGGAAGGTGAACCCCTACGTGGTAATCAAGCCGGGAACAGCATTCACCTTGGCCGATATCCACGCGCAAGGGGCGATTCAGCATATCTGGATGACGCCGACAGGGAACTGGCGCTATTCGATCCTGCGGATGTATTGGGACGATGAGACCACTCCCTCTGTGGAAGTGCCGGTCGGTGACTTTTTTGCGATGGGTTGGGGAAAGTACGCGCCGATCGCGTCACAGGCGATCTGCGTGAATCCAGGGAGCGCGTTCAACTCCTATTGGCCGATGCCGTTCCGGAAACGAGCGAAACTGACGCTGGAGAACATCGACGACAACCCCATGACCGTCTACTATCAAGTCGACTACACGCAGGCGCCGGTTCCGGCGGATGCAGCCTACTTTCACGCCCAGTTCCGGCGCACCAATCCGTTGCCCTACAAGCAGGTCTATACGATCGCGGATGGCATCAAGGGCAAGGGACACTACGTGGGAACCTACATGGCGTGGGGTGTGCATAACAACGGCTGGTGGGGTGAAGGAGAGATCAAGTTCTTCATGGATGGGGACAAGCAATTCCCCACGATAGCTGGAACGGGGACCGAGGATTACTTCTGCGGATCGTACAACTTCGAGAACAAGGAGAAGCGGCAGTATGAGACGTTCACCACACCGTACACGGGATTGATTCAGGTGATCAAGCCGGACGGCCTATACCAGTCGCAACAGCGGTTCGGTCTCTACCGGTGGCACCTGACGGACCCTGTTCGATTTGAAAGCGATCTGAAAGTCACGATCCAGGCGTTGGGGTGGAAAGGGAACACTCGGAAGTATCTGCCATTGATGGATGACATCGCGTCGGTGGCGGTGTGGTATCAGATGGAGCCGCATGGCGCCTTTCCGAAGCTGCCTTCGAGGGATGAACTGGCTGTGAATTAGCGCAGAAACGGCAGATCCTTCCAATTCCAGAGGCGTTGGGGCGCGGCGTTCACGTTGACCGGAGTGACGTTCCATGTTTGCGTGGACAGTGAGTGAGCGCCGCGGTAGTGGATCAGGAAGGCAGACAGGCAAAGCGTGAGGAGCGGCTTGCTGGGAGAGTGGAATGCCGGCAGCAGAAGATACAGCAGCAGCGGAACGACCTCTGTGAAGTAACGAGGGCCGAACGAGTGGCCCCCCCACCAGTCGCTGTGGAGAGAAACCAGGAGCCAGTGTGCGGCCACGGCGGCGGCAATCCATGGAGCAAGGCGACGCCACGACTCTCCGGCAGTACGCCACGAGAGCGGAACCAGAAGCAGGAACGGCATATAGACGAGGACGCCACGGGCGGGGGAGCAGAGCGTCCCCAGCAGTGCTTCCGCGAACGCCGGATGCAGACCGAGAGACGTGCTGCCTTCGCGGACAGGTAAGAAATAAGGGGCGAGAGGCGTTCCGTAGGTATTGAGGTTCATTGCCGTGAAGCAGGCCACAACCGCCAGGCCGCCAAGCATCGCGGAGATGGCGCGCCCGCGGTGGTGGCGCAGCAAGTAGACAGCGATGACGACAGCCGGGACGGCGGCGGTAGGCCGAACGAAGAATCCGAGCGCAAGTAAGGGGCCGATGGACGGGTGAGGAATCAGCAGCAGCACGGCACACAAGATCAGCGCCAGGATGCCGTGTTGCCAGAGGGCGCGACTGGCGGTGGACAGCATCGGCGTGCATGCCGTAAATAGCATTGTCGCGAGGATCGCATTGCGCGGATTGATATGGCGCAACGCGAGGATGTCGAACAATACCGTGGCTAGCGCCACGAAGATCGATGCGGCGATCAGTTCGAAGATCGGGAATCCAGTTCGCACATCGGCGAGAAGGTAGCCATGCACAACCGCATGTGCCGCGAATTTCGCCGCCAGCGGGCGCAGCAGCGGTTGCAGAAACTCGAGCAAGCCTAATTGTGCGGCGACTGCGGGGACTGCGAGGATACTCACCGCGGCGGGGTAAAAGTTGTACAGTCGGCCTTGCGGACATTCGGAGAGGTTCGCGATGGGGAAACGGCGGGCGCCGTTGGCGATGCATTCGACGGCGTAAAACTGCGACGCCGCGAGTTCCTGAGGGTATTCATTCAAATCGAGGTTTCCCTCGTGCAGTAGGCTTGCCGCGGCGAAGACTGTCCAGCGTGAATCGGCTTGGTGGGTAACGGGCGCAGTGGCGTGATAGCAGAAGGCGGCTGCAAACACAAGAGCGGCGCGCATGCCTATTCCGCGCGCGTGGCGCCGCCCGGGCGCGCGGTCTGCGCCCGAAGATACGCAATGAGGTCGCGCATCTCGTCGCGGTTGAGCACTTCGTCCAGCCCCTCAGGCATGAGAGAAACGGGAGCATTCCCCATACTTTTGATCTCAGACCGGGGAATCCGAACTTCGTCGCCAGGGCCGGTGATCAGGCGCACGGCGTCGGGGGTGCTGCGTCCCAACACTCCGGAGTAGACTTCGGTGGCTGTTTCGACGCGATACACTTCATGGCCAGGGACGAAGCTTTCGCTTGGCAGTACGATTGCCTCAAGGAGATCGTGTGGGGACCGGATCGCTCCGATGGACGTGAGATCGGGGCCAACATGGCCACCCTCCAGTCCGATCGTGTGGCAACTGGAGCAGCCTGCTTTGGCTCCAAAGAAAATCAGCTTCCCTTTGGCGAGGTCGCCGGAGGCGGTGAGCACTCCCTCCAGTTTGCGGATCCTTTCCAGGCGTTGGGCCCGGCCTTGTTCGAGTCGCGCAAGGAGGGGTCTCGCGGCCTGCTGCGCAGCGCCTGGAAACTTCTTGAGTATCTCCTCGACTCGTTGCGCGCCGACACTGCCGAGACCGGATTCGACTTCGACGAGTGCTTTGACGAGCATCAATCCCGTCGCTTCATCGTTCCCGTAACGGAACGTTTCGAGCAGATTCGGGATAACCATGGGATCGGCAGCTTTCATGTATTTGCCGGCAACCTCTTTCAGTTGCTCGGAGGTAAGTTCGGCGCGGCCGAGTACCTGGCCTGCGGCGAGTTTGGCCGGCGCCTCGATTTGCGGGCTGAGCCGCGAAGCAAGATAGGCGAACTCGCTATTCGAGAGACGAGGCGTCCGGCCCCCGAGAGCGCTCAACGCGGCGATGCGAACGTCGTCCGGCTGGACGCTGCTCTCTGCGAGTTTCCGTAGCGGCGCTTCCAGACCAGCAACGGCGCGGGCGCGAATCAATTGGATAGTGCGCACCCGAACCGCGGCATCGTTATGGACAAGGAGCTTGTCGAGGCCGCCAGCCCATTCCGTTGGAAACTCTCGGGCGGAGCAGCGCTCGGCGGTTTCGAGCAGGAAGAGTTGCCGTTTGGAATCGAGTGACGCATCGCCCAATGCCGCTCCGACGGTTTTCTTCAGACTCGTGTCGGCGCAGAAGGCGGCCATTGCTTGGGAGATCATTTCGGCCTCGCGCTCGTTGAACTGCGGGGAACGCAGGCGGGCATCCAGGGCTTGCGTGAGCTTGGGGCCCCATGTGGGATGACGGGATACTACCCAAAGGGCCGTCCGGCGCAGCTCTTGTTCTTCAGCGTTCAGGAAAGGAAGCACGTGCGATTCGTTAAGAGGGCTACTGTCCAATTGATCGAGGGCGATCAGAGCGGCTTTGCGGATGTTGGGGGACGGGTCCCGTAAGCGTGATAGCAGCGGTCTGGACTGACCCAGTTGGATGAGGCTGTATATGGTGGAATGTTCGACGTAACGGTCTTCGGGATTGGCCGCCGCGCCGAGCAGTGCGGGCACGGCCTTCACATCGCCGATCTGGCCGAGCGCGGCGATGACCTGGCGGCGCACGGATGGATCTTCCTTGGCCGCCATTTCGACGAGGCGGGGAACTGCCTGGGCGTCCTTTGCCATGCCGAGGCAACGGGCGGCCGCTTGCCGCACTTGCCATCGATCGTCGTTGAGCGACTCACGAACGGAGGCGAGAGCTTCGGTTGTGCCGATGCGGTACAGGGCAAAGACGCGGCGGGAAGCGCCCCGTAGGCTCTTGGGCTCGAACGCGCGGAGCGCGGCAACATCCTTCTTCCAAACCAGTTCGTTGGCGGCATCGTCGGCCGTGTAGGGGTTAGGATCGTCGAGGCGAGACGCACCCGCCGCTTGTCTGGCGGGCATGCGGGAGGGCGCGCCCTTCTTGCGGACGCGGTACAGGATGCCCTGAATATCCGGCTTCGACACACGCGACAACGGGCATCCGTGGATGAACCACGCACCGGTGTCGACGACGATCAGGCTGCCGTCGCGGTCTTCCATTACGTCGGTGGGATGAAGGTCGGGGTCGCTGGAGAAAAAGAAATCGGAGTCCTCTGTCCGATAGCTGGCGCCCTCGCGAGAAACCTTGTGGCGGAGGACGCGATGAGAGTTGAAATGCGCGGTAAAGAGATTGCCGTCGAATTCAGGACCGAAACTTGTACCTCGGTAACGCAGCAAACCGCTCGGCGCTACACGGGCGAACTTCGTCATGACGGGCATCAGGTCGCCGGTTTGCTTGAACTCGTCCGTGACCGGATATGGTTTGGGATAAACCCCGCCTTCGACGAAGTGGAGGATCGCGTCGCGTTGACCGTCCCGCGGGTCCTGAAAATAAGTCATTGTGCCGAACATATCGCCGCCTTCGGTGAAGGCTACTTCGACAGGGTTGTCAAAGCCTCCTCCGGCGTACCATTCGAGGCCGGTGCCATCTGGACGGAGACGCCAGACGCGAGAAGCTTTTCCCGAGTATGTGCGGCCATCCCTGGTAGTGATGTTGAAGCCGTGACGGCCATCGGTCAGATAGAGCCAACCGTCGGGGCCGAGAATGGGGCCGTGCAAACTGGCGGCGTTGGCGGAGAGATTCCAACCTTCCACCAGCACTTCCCTCACATCCGCAACCCCGTCGTTGTTCGTATCCTCGAACCGATAGACTTGTGGAGGAGCGGCGACGTAAAGGCTGTTCTTCAAGAAAACCGCACCGGCGGGCAAAGTCAGCT
>JAEUQG010000010.1 GCA_016789755.1 Bryobacterales bacterium
GCCGCCGGCGAGTTCTTCTATCACGCCAATATCCGCACGCCGCACTGGATAGGCGACCTCTTTCAACGCCCCGAAATGCACCGCATCCATCACGAGTACGGGCGCCATGAGAATAACTACGGCGACATCACCTGGTGGGACATGCTCTTCGGCACCTATGAAAACCCCCGTGAGTTCAGCGGACACTGCGGCTTCGACCCGGAGCGCGAGGAACGCCTTCCCGCCATGCTCGCCTTCCACGATGTCCACCGCTGAACGGACTTGTTGTATACTTGTCTCTTCATGCCCCGCTACACCGCCAGTTTTAGCTTTCGATTTCGGTACCGAAGCTGACCGGTCGAGTGGCGTTGGGTATTAGCGAGTTTTTCGAGTCCGGTAAACCAACCCACTCCCAAAGAGTGGGTTTTCGATTTTTAGAGAGGTATATCAAGCCATGATCGTCTCCATGAAGCGCTACGCCACCAAGGCTGAAATCGAATCCGTCTGCGAACGCATCCGCGACTTCGGCTACAAGATCCACGCCATCGAAGGCGAGGAACGCGTCGTCATCGGAGCCGTCGGCATGGGCGACGTCACGCACTGCCTGGAATCGCTTGAAGCCATGCCCTGCGTCGAAAAAGCCGTCCGCATCTCCGCCCCCTACAAATTCGTCAGCAAGGAGTTCCGCCCCGGCCGCACCGCCATCCGCCTCGGCCCCGGCGTTGAAATCGGCGGCGAGGAATTCGTCGTCATGGCCGGTCCCTGCTCGGTCGAAAGCGAAGCGCAGATCATGGAGAGCGCGCACGCGGTCGCCAAGGCCGGCGCCAAGGTGCTGCGCGGCGGCGCCTTCAAACCCCGCACTTCGCCCTACGACTTCCAAGGCATGGCCGAAGAAGGACTCAAGCTGCTGGCCAAAGCCCGCCAGGCCACCGGACTCGCCATCGTCACCGAAGTGATGAGCGACCGCGACGTCGAACTCGTTGCCGAATACGCCGACATCATGCAGGTCGGCGCGCGCAACATGCAGAATTTCGCGCTGCTCAAAGTGCTTGGCGCCTGCGGCCGCCCCGTGCTGCTCAAGCGCGGACTCAGTTCCACCATCCGCGAACTGCTCATGTCCGCCGAATACATCGTCGCGCACGGCAATCCCAACGTCATCCTCTGCGAGCGCGGCATCCGCACCTTCGAAACCGCCACCCGCAACACGTGCGATATTACCGCCGTGCCGGTGCTCAACGAACTTACCCATCTGCCCATCGTCATAGATCCGAGCCACGCCACCGGCAAGCGCAGCCTTGTCCCAGCGCTCTCGCGCGCAGCGGTTGCCATCGGCGCCGACGGCCTCATCCTTGAAGTCCACCCGTGCCCGGAAAAGGCGGTCAGCGACGGCGCCCAATCCCTGCACTTGCCCACCTTCGATCGCATGATGGCCGACATGCGCGGCTACATCAAGCTTTGGAAGGAAGCCCGCGCCGCCGAAACGGCAACGGTCTAACCCCGTGGCCTCGCCGGCGCGCATCGTCATCACCGCCGCCTGCCTTCTCTCCGGATTCGCCGTCGGCACCTGGATCTACCGCGGCTACTTCGTCGGCATCGCGCCCGCCGAACAACTCGCGCGTCTGCCTGTGACGAACCTCCGCCTCGCGATCGACGTCAAAACGCTGCGCGCCGCCGGCATCGTCGACCGCCTCGCCGGCAAGTCCGCCGAAGAACCCGACTACCTCTCCTTCGTCAAGGAAACCGGCTTCGACTACAAGAAGGACCTCGATTTCGTCCTCGCTTCCTACAGCGCCGGGGAAACTCTCGCCTTCCTCACCGGACGCTTCGATTGGCACAACATGCAGCAGTACGCCTCGAAACACGGAGGCGCCTGTAAAGACGGCATCTGCCGCATGCCTGCCTCGACGCCGGGCCGCCATCTCTCCTACCAGCGCATCGCCGCCGGCCTGCTTGCCTTCGCCAGCAGCACCGATTCCGAAGCCGTCACCAAACTCAATCGCCCCAACGGCGCCAATCCGAAACTTCCCACGCAACCCATCTGGTTGCTCATCCCGCCGGATTCGTTCCGCGATGCCTCAGCCCTGCCCGCAGCCACGCACTTGTTCGCCACTGCCCTTTCCACCAGCAGCCAGGTGCTGCTCTCCTTCGGAGCAGCGGGTTCGGCCTTTGAGGCGCGTCTGGAAGCCGAATGCCGCACCGCCGAGCACGCCGAACAAATCGTCCGCGAACTGAAGGCCGCCACCACCGTGCTGCAACGCACCATGCCTCGCCAACCGCAGGCCCCCACACTCAGCGGCATACTCAGCGCGGGCACGTTCTCGGTGAACAGCGCGAAGATCTCCGGCGTGTGGCCTATCCCCCGCGCCGCTATCGATGCTTTCTCCGGAACCGCACCATGATCCCCGGTATTCTCACCACCGGCAACATCGTTGTCGATATCCTCACCCGCCCCGTCGATGAGATCCAATGGGGAGGCACCCGATGGGTGGATTCCATCGCCCCTTCGCTCGGAGGCAACGGCGCCAATACGTCGGCGGCCATCGGCAAGCTCGGCATCCCGGTGCGCCTCATCGGCGCCGTCGGCAACGATGCCTTCGCCGAAATGGCCCTCGCCCGCCTCAGCGAATGCAGCGTCGATATCTCCGCCATCCAACGCCTCTCCGCGGGCACCGCCACCACCGTCGCGCTCGTCAAATCCGACGGCACCCGCGCCTTCCTGCATCAACCCGGAGTGGGACGCCTGCTCTTCTCCGAACCCTTCCGCCTCACCCCCGATCTCGCCCGCGGTTTCAGCCGCCTCCACATCGGCAATCCCTTCGCTATTCTGCATCTGCGCAGCTTCGCCCCGGCGCTGCTGCAGCAGGCCAAATCGCTCGGCCTGCACACTTCGCTCGACACCGCCTGGGACGCGCTCGGCGAATGGATGCGCGTGCTCGGGCCTTCGCTTCCCCACACCGGCATTCTCTTCGCCAACGAAGATGAAGCGCTCATGCTCACCGGCACGCATGAACACGACAAGATCTGGCGCTTCTTCCGCAAACACGGCGCGTCGACGCTGGTCCTCAAATGCGGCCCGCGCGGATGCGTCATCTTCCAGGGCGACGACGCCACACACATTCCGGCCTTCGACGTTTCCGTGGTCGATACCACCGGCGCCGGGGATTGCTTTGCCGGCGCCTTCCTGTCCGCCTTGCAGCGAGGCTTCGCCCTGCACGAAGCCGCCCGCATCGCCAACGCCGTCGGCGCTCTCAACGTGCAATCGCTCGGCGCCACCACCGGCCTCCTCGATTGGGAAGCCACTCTCGAATGGATCAAAAGCCAATGAACTACATCCTGCTGCTTGCTGCCGCCTCCTGGCTCGGCGCCGCCCCCAATTACCGCATCGAAGGCCTGCAAATTCAGGAACTCGTCGAAGACCCCGACAACTTCATCTCCGAAGCGAGCATCGACACGCGCGGCTCGGAAGCCATCGCCGTCTACGTCCGCCATCGCGGTCTGCGCCACACCGACGATGGCGACATCATGTTCATGGCCTCACACGACAGCGGACGCACCTGGGATCGTAGCTCGCTCACCGTCGCCATGCGCCAGTCCGCCAACTGGGGCTTCACTTCCCCGGCCTGCTTCATCCTCAAGGACGGAACGCTGCTCGCCTTCGCCCTCGTCAACACCGCCGCCGGACGCGTCGAAGGGACCGAAGCCCGCTTCCGCGGCGGCTTCGTCGCCCGCTCCACCGACCGCGGCAAGACCTGGACCGCGCCCGAACGCATCGATGCCTGGCCCCTCCGCGTCGCCGGCATTTGGGATAATCCCATCGAAATGCCCGATGGCACGCTCCGCCTCGCGGTCTACGGAGCGCTCGAATCGGCCCACGCCGTCGGCACCTATCGCGATCCCTCGCGCGCCACCTTGCTCTGGTCCGGCGATCAGGGTATCAGTTGGCACGCCTACGGCACCATCGCTTACGATCCTTCCGGATTGCGCCAGTTCTACGAACCCGGCGTGGCCCGCACGCGCGACGGCCGCCTGGTCGCGCTCACCCGCGAACGCCTCAGCGTCTTCAGCAACAATCCTCCCGCCGGCTATCTCTTCTTTTCCGAATCCGAGGACGGAGGCGCAACCTGGACTCCCCAGCGCCGTACCGATGTCTGGGGCTATCCCGCCGATCTCGTCACGCTGAAGGACGGCAGCATCCTCAACATTTACGGTCATCGCAAAGACCCGATGAGCGTCAAGGTTGCCGTCGCCACGGACGGCCGCGCCTGGAAGGAAGAGAACGCCAGTGTGCTCTATTCCGCGCCCAATTACGACACGCGCGACATCGCTGCCTCACGCACCGCCATCGACAGCGGCTACCGCCACATCGGCTATCCTTCGGCCAGCGTGCTCGACGACGGCACGGTCGTCGCCATTTTTCATTCCTTCAATGAGAAGCGCAAACAAATCGTCCTCGTCGCCCGCTTCCGCATGGTGAAAAACTAGCCGGCTTTAACGCCGCGACAAGGCCGCACGCCCGAACTGCTTTTCAAACAGCTCACGCATCCATTGCCGGTGCGCCTTGAGAAACGCGTCGAACCCCTCGCTTTGCGACGCATCGAATCGCGGCCCGTTCCAATCGAGCGCCGGCGCTTCCACCTTCTCCTTCACCACGCCCGATGCATCCGCCGGTCTGTTCCGATGCTGTCCGTAATAACGGTTGCCCTCAAACACCACCCGCTCCGCCAAACCATACCCCTCCGCCAAACGGTACTTCCCAGCCTTGTCCCGCTCCACGCCATGCCCGTACGCCGCACGCCCTTCCACATAAAACGAATTGCCCCGCAACACCGTATTCTTCGGCCAGCCCTTCCAATCCCCCATCACCACCATTTGTACCTCCAGCCCCGCTCCCACATAAACCGCATTGTCGTGAATCAGGGCGCCATCCACCGGCCCGCTCACGTTGAAAATCCGCTCCCGGTCGTTGCGGCTGATGTTGTGGCGCACCACCGTCCCCCGCGTGCCGCTGTTCCACTTCGCCGGATGGCCGCCGTCATTGCAGATCAGTATGAAGCCCCCTTCGTTGTCGTGGCTGTAGTTGTACTGAAACACCGTATTGCGCGAGTTGTAGTCGGAATCGAACCCGTGCCCGTCCTTCATCGTCCGCGTCGACGCCGCCTCGTTCCACTGGAACACTGCGTTGTCGCTCGACCACGGCCAGATACCGACGTTGTAACTATCCGCGCGCCGGTTCGCATCGCGGGAAATGTTGTGCTCCACCAGCGCTCCATCGGTGGCCCACACCACGATGCCGTCGCCGCCGATGTCTTCCACCTGGTTGTCGCGAATCACCACGCGCAGGCTCGGATGCCAGCGCTCCCGCGCCCAATAATAGCTGTGCAGCAGAATCCCCGACCGGTCCACCTTCCACACCACGTTTCGCTCCACCAGCAATCCATCGAACCGCGATGGCTTCTTCATCCCCTGCGTGCGCAGAATGATTCCGCCATTGCCCTTGTCCTTCTGGATTCCGTTGACGTCATGCACGTACAGCCCGCTCAGCACAATCCCACGCGCGTCGCCGAAATCGTCCAGCAGCACATGCACGCCGCGCCGCAACGCCGCTTCCGCGCCGCGGTTGGTGATCTCCAGATCCCGCACTTCGACATACTCCGCGTTCTCCACCAGCACCGCGTCCACCACGCGCCCTTCCCCGTCGATGCGCGGCCGCGCCCCGTTCCCATAGCGCCCCACCACAATCGGCCGTCCCGCCGCACCGGAAGACGATATCCGCAATCCGCCCACCCAGCGCGAACCGCTCCGCAACAGAATCCGATCCCCCGGCGCGAACTTGCGTCCATTCACCTTTTCGAGAGATTGCCAGGCGGTCTTCGCCGACGTGCCGGCCGCTGCATCGCTCCCGCCAGCCGCATCCACATAGTAATCCGCCGCCACCGCGCGCGCCGCGGCGCAGAACAGCAACGCCCATTGGATCATGACAAGGATTATTGCTTTTTCTGGGGCGCCTGTGCAGGCTGCTCCTGCGTCGCCTCTTCCGGCAGCGGGTCCGGAGTGTCGAACTTGATCGTCGCCTCCGCCCCGAACTTGCGGTACAACCGGAACTCCACTTCGTTCTTCACCAGATTCCTGCCTTCCCGCATCCGCACCTGCGCCCGCAGCGGCAACACATGTTCGGTCTCGCCGATCTTGATGAAATCGAAATCGAGCATTGTGCCCGCCTGCTGCACCGGAAAACTCGGAGGAATGTTCACCGCCTCCATCGTGATGCGGCTCACCGTGAAATAATCCGCATCGACGTAGATCTGTCCCTGATACGCCGGCACGATGCTCATGCTGCGCTGGTAGTCGATCCGGTATTTCGATTTCGCCTGCGACACGGCGTAACGGTACACATGATTGCGCCGCCCGCGCAGCGTCACCCAGCGGTCCCACCGGAACGTGGTCTCGCTTTCCGGCTCGAAAATCTCCCGCATCAACGTTCCGAACTCACCCGACGACGACGAGCCCCCCAGCTTATCGTGGGAGATATCCGTCGGCCGCCCGTTGATCAGCACGACCTTGTAATCTTCCTTCTGCTCGAAATACGTCAGCCGCTCCGTAATCGTGTCCAGCGTGCGCCAAAACTCCAGCCCCGTCGGATCGTCGTAGCGCCGCGTCACCTGCACGCAGATAAAATCCGGCAGCCGCTTGGCGTAGCTCAACGCATAGTTGCGCACATCGTCGAGAATCTTCTGCTGCTCTTGCGCCGATGGCGGCGGAATGGCCGGCGCCACAGGCTTCGGCGCCGGCGCAACCGGCTTCGGCAATGCATTCGATGCCTCCGCCATGGCCCGCAGCACCTCCACCGTCCGCGGCCCGATCCCCAGCCCCTGCCACGTCTCGATCGTCCGCTCATCCAGCCGTTCGCTCAACGTGACCTTCTTCAGATACTCCGCCACCTGCTTATCCGGATGCTTCAGCCGGATGGAAGACTCCATGAAGCTGGTCAATTGCCGGATGGTCAGCTTCATCTGCGCCAAAGCGGCAAAGCAACCCAGCAGCACCAACAGGGAGAAGCGCAGCAGCCTCATACTCCTATCATCGCTCAGGAAATGCGTAAGATGAATAAACCATGCGCGCCCTTCTCTGTTTGCCGCTGGCGGCCGCCCTCTCCGGCGCCGATTGGCCGCAGTTCCGCGGGCACGGCGGCGCGGGCCTCTGCCCCGAATGCGGACCGATGCCGGTGGAATTCGGCCCATCCCGGAACGCCGTCTGGAAAACACCGGTCCCGATGGGCAAATCGTCGCCCGTGCTGATCGCGGACCGCATCTTCCTCACCGCCGCCGAAGGCCACGATCTGATCACGCTCTGCCTCGATCGCGCCACCGGCCGCGAACTGTGGCGCCGTGCCGTCCGCGCCCCGCGCCAGGAAACCAGAAACGCACTCAATCATAGCGCCGCCCCCCCCCCCGTCACCGACGGCCGCCGCGTCTTCGCCTTCTTCGCCGACTTCGGCCTGGTTGCCTACGCGCTCGACGGCAAGCAACTC
>JAEUQG010000018.1 GCA_016789755.1 Bryobacterales bacterium
ACTCACTGCGTTCTGGATCAGAACTACTACGGTCATTGTTGGGGGCACTTTGCTTGGGTGATTCCTGGCGCCGGGGGACAATGGGAAGGCTCCTGGGGCGGCATGTTCGACATGCTCACCAACAGCGTCTCCTACAGCGCAACCGGCCATGGGAACGGAGGTAAGCTCGAAGGGCTGCGCATGCGATTCGAGGCAGCCTACACCGGTGCTGGACCTGGGTGCTTCATCGCAGCATTCTCCGGCAACTAGCGGTTCGGCCTGACTATGATGGGAACCATGGGAGATTTGGAGGTCGATAACAAGTCGGTGGTACGGCGATTTGGTGAAGCCCTGAACAACCACAATCTGGACTTGCTGGACGACGTCGTGGCATCGCAGTTCGTACGCCATTGCCAGGCGACGCCTTCTTTCGAGGTTCGCAGCCTCGATGACTTCAAATGCTTTCTTCAAGAGGATTGGAGGGCCGTGCCCGACGGGCAGACCAGCGTGCAATTCCTGGTTGCCGAGGGGGAATTCGTCGCTTTCTACTGCACGTATTCTGGCACGCAGACCGGACAATGGGGCCCCGTCCCGCCCTCCGGGAAGCGTTTTGAGCTTGACTATAGCGGTGTGTTTCGCGTAGTCGAGGGAAAAATCGCCGAACTGTGGGTTACGTGGGACAACCTGGCCGTGCTGGCGCAACTCGGCCATCAGCCGCCGCTGCCTGGTAAAGGGGCAGTGCCATAAGCGGCTGGAACCAATCTCATCGGCAACGTCAAGCCGCTGGACGAAAATCTGGCCGCGGGCGGATCGAGAGAGTGTCCCAGACGTAGTTGAAGGTTGGTAACGGCGGGTGGCGCCGGGTTTCGATAGGATCCGGTTTCCACACCATAAATCCTAGAAAGGGAACCAACCGCCGTGAAGAAAACGTACCACATTGTGACCCAGGCTGGCCGGGAGTCTGCCGAGGTCATTCAACAAGTCTGCCAGGCCAATGGCCAGATCCTGCTGCCGTTGGTGGAGATGATCCAAAGCGCGAGCCAGGTGGTCAACACCGTCATCCACGAAGTAGGCCTCCCACACGCTGGAAACGATCTTGACCTTGAGCGCTGAGGAAGTTGCCGGGCCTCGAACGCCCGGCAAGGTGAGCGGGGAGATCCGCTGGCATGGTTCGCAACCAGGGCAAGTGCCTCTGGCCGACCGAAAGGTGAAGTGAAACGGCCGCGGCTTCGGCACAAGACGAAAGGGGAGATCCAGATCCCCGCCTGCGAATCGCTGCGGAAAGATCGCCCCGTGATGGATCGCATGCTGGGTGCGTTGCTGCGGGGCGTCTCGACGCGGGAATACGTGGAAGTGCTGCCGAAGATGGCCGAAACCGTAGGGGTATCCCGCAGTTCGGTCAGCCGGCAAGCCGTGGAAGCCTGCAGCGAGCAATTGAAGTTGCTGCAAGAGAGGAGGTGGGAGCATGTCGAGGTGCTGATCATCTACATCGACGGCCAACGTTTCGGTGAGCATCAGGGGATCGAGCCGGGAGCAACGGAGAACGCCGCGGCGGTGAGGCGATTGCTGGTGCATCAGGACGTCGGCTTTTTCCAATAGAGGGTGAACTCGTCTCGGCGCGGGTCATATTCGACGTAATCCACCAGATCGGACAGTTGGCTGCTTGTCATCGAGCGCCGGACCCGCCACGGGAAGTGAAGATCCACCGCCCGCTCCAACCGATTGGCCGAAACCTGATACCCACATGGCTCCCGGCCACCAGAAATCGCCCGGCACCGATAGTATCGATAGACCTTCATCCCATGCCGGCAGCTGTGCGGAGTTAGAATCCGTCCACAGCGGCAACAATAAACCTTCCCCTTCAATGGCCAGACGGGACCGTATCGCGTGGGTTCCGGCTTGCCGGTCCGACGGGAATCAATCGCCCGCCCTGCCGCTTCAAACACTGCCATGTCGACGATCGGCTGGTGACAGCTTCGTCTTTCGCCTTTGCCGTCCTTGAATCTGCCGACGTAGACGGGAATTCTCAATATTGCAACCACCTGCCGCGCACTCCATCGCCCGTCCGCCTTGGTGCGATAACGCAGTTTGTTCGCGGTCTCGGCGATTTCAGCGGGCCGCTTTCCGGCAGCGGCTTCTCCGAACATCCATCGAATGATTTCTGCCTGGCACGAGTTGTTTCGTTCTCGCGTCGGCATCGTAACCGAATGGAACAGCGCCGGCGATGCGCCTCGCCTGTGTTTTCAAAGCGGCGCGCGCTTCGGCGATCCGTCCGGCGATCATTTCGCGTTCGAACTCTGCGAACGACGCCATGATGTTCAACAGGAAATGATCCTGGGCCGCATGCCCCAATTCGGGTGCGGTGACGATGACAAGATCCAGCTTCAGGCGGCGAAACTCGTCCAACAGGCCGACGCAGTCTCGGACATTCCGCGATAGGCGATCGAGACGGTGAATGAGGATGCGGTCGGCGCCAACTTGCCGCACGAAGGCGAGTAGCTTCTGTAAACCCGGACGATCCAATGTGGCCCCAGAGAATCCGACATCGTCAAAAGCCTCGTCGACAACACTCCAGCCTTGAGCTGCGGCGAACACGGCACACGCCTCCCGCTGAATCGCGCAAGAAGAAAGCTCGTCCGAGGAACCCACCGACTGGCGGGTGTAGATGACGCACCGAACCGGCCTTCGTGTGCGACCCTCGCCAAAGGCGTCGAATGCCATGGAGGATCACTTCCATTGTCCGCCTAGCGAACCCGAGTTTTGAAAATCGTCAGACCGGTCCCCCTCTCTCAAACGGAGTGTCAACAAACGCTGGGGTGTCAACAGAGAACCCCGAGAGTTCGACCGGTTGAGAGAGGCCAATCGGCTCAACCTGCATGGTTGAGTCCGCACCCCGGAGCAATGAACTTCGAACTGGAGAATGGGGGAAAACCGTAAAATGCCCAAAATGTTTGGGATACGCGCAAGGCGCATTTGGCGGGGCTGTCAACTAAATTGGAGTCTAAGATTTAGAAAATAAGGGAGTTGGCTCCCCAGGAGTCGCGTTTTTCCGAACCCAGTCTCCACGGGTGTTGATCGCTGCAGTTGACTCGCGGAGAGACGTTCTCGAATTCTGGAGATCAGTGCAATTCGTATCTCGTTCGCTTTCTGCCACATACGCAACATCATTCGGTGCTGGCGCTGTCAACCGCGTCAACGATTACGAAGGCGGCTTCGGTCGGCGGGCAGTACTGTAACATCGAGATAGCTCGATGCGATTTCATAGCTTCGCCCAGGGAGACGGAACCCCGTAGCTGCCTACCTTCCCGCGCCGCTTCGGATGCGATACGAATACGAGGCAGCGCCATTCTTCCGGTTCGCCGCTTCCGCTTGAGGCAATAGCGAGAGGACATAGTCAACGATCGCCTCGTCCTGAGCCACTTCGACGCGAACGTAGCCAGCACCTCCAAGCACTGGGCCGTGCACGTAACCATAGTCCTTGGCGTTACGCGGCGCGCCGGCCCTCTGCTGACCTGGCTGCGGCACCAATTGATACACGACGCCGTCCAGCTCCTCCCTGGCAAACATGTGATCGTGGCCGTGAAAGACAATGGAGACCTTGTGCTTCACCAGAAGCTGGTGAACCGGCATCTCCCAGCCGGGGCGGTGACTTTTGAAACCGTCGCTGCTGTCCGAGTTGCGGCCGCCCCATTCGTTGTATTTCGCGGCCTCGATGCCGCCTCGAATCGGTTGATCCTTGCCGCCCACGGGATGGTGGATAAAGACGAACTTCAGTCGCGACTTGCTGCTGGCGAGAACTTGCCCCAGCCAACGATACTGAGCCGGGCCGAGCGTCCAGTTCCAGTTGTCGCCGCGTGCACGGCTGGTGGTCGGCCAGTAGGGATCGAGAACGAGGAACAGGGCGCTCCCCCATTCCCACGCGTAGTAGTTCTCCAGGGGCTCCCGATTCCCGGTGTAAAAAGCGTCGGGGCGCGGGTTGGGGAAAAAGCGGCGCCGCAGTCCGATCGACCACTCCGCCATCTCCGCGCGCGAGCCACCCTCTCCATCGTGGTTGCCGAGCACCAGGAACAGGGGCGTGGAGTGGCCCACCAGGCCGAAGTAGTAGCGCTGCGCAAGGTACTGCGGGAGGGCCTGCCGGAAGTCGCTCCGCCGCTTGTCGGTCATGAACGTGTCGCCGAGATCGATCAGGAAGTCGGGCTTGGCCGCAAGCATGTTCCCCAAGGTGAGCCTGTAGACATCGGGGCTCGCGTTCTCGTCGAGGTGCGAATCGGCTTGTACGGCGAAGGTGAAGGGAGCGGCGGGAGCACGCTGCGTGTGGAAGGTCCACTGCGCCGATTCAGCAAAACCGGAGGCGCCTGGCGTGCGGTGGCGCAGGCGGTAGTAGTAGCGTGTGTCCGGCTGTAGAGCTTCCAGCACGACCTGCCGCGGCTCTCCTTTTGAGAGTTGGAACCTCGCTGTCCTGCCCGGGTAAACGCCGGGCCTGGCGCCGTACTCCATGAAGCCTTCGAGATTGTCGTAAGCAAGAATGCTCGCCGTCACGGAGCGGTTGGTGGGACGGGTGAGGATGAGATCAAAGGCCCGCTCCGGGACAGAGGTGTGGAAGACCTCGCTCTGTGGCCCGCGCTTGCCGGCACGGCCGCGTTGCTGGGCCGGCAGCAGGAAGCAGGCACAGGCAAGAACGACACTGACACCGGCAAGCAGTGGCCTAGCGAACATTCCTGCCCTCTGGCTTGGGACGCTCGGCACGGCGGGGCCGGGGACACGCAGGCATGTCGGTGATCGCCATCTGCGGGCCTAACTCGCGGCCTTTCAGGGCCGGATGATCGGCTGTGTAGCGAAGGGCGCGGAAGACGGAGTTGGTCATGGGAAGGGCGTCCGGTATGGTCTTGAGCGCGCCTTCCCTAGTGACCGGGTTGATGTACTCCCAGACAAGTTCGCCGTCAGCCGTAACTTCGAAGAGATGCCCCTCGGTGTCTGAACAAATCAACGTATTTCCGTTCGGAAGCCGCTGGGCCCCGGATCCAATATGACTGAAGAATCCCATGTTGCTCTTCGAGCGGTAGCTCCATACGATCTGCCTGGAGATCAACCGCGGCGCTTTGTGCGTATCGCGATGATAGCGCTCTTCACGGTACCCGACGTCCGGGGGATTGACGTACCTGCCCATATCCCGGCCTGAGGCGTCGAGGAAGGGATTGATTTCCAGAATCGAGGACTGCGGCGTTCGCTCAAACAGGTACTGACCGTTGTTGAAGACCATCAGGTGACCGGCGCCCGGAAGGCCGGTGGCGATCCAGTGCGCGTGGTGCGAGCCGCCCATCTGCTTGTGGCCGGAGGTGGCCGTGTCCCAATTCTCCAGCACGCGCGGCGGGTCGCCCTGCTGGTGGCGCGCAGGATCACCGAAGCGGTAGAGGAAATCACCGGCCGGGCCCTTCGCCTTGGCGATGCTGGCCTCGGGGTCGCCGGCAACGAAGGTGCCCCCGTGATCGATGACGTACAACTCACCCTGGACGGAGTTGATGACAATCTGATCAAGCTCGGCATTGTAGTCGAGCGAGTTGCAATGCAGCCAGTCGCGCCGCAGGGGCCGGCCCGGCAGATTGATATTGAGGCGGCCGGGATAGTCCGAGATTTTCCTGCCGGCGCCGGTGTAATTGGGCTTGGCGGGATCAAGGTCGTGGACCACGTGGTCGAGGAACCACCATTCCCAGACGACGTTGCCCTGCATATCCACTTCAACCACAGCGTCCATTTGCGCGCCGTCCTCGACGCGACGGGCTCCAGCGGCGAACCCCTGTTCCCGGGAGATCCACCGGTTGGCGATGTACAGCGTAGTAGGCGCGTTCAACTTGCGGTTGAAGATGCGCACCCAGTCGTGGTGCGGCGCGTAGCCTGCGCGCTTCTCAACGTATTCCCAGACGACGTTGCCGTCCCAGTCGAGTTCCTGGAACCCCTGGAAGCCGCTCGGATCGTCGCGCGATGCGTCGAGCAGGCGGCCGTTGTCGAGCAGACGCGGGTTGGTTCCGATGCGCCAGGTGTGTACCACTTTGCCCTGCATGTCGATGAGGTAAGTGGTTCCGGCAGCGGCGAAGAGCGTGTAGCCGTTATGGGCTTTCGCCTTGTCCCAGAAGAGAAGCTCGGTTGGACCCTGTAGCCGCTCAGCAGCGAAGATTGCTCCTGAAAAGAGCACGCTGAAGATCATCGCGAGCTTCATTGCTTTTTCCTTTCCGGACCTTTCTTCCGGCCTTTGCCGCCCTTGCGGCCGTCCTCCGGGCGGGCGTCGAGCCGGTCGAGCCCCGTCTTTCCGCGCTGCGAGGCGGGCAGTTCCAGGACTTTGCCGGTGGTCAAGTCGCGGCCTTGCAGCCCGGCATATTCCGGCTCATAGCGATGGATTTTGAACACCGCGTTCCAGTTGTGTCCGCGATGATCCCTGCCGGGCATTTCGCCTTGCGCGAGAATTCCGCCACGCACTTCGGGATTGACGTATTCCCAGACCTTGTCGCCAGACGGCGTCACCTCAAAAAAGACGCCGCGTACTCCGGCGCAGATGAGTGTATTGCCGTTTGGAAGTCGATGGGTGCCTGAGATTTCCGCGGAGTAGAACTGGTCCGGCGGGTTGGCTTTGTAACTCCAAACCGGTTTCTCCGGACCAAAAGGCTTACCGGCATCAAGGCGATAGCTGCCGTTCGGATCGAGCGGCAAAACAATCTCCTCGATGGTGGACCAGCCGCGGTCCAGACCGTTGTTGAAGATCAACATGTGGCCGGCGCCGGGATATCCGCCGGGGATCCAATGCGCATCGTGCTGCTGGAATAGCTGCCGGTCGCGGTTTGTCCCGCGCTTGTAGGAGACCGGATTGCCCCAGCGGTAGAGCAGGTCGCCGCCTTTGCCGCGCCTGCCACCCTTGTGGCCGGCCGCTTCCTTTATCGTCGTGCCGTGGTCGATCACCCAGACTTCGTTGAAGCCGCGAACGCTGAGTACGATCTGGTCCAGCTTTTCGTCGTAGGCCACCGAGTTTATGTGGTTCCAGAAGGACGGGAGGCCACGTCCGGATCCATGCGCGTCGATCAACTCCGGGTGGGTCGCGACGTCGCCGTAATTGGCCTTCGTCCTGTCAAAGTCCTGAACCAGGTGGTCCCACACGTGCCACTCCCAGACGATCGTGCCGGACTTGGGGCCGCTGCGCTGGATTTCGATTACCGCGTCGGGATTGAGCTGCCCGTCGCGCAGCATCTCGGGATTGAAGCCGGCGCGGATGCACTCCTCCTCGGACTTGCGTTCCACCATGAGTGCGAGGACATTTCCGTTGGGGAGCGGCTTGATGTCGTGGTGCAACTGGTAATCGCGCGTGGCGTGGCGGAATTCCCAAACCAGGTTTCCGTTCCAGTCGAACTCCTCGATGATGCCGCCCTCACCGCCCCCGATGCCGCCCGCCACGCGCAGCATGCCTGCGCGTAGCAGGTTGCCATTGGGAAGCAGGTACACAGATTGTCCGGGCTCGTATTCGCTCTTCCAGGAGTGGACAATGCGCCCGTCATTCGCCATCAGGTAGGTGGTGGTCCCGTGCTTCGGGGCAAAGAGCGTGTAGCCGGGAGCGGCCTTCGCTGCGTTTAGAAAGAGCCCGGCGGTTCGTTGTTCCGCCGCGGAGGCGACGCTGAATCCGGAAGTGAACAGCACCCGGAATCCGATCGCGTAGTAAGGATGGTCCGGATCCCGCGGGCCGCGGTAGTAGGAGGGGTTGCGGTTGGACACGCGGGAGTGCCCGTATTCGCCGTTGTACCAGCTTCCACCGCGTAGCGTGCGATAGGGTTTGCCGTCGGGCATGGGAGAGCCACGGCTTGGTCCGGGCGGGTTGTCAGCCGAGCTCGCGCGATAGTAGTCGCGGCCGTACCAGTCGTTCACCCATTCCCATACGTTGCCGGCGACGTCATAGAGGCCGTAGCCGTTCGCGCCGTTGTGTGTCTGATACGACTCCTGCGCGCCGGGCCAGTGGAAGTCGCCCTTACGGTGAACTTTGCCGTTATAGAAGCCAACCGGCGTCGTGTGGGGCATGGGGCCGACTTCATAGGGGTCGCCCGATTGCGGCCAGTTGGCTTTGGCGAAGTGGGGGTCGTCCCCCCACGGGAAGATGCTGTACGGTTTGTGGCGCCCGCCGCGCGCAGCGTACTCCCACTCGGCTTCGGTGGGCAGGCGGAAGCCGCTCTTCGCGATGTCGCAATCCCAAGTGGGTGCATCGTAGCAGGGCTGGAAGCCATGCTGTTCATTGAGCCAGTTGGTGTAGGCCGCGGCGCCGTGCCAGCGTACACACACCATTGGATGATCTTCCTTCCCGTCAGGAACCGAAAACCGCGATCCATCCCATGTGATGCGGCTGAACGGCGTGGCGGACTGTGTTTCGCAATAAATGTCGCCTGCGGTTCCATATACGGTTCCGTTATCAATGCGAATGGCGCGCCGTGGCAGTGCCGCGTTTAGAAACTCGATGTATTGCCGGTTGGTGACTTCGTGGATCCCGATCTGAAATGAGTTGATCCGCACCTGATGCAGCGGGTACTCGTCATTGGCGTGATCGATGCCGCCGAGCTCGTGGTGGTCACCCATCAGGAAGCTTCCAGCCGGGATGAGCGCGAATCCAGGATAGGTCTCTTGTGTGGACGTCGTGAACGCAGCCAGGACGATCAGAGCCAGTGGGAGAATCGCCACTCCACAGGTAGCCACGCGTTTCATAGGGTTCTCCTTTCTCGCTAAGGCATGGGAGGCGAGGTTCGCACCGGAATGCGGTGTGCGTCGGCGATCTCGCCGTTCTTTCGCACTCCGGTTTCCGCTGCTGGAAGCCACGTCCGGACGAACTCCGTGCGCACTTCCGCCGGGGAGACGTGTACCCGTACGTGTCCCACACCATCCAGAACGGTACCGTTCCTGTAGTTGTAGATCGCGGGGCGGTTGCCGAGATTGGCATTGCGCGCACTCGGCTGCGGGCCTTCCTGGTAGAGGATGCCATCCAGTTCCTGACGGGCGTAGATGTGGTCATGACCATGGAAGAACGCGGTCACGTTGTTGGCGACCAACAATTGGTGGATCGGCATCGGCCAGCCGGGGCGTGCGACATCGAATCCCCAGGTGTCGTCCAGGTTGTGCCCGCCCCACTCCAGATACTTCGCTACTTCCACGCCTCCACGCATTTTGCCGTCCATGTCTTTCCCTCCCACGAGGTTGTGGGCAAAAACAAATTTGAATGGGGCGTTGCTATTTTCGAGGGTTTGTTTGAGCCAGTCGTACTGCGGTTTTCCCAGAGTCAGAGACCAGTCGCCGGCTGTTTCCGGCCGCACGGGAGTATACCAGTAGGGGTCGAGGACAACAAAAAGTGCGTCACCCCACTCCCAGGAGTAGTGGTTCTGGCGGAGACCGACGAAGCGTTCTTCTTTCCCTGAACCACCGAAAAACCCGTTCGGTTCGGGGTTCGGGAAGTAGGCTTTGCGCAGCTTTGTGGCCCAGATGGGAAGCTCTTCTTCCGACCCGCGCAACATCGTGCCCCATTCGCCTTCATGATTGCCGAGCACGAGGAAGAGCGGCATCGAATGACACACCAGATCGTAGAAAGAACGTAATAACTGGTGGCGATCGCGCACGGCTTCGTAGCGGTATGGCTGGGGCAGTTTGTCCGACATCATGGTGTCCCCGAGGTCGATGAGGAAATCGGGTTGCGCTGCGAGTTCGTTCTCGAGCGTCAGTCTGTACACCTCCGGGAGCGAGTTCTCGTCCATGTGCGGATCGAACTGAACGGCGAACGTGAAACTCTCCCCGCGCGGACGCTGTGTGTGGAAAGTATGCTCGTCGCGGGTGAGGAACTCCCCTGCGTCGACTTCGCGATACAGGACCCGGTAGTAATAGCGCCGGTTGGGCTCCAGTTGGTCGAGCAGGATCTCGGCCGGCACCCCGGCGGCGAAGCGCTTTGGCTCAGTCTTCAGCGTGTAGGAACCGGGAGCATCGCCGTATTCGACTGCGACTTCGAGATCACGGTCGGCGGCGAGGTTGAGTGTGACCGACCGATCCGCCACACGGCCCAGCAACTCCTGTGCAAGGAACTGAGCCGCAGCCGGGACGCCGGACGCCACCATCATTGTCACGCAAAGAAATGCTCTCACCATTGCCTACTTCCTCCGGGGCGCCACGGTGTAAGAAAACGCAACCGCACCGTTCTTGTTTTCTGCCGTCTCGTCCTTGTTCAGCCAGGTCCGGATATAGTCCACCTTGGCGTTCTCCGGTGTAACGGTGACGCGCAGGTACCCGGAATTGGGCAGAATATCGCCGGACAGGTACGCTTCCCGATTGAATGCCGTGTACGTGGTGTCGGCGGGGTTGGGAGTCTCCTGATAGATGACTCCATCTTTCTCCTGGCGGGCGAACAAGTGATCGTGACCCTGGAAGAAGATGGTCACACCGGTCTTTACCATCAGTTGGTGAACCGGCATAGCCCAACCTGGACGCTTACTGTCGAATTCCCACTGGCCGTTGCGGCCCTTGCCGCCCCACTCATAGAGATCCGCCACTTCCACAGCGCCGCGGCCTGTGCCGTTCACATGGTGAGCAAAGACGAACTTGTACTTTGCCCGGCTCTGCTCCAAGGTCCGTTTGAGCCATTGGTACTGGTTGTCGCCCATCGTCGTGGCCCATCCGTCCCGATTCCTTCCGCCGCCCCGCTGTCCACCCTGGCGTCCGGCGAGTCCGGAATCGATCTGGACGGGCGAGTGCCAGTACGGATCGAGAGCGACGAAGAGCGCGTCGCCCCACGTGAAGGCATAGTAGTCGCGAGGCAGTCCGACGAATTCGACTGTACTCGTGTTGCCGGAGTAGAAGCGGTCTGGCGCGGGCAGAGGAAAGTAGAGGTTGCGCGCGACGCCAGCCAGCACCGCAGGAGAATCCGGGCTGCCGTTCAGCAGATAACGCGCGGCGTGCTCGTGGTTGCCGTTCACCAGGAACAGCGGCGTCCCACTCACACTCAGGAACCGGCGCTGATTGACGTAGAGCGCTCCCACCGCGTCGGCGGTCATGCTGTTGCTGTTATGCAGATGGTCCGTGCTGAAATCGTCTCCGAGGAGGAAGTAGAAATCGAGCCCGTGAGCGCGCACCTGCTGCATGGTGCGCTGGTATAGATCGGGGTGGTACATGCGGTTGAGCCGTTCCGGGTGCGAGTCGCCCTGCACGCCGAAAGCGAAGGTGCTGCCAGCCGGTGGTTGCGTATGGAAGGTCTGCTGGGCGCCCTCAGCATACCGCCCCTGCCCCGATTCGCGGTAACGCAGACGGTAGTAGTAGCGGGTGTTCGCCTGGAGCGAATCGAGTGTGATCTCGACCGGCCTCTTCTCTGGAATTTTCGCAGCCGCTGTTTTTCCACTGTAGCTGCCCGGCTTCAGGCCATACTCCACGTACGCTTCCAGTGCGTTCGGCGCCAGCACACTCAGACTGATGGAGCGATCGGTTGGACGTCCGGGGATCTGGGTCAGTTCCTGAACGATCCGACCCGGCGAATTGCTGCGTCCGCGCTGGCCGACAGCGACACTCGCACACAGCGCGATTGAAATCAGAACGGTCCGCAGTTGGGCACTCATGGCATCCTCGTCTGATTTTGACGGGTTTGGAACATCTCGAGGCCCTTTTTACCCTTCCTTTACAATTCCGTGATCTATTGGTTTGCCACGGGAAGCATTCCCGTTGTCGCCAGTTCCGTGATCGTGGCTTTGGGAATCAGCGCCTTTCCCATCAGCGCCGGGTGATCGGAGGTGTAACGAAACGCCCGAAACACGGAATTCGTCATCGGCAGGCTGTCCGGCAGGATTTTCAGCACGCCGTCCTTGGTTATCGGATTGAGGTACTCCCACACCAGGTCGCCGGTGGAAGTGACCTCGAACAGATGGCCTTCCGTATCCGAGCAGATCAGCGTATTGCCGTTTGGCAGACGTTGGGCGCTCGATCCGATGTGGCTGAAGAAGCCCTGGTTGCTCTTGGAGCGATAGCTCCAGACAATCTGCTTCGATATCTTTCGCGGCATTTTGTGCGTGTCCGCCAGGTAGGTCACGGTTTCGTAGCCTGCGTCGGGGGGATTCACATAATTGCCGCCGTCACGTCCGGAGCCATCGAGGTATGGGTTGATTTCCAGAATGGAGGATTGTGGGGTTCGTTCGAAAAGATACTGGCCGTTGTTGAACACCAGAAGATGGCCGGCGCCAGGCAGTTCCGGACGAATCCATTGGGCATGGTGTGAACCACCCATCTGACGGTGTCCCGAAGTAGCCGTGTCCCAGTTTTCCAGAACGGAGGGCGGATCGCCCTGTTGGTAGCGTGCCGGATCGCCGAAGCGGTAGAGGAAGTCGCCGGCGGAGCCCGCGGCTTTGGCGATGCTCGATTCGGGATCGCCCGCGACGAAGGTATTACCGTGGTCGATGATTACCAGTTCGCCTTGCACCGAGTTGAGCACGATCTGGTCCAGTTCCGCGTTGTAGTCGATGGAATTGCAGTGCAGCCAGTCCCTTTTGAGAGTCCGGCCCGGCAGGTTGATATCGAGCCGCCCAGGGTATTTCGCGATGGAGGAGACATAGTTCGCTCTGCCGGCATCCAGGTTCTGAGCCACGTGATCGAAAAACCACCATTCCCAGACGACGTTGCCTTTCATGTCCACTTCCACGACGGCATCCATCTGCACGCCGCTATACGGGCCTTTGGCGGGATCCGCGCCGGCAGCGATGGCTTGCTCGTGGGTGACGGACTTATTGGCGATGTAGAGTGTTGTATAAGCGTTCAGCTTCTTGTTGAAGATACGAACCCAGTCGTGGTGCGGGGCGTAATTGGAGCGCTTTTCAACGTACTCCCATACCAGATTGCTATCCCAATCCAGCTCCTTGAAGCCCTTGAAGCCACTGGGATCATCGGTAGCGGCATCGAGAATATTGCCGTTGTCCAGCAGGCGCGGGTTGGTTCCGATGGCCCAGGAATGGACTACCTTCCCTTCCATGTCAATCAGGTATGTTGTGCCCCTGGCCGCGAACAGCGTGTAACCGTTGTAGGCTTTGCTCTGGTCCCAATAGAGGGGTTCTGTCGGGCCCTGCAAACGCTCATGCGCCGCGAGCATACCGGCCACAGCCATAATGACCGCAATGCGTTTCATGATTTACTTCTCCTCAGAGGTCGTGGGGGCCGCCGGACGTACCACGCGGAAACCGACGTGGTAATAGGGATGATTCGGATCCTGCGGGCCGCGAAAATAGCCCGGGTCGCGGTTGGACACCCGCCCATGGCCCGGATCGCTCTTGTCGCCGTTGTACCAGTTGCCGCCGCGCATCACCCGATACGGTTTGCCATCCGGCATCGGGCTCGCCTTGTCCGGCCCGGGAGGATTCCTGGACGGGCTAGCGATGTAGTAGTCGCGGTTATACCAGTCGTGGCACCATTGCCAGACGTTACCGGACATGTCGTGCAGACCAAAACCGTTCCTTCCATCCGCGGTCTGATAGGTTTCCGCGGCGGCCGGCCACTCAAAATCCACTTTGGACTTCAACTGGCCGTCATAGAAGCCAACTGGCGTTGTCCACGGCAGCGCGCCTGTTTCAAAGGGATCCTTCGAATCCGGCCAGTTCGCTTTGGTGAAGTCTGCGTCGTCTCCCCAAGGGAAGTTGCGATAGGGCGCATACTGGCCGCCGCGCGCCATGTATTCCCATTCCGCCTCCGTCGGCAGACGGTAGCCGTTTTGGGTGAAGTCGCAGTTCCACGTCGAGGTGTCGTAACAGGGTGCCAATCCCTGTTGTTCGCTCAGCCAATTGGTGTACGCCGCGGCGCCGTGCCAGCGGATGCCCACGGCGGGATGGGCGGAGCGGAATCCAGCTACGGTGAATGTCTTGCCGTCCCAGGTGATGCTGCTGTAGTCCACCAACTGGCGCGTCTCCGCGTACGCGTCTGTGCTGCCCTTGCGGTACACCATGCCATCGCGCACTTCAATCAACCCCTGCTCGTAAGCGGAGTTCAGAAACGCGGCGTACTGGTGGTTGGTGACATCGTAGATGCCGGCCATGAGTGCGTCGATCCAGACCTTGTGAATCGGGATTTCGTCGCTCGGATGTGCTGGGTCGACGAAATTGTGGTGGTCACCCATTTCGAATTCACCCGCGGGGATGTAAGTGATCTCCGGGTATTGTGTGGCGCCCGGCAGCGCACGGATGCGATAGACGCTCGTTCCAGATGTGACGTAGAGCGTATTGCGGTCCGCGTCGCCCCAAGCCAGGTTGCGTGTTTTTTCCGGCACGATGAATCCGCCCAGCGCCTCACCGCCGGGTGAATAGATCCAGAGTTTGCCCTCCGTGCCGGCGATGTAGAGATTGCCGGCCGCATCCACTTTGAGGCCGTCCGGAGACAACTCCTCATGTTGCACAAACACGCGCGGGTTGGTGAGGCCGCCACTGGGGGCAACGTCGTACACGATTATGCGCGCGTCGTTCGTGTCGGCCACATACAAGCGGGACTCGTCGGGTGAAAAGGCGAGGCCATTGGGACGCGAAAGCTCCCGAGCCAGAAGTTCGGGCGCTTGGGGATCGGACGTGACGCGGTAGACACCGTAGAAGCCAAGTTCCTCCTCCTCGGGGCGGATGCCGTAGGGAGGGTCTGTGAAATATATGCTCCCGTCGGATTTCACTGCGAGGTCGTTGGGGCTATTGAGGCGCTTGCCGCCGTAGTGAGTAGCGAGAGCGGTCTCTGTCCCGTCAGCTTCCAGGCGAGCGACGCGGCGCTTCCCATGTTGCGCCAGAAGCAGGCGTGTCTCAGCGTCCAACGCCAAGCCATTGGACTTTCCCGATGACGCGTAGTGGACTTGCGCGCCCTCTTTCGCTGTCCACCGGTAAACCGCATCGCCGGAAACGTCACTGAACAAAAGCAGGCCGCCGGGCGTCCAACATGGCCCTTCAGTGAACAGGAAATCGCCGGCGGCTTTAGAGACCGTGTAAGGCTGCTGCGCGAACCCTATCACGGCGACGAAGCAGCAGACCAGGCGAATCATTGCGCGCCCTCCCCGATTTCGATGACGCCTCTAGGGGTCAAGTCGCGGCCAGCCAGCCCTTCGTAGTCGGGTGAATAGCGACGCACCTTGAAGACAGCATTGTAGAGATGGCCGCGGGCATCCTTGGCTGCGAGTTGCCCCTGGCGCATCGGTCCTTCCTTCACCACGGGATTGACGTATTCCCAGACGATCTGGTGATCCGGGGTCACCTCCACGAGAACGCCATGCGTGCCGTAACAGAGCAACGTGTTGCCGTTCGGCAGGCGGTAGGCTCCGGAGATGGCTTCTTCGAACAATTCGCGTCCGATGTCACCCATGAAAGTCCAGACGAGTTCGCGCGGCCCGTACGCGTAACCTGGCTCAATCACGTAGGTGCCTTCGGAATCCATGGGTGGAATCCATTCATCAGCCGAAGAAGACTGTCCCCCTGGCCGCGCCAAACCGTTGTTGAACACAAGCAGGTTTCCCGCGCCGGGCCGCCCGGGCTCGATCCACTGAATGTCGTGTTGTTCGAACAGCATCTGGTCCGCTTGGCCGCCAACGCCGTACATTCGCGGGTTGCCCCACCGATACAGCAGATCTCCGCCCTTGCCGCGCTTACCGCCGGTGCGGCCGGCAGCCTCCGCCGTGGTCGTCGAATGATCGATGACCCAGGCCTCGCTGTTGCCGCGGACGCTCAGGATGATCTGGTCGAGATCCGGATTGTAGTCGATGGAGTTCATGTGGTTCCAGAACGCTGGAACTCTCTTCCCGGAAGCGTTGGGATCGATGCGCCCCGGTTCTGCCGAAGGAACGCCGTAGTTCGCTTTGGTGGGATCCGCATTCTGGATCAAGTGGTCCCAGACGTGCCAAGTCCAGACGATCTTGCCGCCCTTGGGGCGAACTGGCTCGATCTCAACGACGGCGTCCGGAAGAAGGTAGGTGTCCTGGAGCAAGTCCGGCTTGAAACCAGCGGCGATGGCCTCGTCGCGAGTCTTTCGCTCCACCATCAATGCGATTACGTTTCCGTTGGGCAGGGGCTTGATGTCGTGGTGCAGTGCGTAGGCCTGGGTCGCGTAATCAAACTCCCATACGAGGTTGCCCTCCCAGTCGTATTCTTCAATACGGCCGCCTTCTCCGCCGCCAGTGCCTCCTCCCGGAACCTGGATCATGGCGGCGCGTAGTAAGTGGCCGTTGGGCAGCAGGTGCGCGGATTGTCCCGGTTCGTACTTGCTGTCCCATGTGTTGACCACGCGGCCCGAGTTGTCCAGGAGATAAGTCCGGGTATAGTGTTTGGGCGCCATCAGCGTGTAGCCTGGTGACGCCAGTTGCTCTTCGTGAATGAAGAGCCCTATGGTGCGATCCTGCGCCGATGCCGCGGTTGCGGCGAGCAAGCTGGCCAGGAAGACGCGGTAGCGTTTCATGACGAACCCTCCACCACAGGTATACGGCCGGTGTGTCCCGAATCGCGGAAATTTTACCGTTCCGTTACAAATCCGCTCAGCGGTGGATGGTGTATGAGAACTCAACCTTCCCGCTCACCTGCGCGGGCGGCTTCTCGTCTTTTGGAAGGAACATCCGGATGTACTCGACGAGCACGGAATCGGGAGAAACGGTAACCTTCACGTAGCCTGAGTTGGGGAACTTATCACCGCTCCTGTAAGCATCAGCGTTGAACGCGGTGTACGTATTGTCGGCCGGATTGGGAAGAGATTGGTAGACGACACCATCCAGTTCCTGCCGGGCGAAGAGATGATCATGTCCCTGGAAGAAGATGGTCACGTTGTTGTCGACGAAGAGTTGGTGGATAGGCTTCGCCCATTGCGGCCGGTTGGCGGTGAATCCCCAGGAGCCATTCGCGTTGCGGCCGCCCCACTCGAATTGGGGAGCAATCTCGACAGCGCCACGGCCCGTCCCCACCACGTGGTGAGCGAACACGAACTTCCATTTGGCCTGGCTGTTTTCGAGAGTGTCCCTTATCCACTGGTATTGCGCATCGCCGTGCGTGATCTCCCACTTGTTCTGCGTTTTACCATTGTTGCCGTTATCGCGCGAGTCATTGCCAAACACGTTATCCACTGGAACGGGTGAGGACCAGTAGGGATCGATGACGGCAAACAATGCGTCACCCCATTCCCAGGCATAGTAGTTGCGAAGCAGTCCCACGTGCTCGACGGTTTCCTGATTGCCTGAATAGAACTCATCGGGCGCAGGCTGCGGAAAGTAGCGGTTGCGTGCGTTTTGCGCCCACACAGCTACGTTGTCCGGAGTCCCGTCAAGCAGGTAACGGGCAGCCTGTTCATGATTGCCATTGACCAGGAATAACGGCGTGGAATGGGCCAGCAACCCCAGATACGGGAGTTGCAGTGTGTAGCGCCCGGCGACGGTTTCCTTGTTTACCGTCTGGAGCGTATCGACGCTGAAGTCATCGCCGCTGGTGATGTAGAAGTCGGGCCGCTCGGCAGCCACAGCCTGCATCGTGCGCACGTACAGGTCGGGATGGAACATGTTGTTGGGCCGCTCCGGGTGTGAATCCCCTTGCGCCGCGAAAGTGAAGGTGGCTCCCCGTGAGCGCTGCGTGTGAAACGTGCGTTCGGCACCGGCTTCAAAAGTACTGTCGGAACCGGCGCCGCGGTAGCGAACGCGATAGTAGTAGCGCGTATCGGAGGTGAGTCCTTCCATGAGCGCTTCTACCGGCTCTGCGGCAACCGCCGTCACCGGTTCCGTTTGAGCCGTATAACCCGAAGGAGCGGGGCCGTATTCGAAATAGAGCTCCAATGCTTCACTGGCGCGCGCATTGACGGTAACGGAATGGTCCGTTGGCCGGCCGAGGATTTCAGTAATCACCGGTGCAGGCCACGCCGGGTTGGCGATCAGCGCCAACGCCACAAAGAACTGTCTATTCATCGTGCCCCCCGCGTACGAGACGCACGCGCTGGCGATTCATCTTCGGATGGTAACTAACGATCCCCAGTGTGAGGTCCATCGACCATGCGCGATCTGCCTCGCGGCTGATCTGGGTAGTGGACGACCAGTAGGTGGCTGCGCGGGCGGTAGGAAAGAACATGGGTGAGATGCTTGGCCGTACGGCCGTTTCGTCGTGCAGAGACTGCAGTTCTTTGATGTTCGGCAACCGCCAGTCTGTGAATCCGCCGAGATCGAAGTTGTGCGCGGCGTCGAGTGCTTCCTGCCAGGTCATGGCGTCCTCGGCCTCTACTTCCTGCCAGATCAAGCCAGTGCGATTGTCTGTCACGGTGCCGTCAGCGTTCGTGGTGAAGATGGTGTCCACCTCGCCCGACCACGTCTGCCGCACACAACGAACATGGATCTTCTTCTCCCCACCGGCGCTAACTGTTTCCACGCGAGGGTGCGGCCCCGAACCGCCACCGGCGTTCACGACCCAGGCCCTGGAAGGATCACCAAACAGCAAATCCGAGGACCACCAATACTCGGCGGCCGATCTCGTGAACGCTGTGTTGTCGATGGCGGGCGGCGGGTTGTTGTGGTTCATGATGCTGAACAACTCGCGGTTCGTGGGCAGCCGCCAGTCTCTGTGGCCGCCGAGGTCGAGCGCGGGACAGTACTCTCCGGCGCGGTCCAAAGTCATCTCACCACCATCACTCTGCTGCCACTGCAATCCTGTTACTTCATCGAGCACTGTGCCGTCTTCGTTCCTGGTCAGCACCGGAGGGCGGATGGAGTAGTCGGCATCGTCGCCGGGCGAGAAGTGCCGTGTCTGTCCTGTGTCGGGGAGGGCCCTCAGCGTGACAGCCACCTCGGCTGTTAAGGCCGAGGCAAGGAGGAAGACGCCCGCAAGCTTCATAGTGAGTTACCGTTTGCGATAGGTTTCGGTGGTCGTGTTGCCTGCACCGTCGACAAACCGGAAGGTGTAGGTGTTGTCGCCGTTGATGGAATAGTGAATGAACCGGCGTTCTCCCGCGACATCGTACTCGAGCGAGTAGGCGTTAGGCGCGGGCCAAGTGAAGCCTACAATTCTAGCTCGCGGCAGCGGGTTTCCTGCGGGACGCACGGGAACAGTCCGGGGCTGTGGGGTGATGGCGTCATTCTGCACCCGGACCACGCCGCGCATTCCTCCGTTGACGTACGGATAGGTTTTCGTGGAGTGGTAGTGATAGGTGCCGTCCGGGCCAGTGTGGCCGTTGAACTCGTCCAACCCGACCGGATCGCTTCCGTCCGCCTCTGTCAAACCGTAGAGCCTGTAACCGTCAAGCGCATACCCGATCGGATTGGCGACGCCCACAACATCGACAAGATGGAGCGGTGCTACGTGGTAGTGGTAATCGTCCGCGCGGCCGCAATGGCCTCCGTAGTCATCCAACTCGCCGGCGAGGTAGGTATCCGTGCGACCGTCGTTCTTGATGGGATTGAAGATGGGAACACCGTTCACCGCGACTGCGATCGCTCCGCTGAACAGTGCCGATTTCGCGGAGACCGGCTTGTCCGCCATCGCCGGATTGCGCGGAATCCTGAATGCGTTGTCGCCGGTGAAGTCCTGAGGTAGCGGCACCTGCTGCTGCCAGGCGGTGATCCCGACCATCATCTTATGAGTCGGCATTCCATGGGATTCCAGGTAGTAATACTCTTCGTCCATGTGCCACTTTGCGAGGATTGACGGCGCGATTCCCGGGATGCGTGCCGTCCGTGCCGACGCAGCGGACAACAAGATGAGAAACACTGTGCCGGTGACCATGCGGACGCGCGCATTGTGTTGGATTGTCATTTTGATTTCTCCATGTTGGCTTGCGGCGTTCCACACGGGCACACCGTGGGGAGCGGCAGGAAGAGGCATGTGTTGTCGAGGTCCGGCTTCGTGCTCCAACGCGGTTTCCAGCCGGGCCGCTCCACCCGGTAGCGCAGGAGCACTGTGTTATCCAGGTCAAGATCGGAGGTCCAGATAAATCGTGCTCCGGCAAAGTCGGAGCGCACGTAGTTGCCATCGGGCCTTACGCGTTCTTCGGTGTACTCGGTTGCATTCTCCCAACCACTGTCGTCGAAATCCGGCTGGAACCAGTCCGCGGGAATCGGCTCGTGTTGGACGCTTGGGTTGTTGACATCCCGGTTCAGCGGACCGGTGAAGACTGCCTTGGCTTTCCAATCGCCGCTGGTGACGGTGCCGTCGGAGAATCTGAGAATAAAGCCGGCGTCACCGATTTGATTGCCGTATTCCAGTCCGGTTTTGGGATCGGCATTGTCCTTGGCCAAGACAGCAATCGTCATCGGGTATTCCGGAAGCATGTCCAGGTTCACCTGGTTATGGGGAATGAAGTCGATCGGGTCGACAGCGACGAGCTTGCCGTTGATGTACATCATGAACCAGTTGTCGGCGAAGGCGCTGCCTTTGATGAGGTCGCTTGTGTTTGGCTTGATCAGAGATGGAGGAGGTTGGGCCGGCATCAGACAGGTGACGTTGATCAGCAAAAAAAATCCCAGCAATAGTCTCATTGCTACACTCTACGCCCGGAATTGGGAGGCAGCCGGAAGTTTTACCGGATCCTTACAATTCGCTATGCAGCTTCGGGCAGGCAGATATCCACCTCGAGGCCGGACGGGTGGACATTGCGGCAGACCACCGAGCCATGACAGGCTTCGATGGATGCTTTAACGATTGCCAGCCCGAGGCCCACGCCGCCGGTTTCCTGCCGCCGTGAGAGGTCGAGGCGGTAGAAGGGCGCGAAGATCTCATCGAGGGCGTGCTCCGGGACTCCAGGACCGCAATCCGCAATTGTAATGTGGACCGTTCCTTCGAGAGCGCGTGCCGAGATCCGGATTGGTCCCGCGTGGCCAGCGTAACGAATCGCGTTGCGCACGACGTTGGAAAGCGCGCGGAAGAGATACTCCGGGTCCGCGAGCACGTTGAGTTGTTCGTCAACGGAAACCTCGATCGTTGTCTCCGAAGAAGCTTCCCGCTCCAGCGTGCGCGCCACGGTGGCGTTCACGTTGACTTTCGTCCGCTTGATGTCGGCGGCCTGCATCCCGACGCGAGAAAACGAAAGCAGTTCATTCACCAGTGCCGACATGTGCTGCACTTCTTCCTGAATGTCGGCCACAACAGCGCGCTGCTGTTCGTCGACACGCCGTTCGAGGTTTCCCAGGCCGAACTGGATGGTTGCGATGGGCGTGCACAGCTCGTGCGCGATACCACTTAGGAAGCGCTTCTGCCCGTTCACGAAGCCCGACAGTCGTGACGCCATGCGGTTGATCGTCTCGCCGAGTTGTCCGATCTCGTCCCGGCGCTGGTCGGCGACATGGATCTCAAAGCGTCCTTCGGCGATCTGCCGGGCTGTTCGGGTCATTTGTGAAATCGATCGCGTCATACCGCGGATAAACGGCAACCAGATCGCCACGGATACTAGAACCACTGCCACAACCACTGTCAGCCATGGTTTGAAGTCGAAGAAGAGCTTGTTGCCGAACGCTGCGTGAGACATCAGGATCAGCGTGCCGGGCTTGGGATTCTCACCGGGGTTCTCCCGCACCGGTATCCGAACCCCGGCCCAGTAGCGGATGGGTTCACTCGTGGCGAGTAGAAACAGCGGCGGGGCGGGCTGCCGGATATTCCGCGCTCTGTCGGGTGGACCACCCTTCCGCTCCGCATCGCGTGGAGGGTCTGGCGGTCCGTCGCGCCGTCGCCCGCGGCGGGGAATCCGCTCCACCACTTCGCGTGGTAGCTCCAACTCGGGCCCGGCGAATCTATCGCCTCGCTCATCGTAGAGATAGAAACCCACACCGTAGGTTTGGGAATAGCGCGCTAGAAGCGCGTCCCACGTGCCTACTGCCATCTCATCCAGTTCCAGGGACAACCCGTGCGCCACGGCCACGATACGGTCTTGCGCGGGCGCGAGAAGGAAGGATCGGGCGTCCATCCGGAACTGCACTCTCACGATAACCGCAATGACTAGAGCGAGCAGGCACAGGTTCAGAAACGCAAGGAACAGGATCTTGGCGACAAGCGGAAGCCGAGCATTCATGGAGCAGGCTCCTCTGTTGGGCTCTGGAGCATGTAGCCGGCGGAGCGGATCGTCAAGATGAGGCGGGGCCTCCTGGGATCGTCGCCCAATTTTCGCCGTAGCGATGAAATGTGGACGTCGATGGAGCGGTCGAACGTTTCGAAGTCCCGATCGGCAACTTCGAGGAGCAACTGCTCCCGGGTCTTGAGGCGGCCGCAGTCGCGGGCCAGTGAGAGAAGGAGGTCAAACTCGGTGGGCGTCAGACCGAGCGAATCAGCTTTCAATGACGCGGAGCGTCTCTCCACGTCCAACGTGAGGTCGCCAATCACGATGGGTGGGTGCGGCGCCTGCCGGCCGAGGGCTGCCGTCACCATCGACCGGCGGATGACCGCCCGGAGCCGTGCAACAAGTTCGCGGGGCGAAAACGTCTTCGGAACATAATCGTCGGCTCCGAGTTCCAGACCAGCGATGCGGTCAGGCGGCTCGCCGCGGCCGGTCAGCATCAGAACCGGAACGGTGGAGTGCTCCCGGAGCCGTCTGAGCACCTCGAATCCGTCTATGCCGGGAAGCATCACATCGAGAATGATGGCGTGGAAGTCACCTTCGAGAGCCTTTCTTAACCCATCCGGCCCGGTATGCGCCAAGGCGACTTCATAGCCGAGCGGTTCGAGATACTCCTTCACCATCCGGCACAGTTTCGGATTATCGTCAACCAGCAGCAGCCGCGTTCCGGCGAGGCGCTGATCCTCCGCAAAGACACTCGGCATTAGAGGCTCCACTATCCAGTATTAACCTGGATGTGATGGAAGCGGCTGGACCTTTACAGGTTCTTTACGAGGGATCATGGGTTGGCGCGCAAAGGATCGGTGTCTCGCTGTCGATGACGACGTCGATGCAGTAGGCTTGGTGTCCGCATTCCCCGCCTGCTTAGTTCACTCATGGGCTGCGGCCAAGTAGAGCATTGTAATGAGTGGTTCAAGCCATCCGCGGTCGGCGGCGACTCCGTAGGAATCCCACGTCTGGAGCGCCGCCTTGATCCGGGCAATCTCCGCGTCCTTGAACTCGTACTCCTTTGACCGCAGCGAGAGTGCGGGATTCCAAACCGCGCGCTCCTGGCCCGCCACGATGTCTCGTTTCAATTCAAGCGCCTTGTCCTCGTCTCCGTCGAGCGCGATGCGATCTGGAATGGACCAGATCGCGCGAATAGACCCTACGTCTGCCCGCTGTGCGCCCAGGAGCGCCTGCAGGTTCAGACGCTGGGTGTGATCCAGCGTCAATTTCATTTGGATTTCCTTTACGGGTTGGAGTAGAACAGAATGTAGCCCGCCGTGACCCCTGCGGAGTTCTTCACTTTGATCATGCCGGACCATCCGGACGGATTCGTTGCGCCCATCAGTTCGGCGAGCCGATAGCCGTTGCCGGTGCTGTCGGCCACGATGAGCTCGCCCCTGCCGTGACTTCGAACAGCGTGTGGTCGGCGAGATTCGAACCGGGCCCGCGGATTCGGAACGGGGACTCGCCGTTATCCTTCGCCACAACCAGCATCGGGCCACATGCGACTCCGGCCGCAACCGGGGGCGTCTGGTAGCCCCACGTGCGCGCGTACCCGCCACGAAGACAAATGGCCTTTCTACCCTTGCTACCTTGCACCTGCCTACAAGACCCGTTTCCATCGGCTGATCACGGAACTGGGTCGGCACATTCGCAGTTACCCTGAGGCCAAACAGGCTCGCATTGCCTTCATCCAGGTGAAGACCGGATGCACCGGCGATGAGATGGCGTACAACCACCATGGTTGAGTTCATTGGCCTCTCTCAACCGGTCGAACTCTCGGGGTTCTCTGTTGACACCTCCGCGTTTGTTGACACTCCGATCGAGAGAGGGGGACCGATTAGTTAGACAATTTCGAACTCGCGTGAGTATCTATTGACAGAGCCAGACGACGCGCCCTACCGCCCAGCGGAAGCCGTTGTGGCCGGATACCCAAAGGACCGGCAACACATGGAACTCCGCGACCGTACCACGGCAGAGGCCGTCGCCCAGATCGCCGCTCTTCTCGTCTAAGCCTACCAGCGCTACCGGCGCGTCGGGCGCTTCGAAATCCCCCATTGGGATGGCGGAGAAACCGTCAACGGAGAACTTGATAACGCGCGCCCGCGTGAATAGTTGGACCTGTTGATGGGGAGAAGTTGGCAGCGTCCAGTCTTGAGCAAGTCCGTTTGACTTTGAGGCGCTGGCGGTTGATGCGGCGATTCCAGGCGGCACATTCAGCGCGCAGCTGCTGGACTGACGCAGACGCCGTTAACCAGGCGACGTAGGGCTAAGTCAAAGCACACTCCGGGCTCTTGGGGATTGTAAAGGCGTTCGTATAGTGCAAGGATCTCCTCCATCCTCTGCGAGTGAGCCTCATCGACCTGCGCCGCGTACCGCGTTTTTTCCCGCCACGGCTTGAGGCACCACGTTCTGCCGCTGCGGTTCATCCAGTACCGGCCTTTTCCCAGGCCCAGCACCTTCGTACACCGAGGCTTCCACAACTCAAAGGCTGCGTCGGTCGCCCCGCTCCGCATCGGTGAGCTCTACGGCAGACTCAGGCTGATTCATACCCAAGTAATAGCAGGACATCAAAGAATCTCTCATTCCGCATCATGCTTGCGGCCAAACAGCTGCGGAGTGACATCTCCGGCCAGAAGCGTCGGCAGTTGGCTCGGATTCTCAAAAGCTGAGCTTGAGCGCAACCTGCAATTGGCGGGGCGTGTTCGCCACATTGAGTACCCGGCCGAAATTGGCGTTGCTGAAGTTGACCACCGGTGTTCCCCAGACAGGTGTGTTGGTCGCATTGAACGCCTCGGCGCGGAACTCGAGCCGCGTCCGCTCGCGGATGGGAAAGACGCGAAACAGCGACAGGTCCACGTTCTTGCCCCAATCGGAGCGCATGGCGTTGCGTCCCATGTTTCCGTAAGTGAAGGCCGGCGGCGCCGCGAAAGCCCTCGTGTTGAACCACTGCGACGGGCTGGGATTGTCCAGCTTGGCGTTGCCCACCAGATTCAGGCGTTCATAGAATCCGGCGCTGTTGGAGTTGCCGGTGTTCGCAATGTCCCCGGACACGCCGAGTGTATACGGAACGCCGCTGCGGAGTACGACGATGGTGTTGAGTTGCCAGTTGCCGATGGCATAGTCGGTGGCCCGGTTGCCCGTCGAGAACCGCTTACCACGGCCAAAGGGCAGTTCCCAAACCAGGCTTGTGTTGAAGACGTGCGTCACGTCGTAGGAGGAAACACTGCGGTCCGCCCTGGTGTTGTAGGGATCCTGATTCGCGCAGCCTTCCACCCCCGCCCAGCCAGAGCAGGAAAGATCGATGGACTTCCCCCAGGTGTAGGAAACCAGAAATCCGAGCCCCTTGGCGGGGCGACGATTGAGCGACGTTTCCAGAGCGTGGTAGAGGCTATAGCCGTCGCTGCGTTCGTAGTTGGTGGGCGTGAGGTAACGGATCGGCCGGCGGTCGATCTGTGGTCCCGGCCCGGGAGTGCGGGCGGTGTTCGCGAACGTGTTCAGGTCGAGCCGCGTGCCATGGGATCCCACATAGTCAACCGACAACCCCGTGTCCGCGTCGAGCCGATGTTGGATGCCGAAATTCCATTCCGGTGTGTACGGCACTTTGAGGAAGGGATCCTTGTAAGTCTGAGGGCTCGTGAATGGGGTAGGCGCGGGAAGCGCGCCCGCGCCAATGGAGCTCAGCGGGTTGTTGGCTCGCACCGTGGGAACGTCCGGATTCTGATTGGCGGTTTGCAGCAGAGTCACTTGCGGCCAGCCTGACCCATAACTCTGCGCGGCTTGCGTCCAAATGGCCCAGTTGTCGTAGAAGATTCCTCCCGCTGAGCGGATGACCGTGCGGTCTGACAGCCGGAAGGCGAAGCCGATACGCGGACCGATGTTGAAGTCGCGGTTCTGGTGAATCCGATTGTGCGGCGCGATGATGACGTTCTCGGGCAACGCAGTTCCCGGAATGCAGGGCGCCTTACCCGTCTCGGAACAGAACGGCGGCTGCTCTCGCAGCCAGAATTCTCCCTTGTTGAGGTTGAGCGAGCCGACAAAGGCCGACTTGTCCGATTTGACGCCCCACTGCGGCGGCAGGGTGCGGTCGACGCGGACACCGTAGTTGATGGTGAGCCTGTCCGACACCTTCCAGCGGTCGCCCAAATGAAAGCCGCTCACCCAACCGCCGTTTTCGCCGCCCACCTGCAACCGGCGCGTTCCGCCAACAGGCACTCCCAACAGAAACGAAGCCAGATCGCTGCCGGTGCGGCCCGGGTTCTGCAGGTCAGCCGTCTGGAATGGGCTGAAGCTGATACTGCCGGCCAGGATGGACTGGTCGATGTTGTTGGTGTTGATGTTGAAGCCGGCGTTGAACAGGTGCTTGCCGTAGAGCTTAGAAACGTTGACCGAGCCCGACCAGATGTCCGAAGCGCCCTGAAACGTGAGCGCGTCAGCGGGAAGTCCCAGGAAGGACACCAACCCGACGGAGGGCAGCAGGCACGCACGGTCAAAGGGGTAACCGCAGGCGAAGTCGGGGGACAGCGCGCTGGTGATGCCGCTCGGCGCACGGGTCACAGCGTTGCTGGCGTTGGACGCCGCCGTGGTGCGGCCGAACTGCATTTGCAGGACCGCACCCGCGCCGAAGGTGTGGGTCCAGTTGGCGCCATAGTTCTTGGCGCGCCACGTGTCGGAATTTTGGGCGATGCCGATCGGGTTGACGGAACGGCGGGGCAGAACTACGCGGCTGAAGCGGAACCAGATCGAATCGTTCTGGCCCAGTTGCTGATCGCCTCGAAGACTGAACAGATTCTGATCGGTCCGGCCGGGGGCTGTGGCGCTGAAGTTGGTTCCAGCGGTATTGGTGGCCGTGGGAGCGGGATACAGGCCTTGCGCCAGTTGCGCCATCACAGGATCGAGGCGGCTTTCGGGAATCACGTTGCCCGCAAACGGTGTACGCAGAAACTGATTGGCGACGGCCGGATTGGCGCGGGTTGTGAACGGATCGAAGATGACGTTGGGAATGGTTCCCAGCCGGCCGCGGAGTTCGTCCGGCGTGGGGATGCGTCCGAGCGTCTGGCCTGGCGTGCTGTTGCGGAAGCCCTCATAGCTGCCAAAGAAAAAGGTCTTGTTGCGGCCATCGTAGCCAGGCACACGCACCGGCCCGCCCACGTTGAATCCGAACTGGTTCTGCCGCAACGCATTCACGGCCGGAAAAAACGGATTGCGCGCATCCATAACAGAGTTGCGCAGATACTCCCAAGCCGTGCCATGCAGGTCGTTGGTGCCGGACTTGGTCACTACGTTCACTACGCCGCCGCTCACCCCGCCATAACGGACCTGATCGTTGTGCGAGTCGACCTTGAACTCCAGAATGTCGTCAACGATGGGCGGTACGGCGTAATTGCTGGTGATCGATGCCTGGTCAATAATGCCGTCGACCAGAAACAGGTTCGCCCGGTTCCGCGCTCCGTGGAAGGAGGGGAAGGAGAACGCGCCCACGCCGCGGAATCCGAATGTCTGCGCCGTGTTGATGGGGCTTGCGCCCGGGGTCAGCGCCAGCAACTGGGTGAAGTTGCGGCCGTTCAACGGGAGGTCGTTCACTTGGCGTGAGCCCATCACTGTGCCGAGTTCGGCGGTGGAAGTCTCCAGCGTGGATGACTCGGCGGCAACGGTGACCGTCTGGTCGGCCGATCCCACTTGGAGTATGAAGTTCAGGTTCGCCGTCTGACTCACCGACAGGGAGAAGCCATCCTGGCGCGCGGACTGGAATCCGTCTTTCGCCGCCCTCATCTCGTAGGCGCCAGGGGGGATGTTGACATAGACGTACTCGCCGGAGTTGTTGCTGGAAGTGGTTTGCTCCACGCCTGTGGCTCGATTGCGGAGCGTGAGTGATGCGCCGGGAATGCTCGCGCCGGAACTATCCCGGACGATTCCCTGGACGGAAGCCGTGGAAATCTGGGCCGAAAGGCTGGCGGCGGCAAACAGCAATAGTGAGGCGAGTCGGATGGGAAGCATAGAGAATTGTACTAGTTTGCTCTCAACCGGCCGTCCAGTCCAGGCCATATTCGGCATGAGAATCACCAGAATCGGCAACAGCGCTAGCCGGGTAGCATGAGACCGCCATGATGCACGGTG
>JAEUQG010000031.1 GCA_016789755.1 Bryobacterales bacterium
CACGGAAGTGAATGGGGCTTCCGGTCCGTTCAAGATGCCGGAAAAGGACCGCGAGTCGCTGTTTCAGGAAGCATCGCGGAGCAATCTGGCGCGGCTGCGGAGTGAACTGGACGAACTGAAGAAATCGGCGCCGGCGGAACCTCCCCTGGCGTGCGCGGTCGCGGAAGGCGATCGTGTCGAGCAACGCGTTTTCCAGCGCGGCAATCCGGAAGCGAAAGGCGAAGCCGTGGAGAAGCGCTTCCCATCGACGCTGGCGGGAAAACACACGGCTGCCATCGCGAACGGAAGCGGGCGGCGCGAGATGGCGGAATGGCTGGCCGATGCCGGCAATCCGCTCACCGCGCGGGTGATGGTGAACCGCATTTGGCAATGGCACTTCGGAGAAGGGCTGGTGCGCACGCCCAACAACTTCGGCAGGCTGGGCGATGCTCCGTCGAACCCGGAATTGCTGGATTGGCTGGCGGCGCGGTTTATCGAATCAGGGTGGAGCATCAAGGCCATGCACCGTCTGATCCTCAGCTCCAGCACCTACCGGATGAGCACGGCAGCATCGGCGGACGCGCTGGCAAAGGACCCGGAGAACAGGCTGCAATCCCGGTTCCCGCCGCGGCGCCTGGCGATTGAAGAGATCCGCGATTCGCTTCTGGCCATCGACGGCACACTCGATCTGACGATGGGCGGAAAGATGATGGAAGGCGAGGGAACGGACAAGGAGTTCGCGGAAGGGCGCAAGAGCCTCGACCCGAACCAGAGCAAGCGCCGGCTGGTGTATCTGCCGCTGCGGCGTTCGAACCTGCCATCGATGCTGAACCTGTTCGATTTCGGCGACGCGACGACATCGAGCGAAGGGCGGTCGCAGACCAACGTTGCCCCGCAAGCGCTGTTCATGATGAATTCGGAATTCGTCGCCGAACGGGCAAAAACCATCGCGGCAGCCTTGCTGGCGGACAACTCGCTGAGTGACGGCGCGCGCGTTGAACGGGCTTACCGGCGGATTCTCAACAAGCCCCCGCCTGGGCAACTGGTGCAAGACGCTGTGAGTTACATCGAAGCCTTCCCCAAGGCGAAGAACCGGGAGCAAGCCTGGACCAGCCTGATCCGAACCATGATCGCGAGCAATGATTTTCTCTATGTCCATTAGCAACCAATCGCGGCGCGACATCTTGCGGCAAGCCGCGTGCGGCTTCGGGCTGGTGGGGCTGCGCGCACTGATGGGCGCCGAGGGCCCGGCCAATCCGCTTGCGCCGCGAACACCGCATTTTCCGCCGCGCGCCAAACGGGTCATCTTTCTGTTCATGCACGGCGGCCCCTCGCACATGGATACGTTCGACCCGAAACCGCTGCTCGACCGCGACCACGGCAAGCCGCTGCCGTTCAAGCGCCCGCTGACATTTGCCGAGGGGCAAACGGGATCGCTGTTCAAATCGCCTTGGAAGTTCCGGCAATACGGACAGAGCGGCCTGCCGGTGAGCGATCTGTTTCCGAACGTGGCCACTTGCATCGACGATATCTGCGTGCTGCGCTCGATGGTCGGCGACAGCGTGGCGCACGGGGGCGCGGTGCTGCAACTGCACACAGGGTCGAACACGTTCACGCGGCCGGGCATGGGCGCTTGGGTCGTGTACGGGTTGGGGACCGAGAATCAGAATCTGCCCGCCTACATCACGATCAAGCCCGGACTGTCGCACGGCGGGGCCAAGAACTGGAGTTCCGCTTTTCTGCCCGCCGCCTATCAGGGTACAGCCGTGGCGCACGGCGGGATCAAAGTCGACGAACTGAAGGACCCGATCGAGTACCTGGAAAACAAGGGCCTGACGCGCGAGCAGCAGCGCTACGAGTTGGACATGCTGCAGAAGATGAACCGGGCCTCGGCATCGCGGCATCCCGGAGACTCTGAGTTGGAAGCGAGGATTCAAGCATTCGAGCTGGCGTTTCGCATGCAGACCGAGGCGCCGGAAGCGTTCGACCTGGCGGGGGAATCGGAGGCGACCGGGAAGCTCTATGGGATGGACGAAGCGATCTCCCGCGATTTCGGATGGCAATGTCTGATGGCGCGGCGGCTGGCCGAGCGCGGCGTGCGCTTCATTCAGATCAACCATGAGTACGGGCCGGGGAACGAAGTGGGCTGGGATGCGCACAGCGAACTGATCCGGCTGCACACCCGAACCGCGAAAATGGTGGACCGGCCGATTGCGGGTCTGCTGAAGGATTTGAAGGCGCGCGGATTGCTGCAGGATACATTGGTGGTTTGGGGCGGCGAGTTCGGGCGCACGCCGATTTCGCAGGCAGGAGACGGGCGCGACCACAATCCTTACGGCTATTCGATGTGGATGGCGGGAGCGGGAGTCAAAGGGGGTTACGCCTATGGGGCCACGGATGAATACGGCTACTATGCCGTGGAAGACCGGATGCATGTTCACGACATGCACGCCACGATGCTCCATCTGCTGGGGCTGGAACACACGCGGCTGACGTACTTCTACGGGGGGCGCAATCACCGCCTGACAGACGTCGCGGGCAACGTGGCGACTAAGATTCTGCTCTAAACGCGAATCCAGCGTTTGGCTTTCATCTCATAGCGTGGGAGCGTGCCGGGATCGACTAGACGGACGGGAATGCGCAAGGCGAGGGCATCGCGCAAGGCCGATTCCAAGCGGTGAGCGAGATCGCGGTCGCCGGCGTGCGCGGGGTCGGGTTCGGCATCCAGGTGCAATTCGACGAGAGAGCGCTCAACGGATATTTTTACCTGATATTCGGCAACGCCGCTGACGCTGCGCATGACATCTTCGACGGCGCCGGGGTATACGTTCACGCCGCGGACGACCACCATATCGTCCGTGCGGCCGAGGATTCCGCCTTCGAGAGCCATGTCGCGAGATCCGCACGCACACTCGGCGGGCGGAGCGGCCTGCACGAGGTCGCCCGTCCGGTAGCGGAGCAAGGGAGAACCGGCGCGGCCGAGGCCGGTGAGGACAAGTTCCCCGCGGAGGCCGGGGGCGGCGGGCTGACCCGATTGCGGGTCGACGACTTCGGCGATGTAGCTTTCTTCGATGATGTGCAGCACGCCCGGACGGGCCGGGCAGCCGTAGCTGACGGGACCGACTTCCGACATGCCGTGGTGATCGACGACGCGCGCGCCGGGCCACAACTGTTCGATTCTGGCCCGAGTGCCCGGAATACTGCCGCCGGGTTCGCCGGCCACGAGGATAGCGCGGACGCACATTTCGGTGCGGTCGATCCGCTCTTCGCCCGCCGCCTCGGCGAGGTGGATGGCGTAGGTGGGCGTGCAGCAGAGCACGGTGGCGCGAGTGTCCAGCATGACGCGGAGGCGCGCGGCGCTGCGCATCCCGCCGCCGGGAATGCACAAGCAGCCGAGGCGGGCGGCGGCATCGAAGGCTGTCCAGAAGCCTAGAAACGGGCCGAAGGAAAAGGCGAAAAAGATCCGGTCATCGGAATGGATGCCGGCGGTTTCATAGACGCGGTCCCAATTGGAGAGCATCCAATTCCAGCTTTCCGGCGTGTCCAGCCAGCGCATCGGCTTGCCGGTGGTGGCGCTGGTCTGGCAGAAACGGGTGTAGCGCTCGGGGGGGAAGGTGAGATTGGAGCCGAAGGGCGGATGGAGTTTCTGGTCGGCGATGAGATCCTGTTTGGTAGTGAACGGCATGGCGTTGCGGAACGCATCGATGCTTTCGACGCGCTCGTCAATGCCGGCCTGACTGAGGCGGGGCGTATAGAAGGGATTGAAGCCGTAGATGCGGCTGATGAGTCTGCGCAACTTCTCGAGTTGCGTTGCGTTGGCCATGTGCGTCAAACCCGCCGCGACACGCGATGCTCAGGGCGGAAGAACTCCGGCAGCAGGCGGTCCACCTGGAGCAGTCCCTCGCGATTGAGGCGCAAACCATCGGGCTCGGCGGTCAAGAAGCCATCGCCACGCAGCTTTTCGATGGGCTGGGAGAATCGTTCGCCGATGTCGACTCCGAACTTGTCGAGGAAGTAGCCGGAGCGGACGCGGCCGAGTTTTAATTGGAGGACGAGTTCGCGAATGAGGCGGTCATCGGAGGAAGGAGTGAGAGCGCGGAGGATGGGCAACTCGCCGGCATCGACTCGGCGGCGGTAGGTGTCGATCTCGTGCTCGTTCTGGAAGTGGGTTCCTTGGGCGTGCGAAAACGACGCGACACCCAAGCCGAGCATGTCGGCGCCCCGCCAGAGCAGGTCGCGATAGAGGAACTTCGTGCGGGCGGCATCCTTCACGGCGGTGTAGGCGCTGCCAATGGTGTAGCCCGCGTGCTCGAGTTCGTTGAAGGCGTAGTTGACCCAATCGCGCTTGGTTCTCCAGGAGGCGACGGGCGCGACTTCGCGGCCGCGAATACGCATTTCCTTGAAGATGGTGGTGTTGTAGGGCACCTCCATTTGGTAGATGGTCACGCTTTCGGGGGACATGGCGATGGTTTTGGCCACGCATTCCCGCCAGTTTTCCTCGGTCTCGCCGACCATGCCCGCGATGAGATCGATGTTGATCTGAGCAAAGCCGAGGGAGCGGGCGAGGTCGTAGGCTTTGTCGATCTGTTTGGCGCCGTGGGCGCGGCCATTGGCCTGTAGGATCTCGTCGTCGAAATTCTCGATGCCCAAACTGAGGCGCGTCACGCCGGTTTCTTTGATGACGCGGAGCTTGCCTTCGGTGAGCGTTCCGGGCTCGCACTCGAAGGCCACTTCCTGGGCTTCCTCCCAGGGCAGGAGGGCTTGCATGCGAGCGACGAGGCGGCTGAGTTGATCGGAGGAGATATAGGACGGAGTGCCGCCGCCGAAGTAGATGAACGTGGGCTTGCGGCCGGCGAGAAAAGGCTTGCGGGCGTAGAGTTCCAGTTCGCGGGCCACGGAGTCGAGGTAGCTCTGGACATCGGTTGCGTTCTTGTCGGTATAGACCTTGAAGTAGCAGAAGTGGCATCGCTTGCGGCAGAAGGGGATGTGCACGTAGAGGCCGAGCGGGGTACCGGCGGCGGGCGGCCGGTCGAAGGCCGCATGGGCGTTGCGCACATCTTCGGCGTTCCAAAAGGAATAGGGAGGATAGTTGGAGACGAAGTAATTGCCGGGCTTGGTGTCGTCCTCGGCGCAAGGCTCCGGCCTGGCATCGAGAATGGTGGGAAGTGAAAGGTTCCGGCTGCGATCTTCCATTGCGATGGCTACGGGAATGAGTTACTGCCCAAGTATATCATCCCCTTCAGGGATGGCCGTCCATCGTAATCTGGGAAAGACGTGACGCGACGCAGGAAGTGGATTGCCGCCGGTGCGGCGCTGGCGGCGATTGCCGCCGGTGGAGTGGTGTATAGCGGCATGCGGCTCAGCCGCAGGCTGGCGCCGTTCCTGCGGGAACAGACGATCGCCTATCTGGAAGACCGCTTCGACGCCACGGTGGAGTTGCAGTCATTGGCGATCACATCGCCAGCGGTGAATCCGTGGAAGGCGCTGCTATCGGGAGGCAAAGGAGTGTTCCTGGAGGTGACGGCGCAAGGCATCCGGCTGCGCCACCAGGGGCGCACGGATATTGAGCCGCTGGTGACGATTGCGCGTCTGCGGTTCGACTTTGAACTGGCGAGCGCGCGCACGGCGCCGCTGCGCATACGGCAGATCCGGCTGGATGGGTTTGAGCTGGTGATTCCGCCGAAGGGGCAACGGCCGGGCCTGAAGGCAGGGGGTGAGGGCGGCAGGCCGGGGCTCAAGGGCGACCCTGTGTTCATCGACGAAATCCGCGCCGACGGGATGCGTCTGGTGATTCTGCCGAAGAAGGAAGGGCGCGCTCCGCTGGAGTTCCGGATGCAGGAGTTGCGATTAGAATCGGCGGGCGCGCGCCGGGCGGTGCGCTACAGGGCGGTGCTGCACAATCCGAAGCCGCCGGGCGACATCGAAAGCACGGGGACATTCGGTCCATTCGATGCGCGGGAGCCGGGCGAATCGCCGCTGGAAGGACGGTATCGCTTTCGCAAGGCCGACCTGAGCGTTTTTCGCGGCATCGCAGGCATTCTGGAATCCGATGGGAAGTTTGCCGGACGGCTGAATCAGATTCTTGTCGATGGGGAGGCAGTAGTGCCGGATTTCCGGCTGAGCGGGGTAGGCAACCGGGTTCCGCTGCGGACGAAGTTTCACGCCATAGTGGATGGGACGAACGGCGACACGATCCTGCAGCCGGTGAACGCCAGGCTGGGCAGGAGCGATGTTTGGGTGCAAGGGGCGGTGGAGCGCCGGCCTGGCGAAAGCGGCAAGACAGTGGCGTTGACGGCGATCTCCAAATCGGGATATGTGGAGGATTTTCTCCGTTTGGCGGTGAAGGGCGAGCGTCCTCCGCTGGAGGGGCGGATCGCGCTGACGGTGAAGCTGACGGTTCCCCCAGGGAAAGAGGAATACGCAAAGCGGCTGGCGGTGAACGGAACGTTCGAATTGACGGAGGGCCGTTTCACGAGCGAAGAGGTGCAGTCGAAACTGGACGATCTGAGCCGGCGGGCGCAAGGCAAGCCGAACCAGGAGGCGCTGACGCGGATCCCATCGGATTTCGCGGGTGCGTTCGATTTGCGCCGCTCAGTGCTGCGCCTCAACCGGCTGCTGTTCCAGATTGCGGGCGCGGAGTTGCAGATGGCTGGAACATTCGACCTGGAAAATGATTTGGTGGATTTTGCCGGCCCGGTGCGAACGCAGGCTCGTGTGTCGCAGATGGTGAAGTCGCGGTGGAAACGGATTCTGCTGAAGCCGGTGGATCCGTTCTTTGCCAAGGACGGAGCGGGGGCTGTGTTTTATCTGCGCGTGAAAGGGACGCGGGACAAACCGGACTTTGCGGTGAGCCGGAAAGCGCCGCGGTGAGCTAGAAGCGCCACTCCATGCCGATCAGGGGGAAGGCTCCCAACTGTTCGTTGAATTTCGGCTCATTCAAGCGGCGGTTCCAGATATATCCGGCGAAATTCTTACGGTTGAGGATATTCTGAACGCCGACAAACACCAGCAGAGGTTTCTCGCGGACGGTGAAGGTACGGTCGGCGCGGATGTCGAGGCGTACGTAGTCGGGGGCTCTTTCGGCGTTGACGCGTTGGAGATCGAAGATGCCCCGGCCTTGCGCGGTGGACACGGGGATATCGAACGGTGTGAAGGGACGGCCTCCGAGATAGGCGAAGCGTGTGGAGAGTTCCCATTTTCCGGTCAAACGGTAGCCGCCGACGGCGTTGAAGATGTAGGGGTAGTCGAAGTTGCCGGGACGGTAGACTCCGTCGAGGGCCGAATGGCGGGTGCGGGAAACGGAGAAATTCGCCTGTCCGAACCATTTTTCGGAGAATTTCTTTTCGAGGAAGAATTCGACACCGCGCACGCGGCCACGGCCGGCGCTGGTGAGCGGGAACAACGTTTCGCGGACATTGAAGGTGTCGCCGAGGTTGGCCAGCGACAAGGACGGGAACTGAAGGGCGACCGGATAGTCCTTGTAGTTCTTGACGTAGCCTTCGACCGTGAAGCGAAGGGTACTGCTGGCGATGTAGGTGAAGCCGGTGACGACGTGGCCGGCGCGGAAGGGATTGAGGCCGCGATTTTCATCGAACGCGGAGAGAAAGAGGAAGAAGGGCTGCTGGAAATACGTTCCGTAAGTGCCGCGCCAGGAGAGCTTATCGGTGATGCGATAGCTGAGCCCGAGGCGGGGGCTGAATCGCGACTTGCCGATGAAGGGGTAGCGGTCGAGGCGGCCTCCCCAGGTGAGGCTGAGCTTGGGCGCGAGCGGGCGGGTGGCCTGGAAGTAAGCTCCCTGTTGATAGGCGCGGAAGTCGCGGGCGAGGGCGAAGGAGTTCAAGCCCGGCACGCGGGAATAGGGACTGTCGTTGCCGAGGGGGGATGCCGAATCGTAGCGGATCTGAAAGATCTTGTAGCTGCCGCCGGCCTGGATCTTGTCGAATATGGGAGCGTAGGCGGTGAGGTCGTACTTGATCGTGCTTTCGCCTTCGCGGGAATCGTCGCGATAGACGACGGGGCTGGCGGCGAGGACTTCGTCGACGGGAGTGGTGTTGAGCGGCTTGCCGCTGCGGATCAAGTCGCGCACGGAGGAGGTGAGTCTCGCCTCGCTGTGAGTGACGCCCAGCAATCCGACGCCGCGGGTGCCGAAGAGGCGCTGCCAGTTGAAGCCGGTGGCGCTGCGCCAGCCGTTGTAGCGGATATCGAAGTTGCTGATTTCCTCATCGGGGTCGCTGTCTTCGGTGGCGCCGAGGCGGATCTTGTCGACGCCGGAAATGGTGACGCCCCAGATTCTGTCGCGGGGCGAAAGATCGTAGAGGGCTTTGGCGTTGAAAGTGTAGAGGACGGGGACTCCGCCGAAGCCGACATCGTTGGTGAAGAGGTCGAGGAAGCTGCGCCGGGCGGAGACGATCCAGGAGCCTTTGCCCTTCTTGATGGGACCTTCGAGGATTGCGCCGGCGCCGGCAAAGCCCAGCGTGGCGCGGCCGCCGAACTGCTCGCGGCTGCCTTCGCGCTGGGCAACCTGCAGCACGCTGGATACGCGATTGATGTAGGGAGCGGGATAGCCGCCGGTGAGGAAAGTCACATCCTGAATGAGGCCGGCGTCGAGAATGCTGACGGTGCCTCCGGCGGAGGCGAAGTTGGCGAAGGAATTGATATTAGGGATCTCGATGTTGTCGACGACGAAGAGATTCTCCAGCGGACTGCCGCCGCGGACGATGATGTCGTTGCGGAAGTCATCGGAGCCGATGGCTACGCCGGGGAGCGTTTGGACATAGCGGGCGACGTCCTGCAGCGCGCCGGCGCTTTTGGAAATTTCGACGGGTTGCACAAGGAAGGCGCTGCTCTTGATCTCCTCGGGAGCAACGAAGGCGGACTCGGTCACGGTAACCGATTGTTGTGTGGCGTCGATCTTGGGAAGGGTGACTTCGACGGTGGCCTCCAAGCCGGCATGGACGACGATGGCGCCGCTGGCGATTCCCGGCTGGCCGGGCAGAGACACCTCGATGCGGTATTCGCCGGCGCGAATTTCGGTTAGCTGAAAGTGGGCCGTGTCATCGGCGGTGGCGCAACGGCCGGTGTCCTTAAGACAGACCTGGGCGCCCGGCAGGAGAGCGCCGGCGGCGTCGGTGACCTTGCCCTTTAACGCGCCGACACCAGCCGTGTCCTGAGCGTGCAGACACAATCCAAGCAGGAAAAGAAATGAGACCTGTAGCACCACTTAAAGGGATGCCTGCGGCGTTCGGCCCGGTGCAAAAAATCGGTTCTGCTAAACTAAGGAATTCCAATGACAGCCGCGGCAGCAAAGAAGGCGGGTATTATGTCGGCTCCCGTGTCCTCTCCGGATCCAAGGGCTCTGAATCACGGCAAGAAGATCGGCATTTTGATTGTTGCGTACAACGCCGTCACGACGCTGGCCAAGGTGTTGAGCCGCATTCCCGCCGATACGTGGGAGAACGTGGCCGAGGTGGCGGTGTTGGACGATGCTAGCCAGGATTCGACCTACGAGTTGGCGCTGGGGTACAAGTCTGTCGCGCAGAATGAGAAGTTGCATGCCGTGCGTCATGTGAAGAACCTTGGCTACGGCGGCAACCAGAAGGCGGGCTACCGCTACTTCATGGACAAGGGCTTCGACGTCGTCGTGTTGCTGCATGGCGACGGGCAGTACGCTCCGGAAATCCTCTCGCATCTGTACCATCCGATTGTGACGGGGGAAGCGGATGCGGTGTTCGGGTCGCGGATGATGAACGACTACGGCGGACCGCTGAAGGGTGGGATGCCGCTGTACAAATTCGTTGGGAACCGCATTCTGACCACGATGGAGAATCGGGCGCTGGGGATGAGCCTGAGCGAGTTTCACAGCGGTTATCGCGCCTACAACTTGCATGCGCTGCGGCAGATCGACTTCACGCACATGACGAATGATTTCCATTTCGACACGGAGATCATCATTAAGCTGCATCACCAGGGCTTCCGGATCGCAGAGGTGCCGATCCCCACCTATTACGGGGAAGAGATCTGCTATGTGAACGGGATGCGGTACGCCAAGGATGTGACGAAGGCGGTGCTGCGGTACAAGCGCACGGTGCAGTCGCTGGAGAAGTTTCCGGAGTTCGCGGAGTATTGGACGCACTACCCGGTGAAGGAGAGCCGCTACTCGAGCCATTACTATTTGCGGCGCTGGGTGGGGTCGCATCAGAGGGTCTTGGATGTGGGCTGCGGGGAAGGGTTTCAGGCGGCGGATATCGCGGGCGCTGGCAATGAAGTGAGCGGCATCGACATGGTGGAGAAGCCGAAGCGGCTGGAGGCGATGCGGCAGTATGTGCGGGCCGACTTGAGCGAAGGGCTTGGCGCGGTGACGCCTCAATTGGAAGAGAAGCGCTTCGACAAGGTGTTACTGATGGATATCATCGAGCACCTGCCGCATCCGGAGCGGATTCTGAAGCAATGCAGGGGACTGCTGACCGATAAAGGGCAAGTGATTCTGTCGCTGCCGAACGTGGCGAACATCACGGTGCGGCTGAGCCTGCTGCTGGGGCGGTTCGAGTACACGGAGCGGGGGATTCTGGACAGGACGCATCTGCGGTTCTTCACGCGCAAGACGGCGCGGCGGATGATCCGCGAGGCGGGGTTTGAGATTGTGCGCGAAACGATGACGGTGATGCCGGTGGAACTGGCGCTGGGGATTTCGGCGCATAATCCGCTGATGAAGCTGATGAATTTGGGGCTGCGTGTGGCGACGAGGCTGATGCCTGGGTTGCTGGGGTATCAGTGTATGTACGCGTTGCGTCCGGGGCCACGGATGAACGCGGGTTGGGCCACGGATGAACGCGGGTTGGGCCACGGATGAACGCGGATGAACACGGATGAGGTTGGTGGAGGCTTGGTGATCGGGTGATGGGTTGCTGCTGCGTTTGGGTGGAACGCGGGTTGGGCCACGGATGAACGCGGATGAACACGGATGAGGTGGTGGGGTGGGCCACCGCTCAAGGGCGCTTGCTCCAGCGGCGGAGTAAGGCGTGGGCGGCGAGAAGTGATAGGCCGGCGCCCAACATGGAAGCAACTCCGGGTTCGGGGACGGTGCCGGCGCGGTCTGTGTCCTGAGTGAATTGGAAACTCTGCGAAGGCAGGCCGGAAGCGCCTCCGTTCACCCCAGGGAAACTGATGGTGACTCGGCTGTAGAGATCGTGCGGGCCGCCGGCGAAGTTGACGGGCTTTTCGTAGGCGACGAGAACGTTGATCCAGGTGGGAAGCGTGGAGAAGGCCATGTCGCTGCCGGGACCGCTGCCCGGCACTCCAGGGGTTGGATTGGCCCTGTCAAAGTAGACGCCCGCGGCCGTGCCGTCAAGCACCAGAGAGAGCAGGGTAAGGGGAACGAGTGGCGTGTACTGCCAGGCCAGTGGCGCGTCGGTGTTGCCGGAGAGGGAGAGCGAAAAGATGGGGTTGGCGGGGACGGCTCCGCTGACGGGTCCGGTTGCCTGCCAGGTAGTGGCGACAAAGAAGCCGCTATAGTTCGCGGTGACCTGCAAGCCGGCCATGCCGGCGCCGGTGATGGGGTCGGCGATGTTGGCGGCCGAGACAGGTCCGGCGTAGGACTCGGTGTGAATCACAGCCCCTTGTAAGGGCAGCAGGCAAAGGCCAAGTAAAAACCATACCATGGTGTATCCTCCAGATAGCATCTGTTCACTAGCCTCATGCGGTACCGCGGCCAAATCGGGGTCATGGTATTTTCGGGCCAGGTAACCGTACTTGCGCTGGTACGTCCCTTAATAAGGGTTGGCTCCCACGAATCGGTGGTATAGTTTGGCGAGAGGGTGGATTCTCGATGCTCCAATGGAAAAGATACCTTGTGATCCCCGCGGCCTGCGTGCTGGCTGGATGGATGGCCACGGCCGATGCGCAGGGACCGAAGAAAGAATCTTCGGAAACCGTGGCACGGCCGCGCAAGAAGGGTGGCTCGGGGACGGGCGAAGAGGCTGAACTGCCGAAGATTCCATCGCGCACGATGAAGAAGGAAGGGGAGCAAAAGCTGCCTGAGGGGCTGGCGACGTTTCGCAGCGACGCCACCACGGTGAGCGTGGATGTGGCGGTGATCGACAACAAGGGCCGTTTCATTCCCAAGATCCCAGGCGGCAATTTCCGCGTGCTGGAAGACAACGTACCGCAGAAGGTGCAAGGGTTTTCGATGGGCGAAGCTCCGATGACGGTGGCGATGGTGATTGAGTTCAGCAACCTCTACCAGCAGTATTGGAGCGAGCCGTGGTATCAGACGCTGATGGCCACTTACGGCTTTGTGGAGACGCTGAAGCCGGAAGATTATGTGGCGATTGTGGCGTACGACCTGCGGCCGGAGATCCTGTCCGACTTCACCACCGACCGGCGGCAAACGCAGGAGGCGTTGCAGCGGCTGCGCATTGCGGCGTATTCGGAATCGAATCTGTTCGATGCTTTGGTGGACACGGCCGAGCGGATGTCGGAGATCGAAGGCCGGAAGGCGATCGTATGCATTTCCTCGGGTGTGGACACCTTTAGCAAGCTCACATTCGATAAGACGCGGCGGGCTTTGCAGAATGCGGGTGTACCGATCTATGCGCTGGGGCTGATGCAGGCGTTGCGAGAGTATCTGGATGCGCGAGGTTATCTGGGTCCGATTGCGCGGCTGGACTTTCTGCAGGCGGACAACAATCTGCGGACGTTCGCCAAGGAAACGGGGGGGATGGCGTTTCTGCCGCGCTTCTACGGGGAGTTTCCGGGAATTTTCCGGGCGATTCATGAAGCGCTACGCAATCAGTATGTGATTACGTACAACCCGACCAATCAGGCGCGGGACGGGAAGTTCCGGAAGTTAAAGGTGGAACTGGTGAATCCGGCGACGAATGAGCCGCTGAAGATTACGGATGAGAAGGGTAAGCCGGTGAAGTACCAGATCATTGCCAAGGCCGGATATACGGCTCCGCGCGAAGTGGAATAACAAAATTGATCGATCCGATGCGGGTGCTCCGCCTGAGCTTTCAGGAGGAACACCATGTATTGGAACAGACTACTGCTGACGGCGCTTCTGGCCTTTTCGGCGCAGGGCGGCACACTATTGGAAGTGGGGGCGGGCGGTCCGGCAATCTTTGCGTCTGCGCCGGTTGGAGTGAGCATCGCTTATGCCAGCGGGTTCACGATTGAGCAGAACCACACGAACGTCCAGTTGGAAGCGATGATCGGGACAACGGGGCGGAGCTATGCGGCGGGGCAAGCGTACGTCACGCGAAGCATCGGCACGGGTACGACGATGGCCGATGAAGTGGCGAGCAGGTCGATGCAGTTCCCTGTCATTGCGGGGTTGCAGAGCGGTTCGTTCGTATCTGTCTTCAGTGGACTGACACTGGATGCGGGAACTTACTTTCTGGTCTTCCAGACGCCGGCGGGGAACAGCACGGACCCGATCGGGATCGCGCTTGGCAACTCGTTGATGACAGCGCCTGGGGTGACGTTTGCGGGCAATTTCGGGCGGGCTCCGGCGGATTCGTATGGTCCGGCGAGCAACTTCGCGGCTTACACGCTGACGAACTTCCGGATTCGCGTATCGGGCGATGCGGTGGAGCCGACGGAGACCGTGCCGGAGCCGGCGAGCATGGCGCTTGCGGGCGTTGCGCTGGTTGCGGCGGGGCTGATGCGGCGGGGCTTGGTGATGAAATCGCCCGCACAACGCGCCGGGACTCATACTCGTTACACGAGGTTTTGAGCATGCTGGGGGCCGGCCCGGCCTGTGCGGGTTATGACGCTTCGGCGTTGACCGCCTGGATGAGGGCCTTGATATACCCGGATCCGAAGGCGAACGCCTGGAGGGCTTTCGGATCGTCCGGGTGATGGGGCATGTGATCGGGGCAGATGGAACCGGAAAAGCGTGTGTCGCGGAGGATGCGCATGATGTCGAAGAAGTCCATCTCACCCTCGTCGGGGAAGACCTCCTGGAAGCCGTGCAGACGGCCGCGGATGTTGCGCATGTGGATCTGATAGATCTTGCCTTTGCGTCCGAGGTATTCGACGATGGGGGGCACTTCACGGGCGGGGTTTTTCAAGCCTTCGGCAACGGTTCCGAGACAGAGTTGAAAGCCGTTGTAGGGGCTATCGACGACGGCTTCGTAGCGTTTGATGGCATCGAAGATGGAAGGCGAATCCCAGTTGCCGGCGCCTTGATAGCCGAAGGGAAGGCCTGGGGGATCGTAGGGGTGGCAGGCGAGGCGCACGTCGTGTTGTTTGGCCACGGGAACGAGGGATTTGAGGAAGTGTGCGATGCGCTCCCAGTAGTCGTC
>JAEUQG010000042.1 GCA_016789755.1 Bryobacterales bacterium
TTCAATGTCCACGATGGGCCGCTCAGGGAAGACACGGCTCATGCTGGCAGTGAATATATCCCATTCGAAGGTCCCGTGGAAGTCATCCGTCATCATGAAGCCGCCACGGAGCAAATACTCGCGCAGTTTTTTCGCTTGCGAATCGGGCAAGTCCCAATGTCCTGCCTCTACCACGTAGATCCAAGGGTAGTTGAAAATCTCGTCGGTCTCGAGATCGACGACCGTTTCGACGCTTTTCGTGTGGATTCTGGAGAGGCGGCGAACGCCCTGTACAAACTGCCGGTCCGCCTTCGGGTAGTCGACGCTCCAGTTTCCCCGTGCCGACCAATAGGCGGCCCCGCCGCGGAACGACGGATAGCGCAGACGGGCAAAGGTATATTCCGTTTTTTCGTTCGCGTCCGGGGGGAGCGGGATGTTGGCTTCGTCTTCTTCGAAGAAGCTTCGAGCGCGCTGGTACGCATAACTAGCACTGATGAGTGTCATCGCACCCAAAAGCACCATTACTGCTTTGCGGACAAGCATCGGTTCGAGCCCTTTACGTTAGAGACTAGCACACAGGCGGTAAAGTCTTTGACGTACGGGCTCCAGCTTTGGTGTCGAATTTTCCGTGCCCGCCGTCCTGACCATTTCCTTACCGTTCTCTTACCTTTTCGATGGACGGCATGGCTTACGATGGAGGAGCCCAAATAGGAGGAATTCAAATTGCTACGTCTGCTCTCTCTCTTCGTTGCATCGGCGCTTGTGGCGCTGCCCGGCACGGTGATTTCCGTCGCTGGAAACGGCACCCTGTCGTTGGGGGGGCTTGGCGCCGTTTCCTGGACACAAACCGGCACGTTCGCCGGAGTGACTGTCTCTGCGGAGATGAATAACATATCAGGGGCTGGCCAGTCTCTCAGTTTCCATGCTTATCTCACCGACGCCATCGGACCGGGGGCCAGCGTTGCCGATGAGATCGCCTCCACTGCCTTTACCATCGCTCCCGGCTTCAACCAGGTGGTGAACCTATTCCAGGTGGCCAATCTCGGTCCCGGCACCTATTTTCTGGTGATCGCGCCGGATGGCGGTACGACGCCCGTGGGAGGCTGGGCGGGAACCTCCACCAGTCCGACGGTGAGCCTGGGGGCCGGGGTGGTTCGCAACGCGGACCGCGGAACGAGTGGCACTTTCGCCTCTTATCCGCCTGCCACCAATATTCCGGCTCTTACAGGCGGGTCGCTGCTCTACTCCGTGACGTCGGCCGACGTTCCGGAACCAGCGACGACGGCGTTGGTGGTTGCCGGCTTGGCGGCAATCGTTCTGCGCCGGGCGCGCGTCGGTTAACCGGGGTGTTTTGGGGGCAGATCAGTCTTCTTGAGTCTTGCCCACTTGCAGCACTGCGAGGAAGGCTTCCTGGGGAATTTCCACTCGCCCGACGCGTTTCATTCGACGCTTGCCTTCCTTCTGCTTCTCCAGTAGCTTCTTTTTGCGCGTGATGTCGCCGCCGTAGCATTTGGCGAGGACGTTCTTGCGGACCGCGGGAATGTTTTCGCGCGCGACGATCTTGCTGCCGATAGCCGCCTGCAACGCCACCTCAAACATCTGGCGAGGAATGAGCTTTCGCAGCCGCTCAATGAGGGCTTTGCCGCGGTCATAGGCAAAATCCCTGTGCACAATCATGGACAGGGCGTCCACCGGATCTCCGGCGACCAGCACATCCAGCCTCACCATCGGCGAAACGCGATATCCCGCCAGATGATAGTCGAGCGAGGCGTAGCCGCGGGAAGCCGACTTCAGCCGGTCGTAGAAATCGAGCACGATTTCATTCAGCGGAAGCTCGTAGTTCAACATCACACGACCGCCGCCGATGTATTCGAATTTCTTTTGGGAGCCGCGTTTTTCCTCGAGCAGCTTCAGAATCTCGCCCACGTACTCTTCTCGAGTGATGACGGTGGCGTCGATGATGGGCTCTTCAATCTGCTTGATCTCGGCGGGGGCAGGCCAGCGGGTGGGATTATCCACTTCGACGACTTCGCTATCGAGTTTGGTGACCCGGTAACGTACTCCGGGCGCTGTTGTGATCAGGTCGATATTGAACTCGCGTTCGAGCCGCTCCTGCACTATTTCCAGGTGCAACAAGCCGAGAAAGCCGCAGCGGAACCCAAAGCCGAGGGCGGCGGAGTTTTCGGGTTCGAAGTTGAAAGCGCTGTCATTGAGCCGGAGTTTCTCAAGCGCGTCGCGCAACAGTCCGTGCTCGTGCGATTCCACGGGGTACAATCCCGCGAACACCATCGGTTTGATTTCCTCAAACCCTGGGAGCGGGTCGGCGTCCTGATCGGCGGCGTCGCAAATAGTGTCACCGATTTTTGCATCGGAGACGGTCTTGATGTTGGCGTAGACAAAGCCCACTTCGCCGGCCGACAATTCCTGCAGCGGGACCGGTTTGGGAGACTGATAGCCGAGCGCTTCGACTTCGTAGATTCGATTTGTCGACATGAGGCGAATTCGCTGGCCGACCCGGATTCGCCCGTCGATGACGCGGAAGAGAATGATCACGCCCCGGTAGTTATCGAACCATGAATCGAAGATGAGAGCGCGCAGAGGCTTGCCCGGGTCTCCCTTCGGCGCGGGGACTCTCGACACGACGGCTTCCAGGACTTCGTGAATGCCGGTACCCTGCTTGGCGCTTGCGAGTATCGCATCGGAAGCGTCCAGGCCGATTACCTGTTCGATCTGTTCCTTGATTCGGTCCGGTTCGGCCGAGGGAAGATCGATCTTGTTGATTACGGGAACGAGATCGAGATTGTGATGAAGCGCCAGATAGGTGTTTGCCAGCGTCTGCGCTTCTACGCCTTGGGATGCGTCCACCACCAGAAGGGCACCTTCGCAAGCCTGCAGGCTGCGCGACACCTCGTAGCTGAAATCGACGTGGCCTGGGGTGTCGATGAGATTGAGTTGATAGAGATTGCCGTCCTCGGCTTTGTAGTTGAGGCGGACGGCATGAGCCTTGATGGTGATTCCGCGCTCGCGCTCCAGATCCATCGAGTCGAGCACCTGCTCCATCATTTCCCGGTGGCTTAATGCTTCGGTGGCTTCTAGGAGACGGTCCGCGAGCGTCGACTTGCCGTGGTCGATGTGCGCGATGATAGAGAAATTACGGATGAACGACGGATCCATGGGGTAGAATGAAGGTGTAACTTTTTATTATCCCATAGGTTCGGAACTAGCCCAGATTCAACATGGCAATAATGAAGATCGAAGGGAACCTGGATGCGCGCGGCCTGCGCATTGCAATTGCCGTTACGCGGTTCAATAGCATTATCACGGAGCGTCTCGCCGCCGGGGCAGTCGATGCTCTGAAGCGCAGCGGATGCATTGAGGAAGATATCACGATGGTGCACATTCCCGGCTCCTGGGAACTGCCGCTGGTTGTCCGCGAACTGGCTGCGTCGAAGAAGTACGACGCTGTGATCGCCCTGGGCGCGGTAATCCGTGGCGACACGCCACATTTCGATTACGTCGCGGGGGAGGCTGCCAAGGGGTTGGGTCAGGTAGCCGTGCAAAGCGGAGTACCTGTGGCCTTTGGGGTGCTGACCACGAACACGGTGGAGCAAGCCATCGACCGCGCCGGCGCCAAGAGCGGCAATAAGGGGTTCGATGCGGCTATGACAGCCATTGAGATGGCCAACCTATTGCGGACAATTCGCGGCCAGTAGTCTTACCGATGCCTTCCCGTCACCGATCGAGACAACGCGCCCTGCAGATCCTGTTTCAATGGGACCTGCGCAAGCTATCGGCCTGGGACGCCGTTGACACCTTCTACGATTCGCTTCATTCTTCCGAGCACGAGCAGGAAGACGATGCCGAACAACGCCCGCCGCGAGATGAATTCATGGAGACACTGGTGCGCGGAACCGCCGCCGAGGCTGAATCCATCGACCGCATGATTACGGCGCATTCGGCCCACTGGCGCATGGAGCGCATGCCCGCGGTGGACCGCAACATTCTTCGCATGGCGGTGTATGAAATGATGCGGCAGGGCACACCTCCAGCGGTCGTGATCGACGAAGCGCTGGAGCTTGCCCGGCGGTTTTCCGGGGAGGAATCCGTCGGGTTCATCAATGGCGTTCTGGATGCGGTTCGGAAGGACTTGGGCCACGAGCGCACGTCCGCGGGCGCTTCGAGTTGAAGATTGCGATGGGGCAGTTTACTGCCCGGTTGGGATCATTCCCGGCAGATCCTCAGGCTTCAGATCGACTTCGAACTTTGTCACCCGCCCCGCAATTACATCTTGAGGGACGAAGCGGTACCAAAGTACACCACTACGTTCCACGGTCACGCGATAGCGATCTGGGGCGAGATCAACCGCACCGAAGAACCCTGTGCCGTCGGTGGTCACTTGGCGAACCTCGCCTTCCCTCGTATCCGACTCGATACGCACGGTCAGCCCATCGGCCCAATCTGCAGCCCCGGCAATTCTCACCTCTCCCATCAGGTGCCCAGCGGTTGGTTGCGTGAGCCATGGCAGTTGCGGAACCTCGGCTCGCGTTCCAAAGAACGCGCCGACAGCGTTGTAGAAATCCGCATTAGGTTCCGTGGGTGCACCCGCGGTTTCCAGATTCGTGGTGGCGTAGCTGTAAAAGCTCACACCCAACGGAGTATTTCCCGCGGCGGATGGCGCCAGCGCGCGCCGTAACTGCGCGATTGAATCCGCAATCGGATTGAGGTAGACGGCCGGACCGATCAGTATTCCACGCTGGAATTGGCGGTCTTTTTGAAACTCGATCCAGCGGTCGAAGAACGACGCGTTGGTGCGTTCCCGAAAGTAGTTCATCGGCATCCCCAAGTCGAGAATGCCCTCCTGCATCCACGACACCCAATCCTGGAACACAGTGACATAGGCATCGGTGCCCCGGAACGCGGCATCGGTTAAGGGGCCATTACCCCAGGTAATCAGAGCGGCGCTCACCTTCACCGCTGGCTTCAGAGCATGGGCTCGCAGGTAGATCTGGCGCATCAGGCTGGTCACCTGCTTACGCCGGAACTCGGAAAACTGGGGATCGTTGCGGGCCGGAATTACGGCTCTGTTTTCCTGGCGCAAGAACCGTTCCATCGCCTTCCAGTTGTAACCGTATGAGGCATCCTCCGGATATCGAATGTAGTCCAGGTGAACGCCGTCGACGTCGTATTTCTCCAGCGGCTCAAGAATCACTTTGGCCAGATACCGCATCACGTCCGGATGACCCGGGTCGAGCGATGCTCCGCGCACACCCGTCGAACTCATGGTCCACCACTGTTGTTCCGGAGGCGCTGCGGGGCCATGCCGGTAGTAAAGATGATTCGGATCACGCGGAGGCGCAATGGTGCCCGGCCAAACCGGATACACCACTGCCCAGGCGTGGACTTCGATTCCGGCCCGATGAGCGCGCTCAATCAGATACCCGAGGGCGTCGAAGTTAGGGGAGAGGGTGGCATCCTGGGCCGGCGGTTCCACCTCGCTGCGGTAGTAGACATCTGCGCGGCGGCGCGTCTGAACAAAGATCGCGTTCGCCCGCGCCGCGGTCAGATTCTCAATGAGTTGGTCAACTTCCGCGGGCGACTTGTAGCCCGAGTGAAAGGCATCGGCCCAGAAAGCGCGGTATTGTTGCGCCTGCGCCAACGCGGCGGTGAGAAGCAGGAGGAAAATCGGCATACCGGTTGTTTAGTACTCCCAGTTGTACCGCAACGGCGCCTTTGGCGCGAAGCGCATGTGGATTTTGCGGACGGCTTCCTGCTGGGGCGTTCGCACATACTCAAAGACGGCAGCCTCATCGGAGAGGGTCCTCTGCAACTCGGATACGTCGATATCCTGCACTGGCTTGCCAGTGCGCAGCGCCAGCCATGCGGAGACGCCTGCGGCGTGACCCAGGATCATATACTGGGGCTCCATCCGCAAGGAACTGTAGGCGACGTGGGAGGCCGAGAACGTCACGGGATTGAGGAAATTCTCCATCTCGTTCCGCTTCGGCAGCATGACACGATAGGGGATCTGATAGGGCTTCACCGCGACCTGCATGTCTCCCTCGTTCTCCGCCATACCCCGTGCATTTACAAAACGGCGGATATTGTGCGAATCGGAATTGTAGCTCCCCATTCCAATGACGTCCGGTTTCGATAATTCGGTCTGCAGGTCTTTTTGCGTGACGACGAACTCGCCGGTCATGCGCCTCGCTTCCCGCACATAGAGTTGATGCGGCCAGTGGCCGGTATCCTGATATTCGTCTTTGCAGAGCCCCCATTCGTTCACCTCCTGCCGGAGCGGCTTCGGCACGCGGGGATCGTTTGCAAGGAAGTAATAGAGGCCCTGCACGTAGTCGATGTGCTGTTGCCACAGCCGGTCGCGCACAGCATAGGAACCTTCCGGATACTCGTAATTCTTCCCTATCCAATCGGTCGAGAAAGGGCCGTTGTTATTGAAGTCCGCCTTGCCGTTGGGAATTGGCGCGATGAGCGTGAATTCATGGAATACGGGCGAACGCCCACGCGCCTTGACGAAGGCCTCCAGAGTGCGGGCGAGCAATTCGTATCGTGCGGGCGAATATCCGGCCGGCTTCGGCCACGGAATCCGATTGTGGGCCACGTTTGTGGCGACGATTCTGAAGTTGTAGGCCTGGATCCCCTTGTCCGCTTCGCCTGGCATTCCGGGCGGTTCGGCTGTCAGTTCGGGCAGCGGCTTTCCGTTTGCATCGAGTCCCGGAACATCGAAAGAGAACTGATGATAAGGTGTCCTTTCGCGCACTCCGGCCAGCGATTCGCCGTACTTCGCGATCGACTCACGTCCGAAGGTATAAGAGACACCGGCCTGCGCCATGACGTCCCCTTCGTAAGAACAGTCCACAAACATTCTGCCCGTGAACTGTTCTCCGTTCTCCGTCGTCAGCGCAGTAATGCGCCGACCTTGCTTCGCCACTCCTGTCTTCTCCCTCAGCCGGTGGTTGTACAGCAACTTCACGCCCGCTTCAGAGAGCATGTCGAGCATCACTTTTTCTCCCACCTTCGGCTCATAGAACCAAGCCACGGGATTCTTGTAGCGGCGGATTTCATACTCGTTTCCGACGCGGTAATAGAACTCCAGTGCAAGCCCACCGATCACTTCGCGGGTGCCGGTATCCGTGCGCGAGAGCCCTCCCGTAGCCATTCCTCCGACGTGCCGGCGCGGCTCCAACAGCACCGTTTTCAACCCGTGGCGCGCGGCCGCGACAGCGGTCATCACTCCGCCTGCCGTGGCGCCGTAAACTACTACGTCGAAGGATTGCTGCGCCTGCGCACACACAGACAGAGCAAGAGCGGCTAAAACAAATCCGGTTCTCATGTCGTTCCCCGCCCGCTTCAGAAAGAAAGCCGCAGCCCGAGTTGGATGCGCCGCGCATCGCCCGAGCCTAGGACACGGCCAAAGTTGAAGTTCGTGTTTGTCCCCTGGCGGTTCGGACTAAACCCAGTATTCGGGCCGTTGAGATTGACCCAATTCAAGGCGTTGAACATCTCTGTACGAAACTCCAGGTTTGTGCCTTCCCGCAGGGAGAAGGTCTTGAACGCCGAAAAGTTGATGTCGAAAATCCCCGGATTCCGCACGTTCGGCAGCGTGCGGCTTACATTGCCCAGTGTCCAGTCCGGGGGGTTGGCGAACATATCGGTCCGGAACCACTGGTCTTGGGTGCGTTCCGAGCGGCCTAACTCGGCGTTGCCGATGGCATTCGGCCAATTGATCCCGGTGAAGTTGTTCGCCCCGCGCACCTGAAGAGGCGTGCCGGTCTGCGATGTCGCGACACCGTTAATCTGCCATCCGCCGGCAATGTGGTTTACGGCCCCACGGGCTTCAGTCAGGAAAGGTTTTCCTTTGCCGAAAGGCAACTCATAGACCCCGCTGACGACCAATCGCTGCGAGACGTCGTATTGATCGAGTGAGCGCTCCAAGCGCCGGTTGAATCTGCCGAGGCGGAAGTCGTTGCCGCCGCCGTTCGATCCCGAGTTCGAGTATGCGTCGTTGATGAGTTTTCCGTTGGTGTAGGATGCCAGCAAGCTGAGTCCCGACGAATAGCGACGCTCCACCGTTGCCTGCATCGAATGATAAGTGCTGGAGGAGCCGTGGCCGTTAATCTGGCTGATGCCCGCGTAATCCGGCAGCGGCAGCAAGGTTTGCGAGCGTGGAATCGTGGCCCCGCTGAGTCCCGTCGTGATCTGCCCGAAGAACGGGTTGCGTACCTGGTCCTGCAATCCAAGGCCGAGCGACCAATAGGCGGGATCGAGTTGGTTCACGTTGTAATCGGCTCCGAAGAGCTTCACCCCGCGGTTTCCGGCGTAGCTTACCGACGCCACCCAGCCTTTGGCCACCTCGCGCTGGATGGTCAGGTTGAACTGTTGCAGGTAGGAGACGGGGGCGTTGCGATCCTGATATCGCACGCCCGTTCCGCGGTAGGCATTCGGCCCGCCGGATGCTCCTGCCGGCTGAACGATGGCAGACGGCCCCTGTGAAAACTGGAAGGCCTTGAAGGGCCCTCCGGTGGGTGCAACAAAAGGCGTGATCGCCTCAAACCCGAGCGAGTTGGAATTGTCCCCATTCGTATCGCCGCTTTCGCTGTACTGATAGATGATGCCGTAGCCGCCGCGGATCGCCGTTTTGCCGTCGCCGGTCAGATCGTAGGCGAATCCAAAGCGCGGGCTGATGTTGTTGTTGTCGCGATCCACGAACGAACGAGGCACTTGCACTCCCGAATACACGAGCGCGCCATTCAGGCCGGTAGTTGGGTTGGCGATGTACGGATCGAAGTTGGAGTGACGGTCCCAACGCTCTGTCGGCGCGGAGGAGAGATCGTAGCGCACGCCGAGGTTCAACGTCAGCCGCGGCGTGATCTTGTAGTCATCCTGGAGATAGGTTGCGTGAGTCCAGGAATGGAATGAGAAGAACGGGCGCACGCGCAGTTCTCCGCCCGATACTTCGCCCAGCAGATAGGTCGCCATACCGTAGCCGGTGCCAGCGGGCCGTTGGGGATCGTTCGTCAGCCCCGCGCCAAAGTCGAACCATCCGGACGGCCGTCCATAGCTGACCCAATTCAACTGGATCCATCGCTGATCCACACCGAGCTTCAACTGATGTTTGCCTTTCACCCATGTCAATCCGTCGGCCAGTTGGATGGTGTGCTGCGCTCGTACGCCCGACGCTGAGGTCTGATCCGTCTTACCCACTGTGAGCACACCGTTGATGCTGATGCCCGGAAACATCGTCTGCGGAATGATGGAGGGGAAGCCAAGTTTTTCGGGCCAATTCCCACCGAAGCTGGGATGAACGAAAACGAGGTTCTGCCGTGTCCCGTTGACTTTCAGCTCATTCAGCACGTTGGGACGGATGCTACGCGTCCATGTCACTATCCCGTTGTGGTTGTCGCGCTGATCCTGCCGCGCGAAAGTGTCGGAATCGGCGACGCCCATGCCCCAACCCTGGCCGTCGCGTGCGTTGCGAGTGCCCGTGTAGCGCCAAAACACGGAGTCTTTGTCGGAAAAGCGGTGGTCGATGCGGATCGTCGTGGTTCCCTGGTCGAGCCCCGATGTTGCCAGCGACAAGAAATTCTGAGCATTGGTGAAGGGATTGTTCGGCGTCTGATTGGGAAGCGGCATGAATTCCAAGACACGCAAAGACAGCCCGTCGATTCGGTTGCGCGGCAGGATATTCCCAGGTATTAGATCGCGCACAAAGCCCGAACCCGCCGGATTGGCGCGCGTTGTTGCCGGATCGTAGAGGAGGATGACGTTGCCCTGTCCGTCGCGCGTGTTCGAGAAATTCCCACCGCGTTCGAGCGGCGTCGGCACCGTCCCTCTGCGGATTGCCGCGTTGCGGTAACGATACTGCTCATAGCCGGCGAAGAAGAAGGTGCGATTCTTGCCGTTGTAGACCTTCGGTATCCAGACCGGACCGCCAACCGTTCCGCCGAACTGGTTGTAGCGAAGCACAGGTTTCAGGCGCCCCGCGTTGTCCGGTTGGGTGACGAAGGCGTTGCGGGCGTCGAGGGCGTCATTGCGGAAGAACTCATAAAGTGAACCGTGGAATTCGTTGGTGCCCGCCTTCGTGGCCACGTTGATTACGCCTCCGTTGTTTTGTCCGTGCTCGGCTTTGAGTGCATTCGTTTCGACACGAAACTCCTCGACTGCATCCGCGATCGGGACAACGCTCACCTCGCCATGCACCGGCGCAGTGTTGGCGCCGCCATCGAGGAAAATCTGATTCCCGTAAACCGGGCCTCCGTTGAACCGAACTTGCGAAAATGCCTGGTTACCTGCGTCAGCAAATCCGTCGGCGCTGTAGTTCTGTGGCTGTACACCGGCCACCAGCCGTGCCAGAGAGAATACGTTTCGCCCGTTCATGGGTAGTTGTTCAATTCTCTTACGCTCCACCGTAGTGCCGAGTGAGGATTCCTCGGTCTGCACGCGCGATGTCTCGGCGCTCACCGTCACGGACTCATTCACCGCGCCGACTTCCAGAGTGATGTCGACGCGCATGCGCATCGAGACCTCCAATACCAGGCCGCTGCGCTTATAGGTCTTGAAACCCTGCGCACTCGCGCTGACGGAATAGGGGCCGAGCGGAAGACTTGGAATCGAATAGGTTCCGTCCTCCGAACTAGTCGTCTTGTAAGTGAGGTTTGTCGCCGTCTGCGTGGCGACGATTTCTGCTCCGGGCACGCGGGCGTTCTGCGAATCCATGATCGTTCCCGTGATCGTACCGAGATGGGATTGTCCAAGAAGGAAGGAAGAAGCGAGGAAAAACAGGGCTGAATAACGTAACATGTAGACCTCTGCCGGAAGGCATCCGGATGTTCTGCTGGTATTGTGGCACTTTCGTCAGCCGACCGGCAGAGGCAAGAACCAGGTTTAGCGCAGGTCCGGCAATACTAGAAAGGCAAACGGCGTCCCACCGCCCTTGGCATCCACAGCGATCACGGTGCGTACCGTGCCGCCCATCAATGGAAGGCGGCCGCTGTCTATGGCAACGGTCTTCGTGCCGGCCACGGCGACGCGTGCCTGATAGGTTCCGGCGGGCACTTCCAGGTAATCCGACACGGCTTTGAAGGGGACACCGGCGAGCGTCGCTGAACCAAGCACCCCGTATGGGGCGGTGGCGAAGATGTCAACGGTAGGGGCGCCCGGGGCGGCGTGTATGGCACGCAATCGCACCGTTCCGGCCGCGGGCTCCGTGTTGTTATCCGCGGTCAACATCAGTTCCAGGTTGGCAACTTTGCCCACCGCGATGGCCGTGAAATCGTTGCCTGACGACAGTTCCGGATTCGCTCGCAGCACTGTGTTCTCGGTGCCGCTGACATTGACCCGGATATCGTAACGTCCCGCCGGCACGGACAGGTAGTCCGAGTAGCCGAGAAACGGTATACCTTCCAGCACCTTCGCTCCATTGACGAGCACATCGACGGCAGGAGCGTCGGGGGAGGCATGCACCACGCGGATGCGTGCGTTCTGCGCCATCATCGATGACGCCATGGCAAGACACACTACAAGCAGCTTCTTCACAGGAGTTCTCCTCTTGAGAGTTTTTTCGGACCGTTAGATTGTTGAGAACAGGGGATAGGGTGCTTGAACTGCACCGACATTAGAAAGGATGTTCGCTGCCGGAAGGAAGTTGTACAAAAACGTGCTGGCGTTCATTTCAGCACGACATCCCACACTTTCGCCCGCCTCGCCTTTCCCTTCGGTCCTTCTACCCAGAGAGTAACCAGATACTCGCCAGGCTTGGAGTAGGCATGCTGCGGATGCCGCTCCACCGAGCTTCCACCGTCGCCGAAATCCCAACGCCATGAGGTGATCTGTCCCCATGATCGATCCTCGAAAGCCACCAGCCGGCGTGCCATATCCACTACCTGAAAGGACCACTCTGCTTCCACGGGCTTTCGCAACTCCGGCAGCAAAGGCATCAGGCGGAAAGCCACCAGGTCCGAAGCATTGCCATACATCGTTGTTTTGTGCGAGAGGTTCCAAAAGCCCCGATACTTCGGAGATTGTTCATCATCGTAATCCAGCACCGACCAGGAGAGGCCGATCACTTTGTTCTCCGTGAACTTCGATTCCACCGAGCGCGCCGGCCCCTCATATGCGGCATAATCGAATGCCGTGATGTAGAACTCCAGAATCAGCTTTCCACTTTGCCCGTGACGGAAGTTGTAGCGATAGGCCGCATTCGCATAGGGCAGTTCGCGGATCCAGGGCTGGCAACCCCAGACCATGGTCCAATCCTTCCCATCGGCCGGAGTGAAGATGTGATAGTTCTGCGCGTGAACACCATGAAAACTAAAGTGGGCTTCGTTCTTGTCCAACCCCGCGTTGGGATGCATCTGCTTGATGAAAGGCCCGCCGGACAAGTCGCCGTCCACAACCACTTCGAAAATATCGTTGTGCAGACCGGTGCTTTGGAAATCCCAGTAGTTGTCTGAAGCCTCGTAGAGGAAGTAGAGGCGGTTCAATCCCTTCACCCAGCCGACTTTCACCTTCACGTCCAGGTCCTTCTTGTCATGGCGCGTGTTGTTCACCGTGTCCCGGAGTTGGTCGGTTCCGACGGAGAAAGAATCCGGGACCATGGCCCAATCGCCGGCCTCGCCATCGATCCGTGGAATCGCGTTCGACGGGAACTGGAACACTTTGAATTCAACGCCAGGGCGCTCCAGAGCAAACGACGCCGCCGGCATCAGCAACAACCAACACAGCGCATTCATCCCAGTAGCATATCCTCCTCGAACTTGAAAGAATAGGGAGCGATGAATCTGCCGTTCCGCACCCTCATCGCCATCGGTGTCTCTGTGCCGCTGCTATGCGCGGCGCCTGACTTCGCCACCGATATTTATCCCGTCCTGCTGCGCGCCAACTGCGTCGGATGCCACAACGACAACGGCGTTGCGTCGGCGACGCGTCTCCGCTTTCCCGACGACAAGCCGACACCGGAGGTTCTGACTCCCTTCGGCAACTCGCTTTCCATGTTTGTGGACCGCAACGCTCCCGCCAAGTCCGTGCTTCTGCTCAAGCCCACGGGAGGGATGCCCCACGCCGGCGGCAAGCGCATCGAGCCTGGGTCCTCCGACGAAGCAGCGCTCAAGTCCTGGATCGACTACCTGGCCACGGCGCCTCTGGAATCCCTGATTACCACCAGGCCTGCGGATGTTTACAAAGCCTCCGGCCCGATCGTCCGCCGCTTGACGCACGCACAGTACAACAACACCATTCGCGACCTGCTGAACGATGCCTCGCGCGTTGCCGATCAATTTCCTCCCGAGGATTACGTCAACGGATTCCGTAATCAATACCTTGCCCAGAACACTTCCCCACTGCTTGCCGAAGCTTATGCAGCAGCGGCGGAGAAACTTGCGAAGAAGGCATTCCTCGGTGGCGATGCGCAGAAACTCGTTCCCTGCGCCCCCAAGTCCCATGACGATGCTGTATGCCGCGATCAGTTTCTGAAAGCGTTCGGACGCCGCGCTTTCCGACGCCCGCTGCTCTCCAACGAATTGGCTCGCTATCAGAAGATCTTCTCCGCCGAAGCCGCGGAGAGCAAGCAGTTCCTTGCGGGAGCGCAAGTCGTGCTGGAGGTGATGCTGCAATCGCCTAATTTCCTGATGCGCACCGAAAACGGCCTCGACGCGGTGCAACGTCCCTATGAAACGGCGAATAAACTTTCGTATTTTCTCTGGAACTCGATGCCCGACGATGCTCTGCTGAACGCTGCCGCGGCGGGCGAACTGAATACCGTCGCGGGTCTGGAAAAGCAGGCCCGGCGTATGCTTCAAACGCCCAAAGCCAAGGAAGCAGTCAACGAATTCCTTGCCGAGTGGCTCCGGTTCGATCGTCTTCAAGGCACGGTTCGCGACCGACGCCTCTACTCCGTGTTCACGCCCGAACTTACCGTGGCGATGACGGAAGAGACGCGCCGCCTCGCGTCGCATCTAGTTTGGTCGAAGGGCAATTTCATGGAGTTTTTCTCGGCTCCCTACACCTTCCTCAACGCCGATCTGGCGAAGCTTTATAAACTGCCCGAGCCCAAGGAAGAGTATGGGCGGGCCGATCTGCCTGCCGCCACGGAACGCGCTGGAGTGCTTAGCCAGGCCACTTTCCTGACCATGACGAGCAAGCCCGCGGAAACGTCTCCCACGGCTCGCGGCCTTTTCATCCGCGAACAGTTTCTGTGCCAGGATGTGCCGCAGCCTCCACCCGGAGTCAACGCCAACCTGCCGCCGGTGACTCGCGAAAAGCCCATGACCCAGCGCGAACGCCTTGGCGTTCACCTGAGCAATCCAAGTTGTGCCAGTTGCCACTCTCTGATCGATCCCATCGGACTTGCTTTTGAGAAGTTCGATGCTATTGGCGGCTACCGCCCCAAAATGAAGCTCACCATTTTCCCCGCCCGCTTCGAGAAAAACACCGAGGCGAAAAACGTCGAGCTTGACATCGACACCGCGGGGAACGTGGCCGGTCTGCCCGGGGCCACCTTCACGACTCCCCGCGAACTTGGTATGATTCTGGCATCCAGTCCGGCATGTCAACAGTGCGTCGCCAAGCAACTGTTTCGCTACATGTCAGGCCGGCAGGAGGGGCGTCCTGACCGCATCGTCATTGGGCGCGCTTTCGACGAGTTCAAGAAGTCTGGGTTCCAGTTTACTGAGTTGATGGTCTCGCTGATGAAGTGGAGTACCTATCCGCCCCAAAAGGTGAATTGATAATGGCATTCGTACACACGAAGGACCGCTCGCTTTCGCGCCGCTTATTTTTGCGAGGCGTCACGACGAACCTTGCGCTGCCTCCGCTGGTGGCGATGTTCAATTCCACGGGCACTGCCTACGCGGCGCCGTCTAAAGATGCTGCCAAGCCCGGCAACCGTTTTGTGCTGTGGTTCAACGGTAACGGTATCGTGGAGCGTTACTGGATTCCCACGGAAACGGGCGGCGATTTTGTTATGCCTCCATGCCTGGCGCCGCTTGCGCCCTTCCGCAACGACATCCACATTGTTACAGGGCTCGACAATCCGGCGGCCCGGTTGCCAGGCCCCGGCAACGATCACCACCGTTCTATGAGCGCTCTAGTGACCGGCACGCAGTTTACAGGTCGCGGCGCCGGCGGCGCGTCCATCGACCAGCATGTTGCCGCGAAGGTTGGTGGCGATTCCCGCTTCCGCTCTCTCCAGATCGGCGTCTCTCAGGAGTCTTTCGGCGAAAGCGTTCAACGCAACATGAGTTGGGCCGGTTACGACCGTGCTCTTCCTCCGGAGATGCTGCCGCACAAGCTCTTCGACCGCCTGTTTGGGGCCAGGGATCTCGGCTGGGTCAGCCGCAAGAAATCTGTGCTGGACGCCGTTCAGGAAGATGCTGCCGCCCTGCGTAAGTCGCTCGGCGCCGAAGACCGCAATCGCCTGGAAGAACATCTTGCCAGCGTCCGCGATGTGGAACGTTCCATTGCCAGCCTTCCGCCGAACTACCGGAAGGTGGATCCCCCCGAATTCGACGGCGACATGAAAGACTGGCCGCGCATCGCCAAACTTCAAAGCGAACTGCTGGTTCATGCGTTCGCTTCCGGTCAAACGCGCGTCGCCAGTTACATGCTCACCAAGTGTCAGGGGTTGACGCGTTTTCCCTGGCTTGGATACACCGCCGCCCGACACCACGACTACACGCATCGTGACGGCAAAGCCCCCGGCGCCGATACACTCGATGGACAGCGCATCATGCGCGATATTTGCCGCTGGCACGTGGAGGAGTTCGCCTGGCTTCTCGGCCGGCTGAAAGCTACGCCGGAAGGGGACGGCAATCTGCTCGACCGCACTTCGCTCGTTTTCGTTCACGAACACGCCGAAGCAAATGACCACAAAAACAACGGACTCAGTGTCATCGTTGCGGGCCACGCAGGCGGGCTAGTCAGGGGCCAACACACTCGCACCACCGGCACCATCGGCGATCTCTATATGGCCGTCGCCAATAAGGCAATGGGCACTGCGATGAAGGAATTCCCAAGTGCCCGGAAAGAGCTGTCGGGGTTATTCACTTAGACCGCAACGGCAGCAGTTTGATGTTTCGGAATTCGATCGGATTGTCCTTCTGACATTGGAACCCGACCACTCCCGACGAGTGCTTGGCGTCTCGCGCATCCAGGATCTTAGCCCCGTTCAGCACGACGACGAAATGGTCGCCCCGCGCGGTGACTTCGAACTTGTTCCACTGCCCGCCGAGCACCTTCGCCGGGCCTGCTTTCACGCTGCCTACCAGGCTTCCGGTCAGGTAGCCCTGGGGTTGGTAGTCCCAAATCTGTAGTTCGTACCCGGTCTGGTGCGGAGCCCCCTCTCTCTGGGAGCGCAGAAACACGCCGCTATTTACCTTCTCGGTGCCACGGAATTCAAGCCGCAGCGTGAAGTCCTGGAAGGTGGCCGAGGTGCCGATCCATCCGGGCGAATTTCCCGGGCAGATCAGAGCCCCGTCACGGGCGGACCAATTTCCCGTGGAAGCCGCATCGAAAGTAGAGCGTGCATCCCATCCACTGAGGCTGGCGCCGTCGAACAGCAGTCGCCATCCGGCTGTGGCCTCAGCTTTCGACAGCGTATTCGGCTGCTGTCCCCAAAGGGCCGCGGAAAAGAGAAACAGGTAGAGTTGCATGCAGCAGCCATTGCAACTCCCTCAATGCCACCTTGTCAAATCCATGCGAAAAGTACCAATGGCCAGGTCTACAAACTGTTGCGGTGAGTCCCGTTACGAAGAGCCCATTGTTTACAAGTGTCAATTTGAAGGATTCTGTCTGAAATACCGGCGCATAGTCCGCCGGGATACAGACGAAAGGACCACCTTCACTTGAGACTCGCAACCTATCGGAGAGCAGGGAAAAACCATTTTCTTGCGTCTATGTTTCTGCTCGCGGCGGCCATGCCGGCTTCCGCAACGATCATCGGCGGCAACATCACCAGCGGCGCACCTGGCGCCACGTTCATCAAGCTTCCCGTCCCCTTTAACCAATCGAACCCGATAAACACGGTGGGAAACAACACTTTTCAATCCATTCACCTCTACGGCTTTGACGAAGACCAGAATATCGTTCTCGGCGGGCCGTTGAATGTGGATGTCGTTCCTTCCGGCGGGTTGGTTCTGCCCAGCGGCGCAACGGTGGCGAGCCATTACATCTTCTTCGATCCCGCAGGTACGACGAGCATCAATGGCACTGTTGATTTCGACTCCGACATCGTCGCCATCATCACTAGCCTCAACAACCTGGTGGCCAGCGACTTTTTGGCGAACACTGGCGTTAACTACCTTAGCCCTGGGCTACGCGGGCTCGAGTCGGGCGACTCCGTGACCATTAGCGGGGTCCGGCAAATCCGCTTCAATACCACTGCCAGCACGCCTGGCGACTACGTGCGCGTACTGACCGCGTATTCCCCTGGCGCCGTACCGGAGCCAGGCACCGCCGCGTTGTTCGTTGCTGCCTTCGGGTTCGCGGCGCTCCGCTTCGTTCGACGCTAGGGCAAGCTCAGCAGTCTTGCCGGATTCGTTTTTACGATCTGCTCGATCTCGGCCGGGCTCAACCCTTCTTTGCGAAGGCCCTCAAAAATCCGCTGCAATCCATCCGGATGCAGCGGATTTCCTTGTTGTCCGAAGTCACTCGACAGAATGACGGCGTGCAGTCCTACGGCGCGCATCGTATCGGCGTAGTCTTTAAACTCGTTTTCTTTCTGCAGACCCAGCACGGCATTGCCGGTGAACTCCAGCATCGCCCCCAAGGAAACGGCTTCCTTCATTTGAGCCAGGCTCATGCGCACGTATTGATTCATCGGATGCGTGACGACGATCGAAACAACACCGCGGCGCTTCGCTTCCCGGATCATCGCCAGGCTTTCGTGCGGCGCAGAGTGCCCGGTGGCAAGCACTAGTTTGTGCTTCGCAATGAGATCCAGCACGGCCAGCGTTTCCGACAATAACTTGCCCCCGCGCGATACGGATACGAAGGGACGCTGCTCCTTCGTTAGCCGCACGTGATTCTCCGAATCGAACGTCGGCATCCACACGACTTTACCCCATCCACCCTTCACTTTCGCCATGCGGTCCACCGCAGCCGGGTTAACACCTCCGTTTGACCGGTTGAGGGCGATCCCTCCGAACACTTCGATGTCCGGCACTTCCTGGCGCGCCAGCGCCGCCCACGATGCCGTGGGTTCGTAGTGATTCTTCAGTACCAAGCCGCGAAAGCCTTTTTGCTTCGCGAGCCGCGCGAGGTTGAGCGCATCGATGGACCGTGGAGTCACGTCCGGATCGCAGTGTGCATGTAGGTCGAACACTCCGGTGAGCGTTTGTCCGAAACACGAGGCGACAGCGGCGAGCAAAAGGCAGAGAGAGTGCATGGCTACCTGCTAAACTGAATAGTTTATGCCAAAAAGCTACTCCGCCCCGCCACCGATGACTATCGACGCGACCAAGAACTACATCGCGACCTTTGAAACCACGCGCGGAAAGATCGTTTGCGAGCTCTTCGCCAAGGAAGCGCCCAAGACCGTAAACAACTTCGTCTTCCTCGCCCGCGAGGCCTTCTACGATGGCACCATGTTCCACCGCGTTATCGCCGATTTCATGATCCAGGGCGGCGATCCCGAAGGCACCGGCCGCGGTGGGCCCGGCTATCGCTTCGAAGATGAAACGAAAGGTAACCCCCACCGGCATTGTGTCGGGGCGCTCTCCATGGCGAACGCCGGGCCGAACACCAACGGCAGCCAGTTCTTCATCACGCACATCGTCTGCGATTGGTTGGACGGCAAGCACACTGTATTCGGCAAGGTGCTGGAAGGTCAGGACGTGGTCAACTCCACGCAGCAAGGCGACAAGCTCGTGAAGTTGACCATCGAAGAGAAGTAACTACCAGTCGACTACCGATCCATCGTCATCGTCGTAGGCCGTACGGTACTCGCGGGGGTCCCCCACCTGGGCCATCAATTTGTTTTCATCGATACTGATGCCAAGCCCAGGTTCCGTTAACAGCGGGCGGTGCCCGTTGGATACCGCAGGCAAGGGCTTCGCCAGCAGGTCGGAGTATTCGTTGTCGCCCCGTTCCTGGATGAGGAAATTTGGAATTGAAGCGGCGATCTGCAGACTCGCGGCTAACGAGCACGGCCCTTGGGGATTATGTGGGGCCAGCGGTGAGTAGTATGCCTCGGCCATGCCCGCGATGATCTTCAGTTCCGTGATGCCGCCCGCGTAACAAACATCGGGCTGCAGAATTGTCGCGGCGCGTTTCTCCAGAATCTCCCGGAACCCCCACTTGGTGAAAATGCGCTCGCCGGTGGCGATGGGCACGTGGGTCTTCTTTGCCATCTCGGCCATTACATCGACATTCAGTGCCTGGGCGATCTCTTCGTAGAACCACGGATGATAGGGCTCCAGGGCGTGGATCAGCGTCATTGCCGTGGGCGGCTGTACCGCTCCGTGGAACTCCACTCCGATATCTACTCCACTACCCACCTTTTCCCGCAATGCTTTGAACCGCTCCACCACTTCTTCAACGAATTTCATCCCTTCGTTGTACTTGAAGGGCGACCTCTTGGAACCACGCAAGCCAACCTTCATCGCGTTGACGCCGGTTTTCTCACTCAACTGCCCGTACACGCGCACGCGGTCGCGCGTTTGCCCGCCCAGCAGTTTCCAAACCGGCACTCCGAACATCTTTCCTTTGATATCCCATAGCGCCTGGTCGATGCCGCTGGAAATCGCCGTCTTAATTGGGCCTCCGCGATAGAACGCTCCGCGGTGAATCGCCTGCCAGTGGTGCACAACGCGTGAAGGGTCCTGTCCAACGAGGTAGCGGCCCACCTCAAGCGCGCCGGCCGCGCAAGCCTTAGCATCATCCTTCAGCATCTCACCCCATCCGGTGATGCCCGCGTCGGTGGAGATCTTGACGAACACCCAAGAGTTCTTCAAGACGAACGACTCCACTTTGGTCACCTTTACCTTGTCGTTGGGGCCCACTGCGGCGGCGCTCGATCGTTCCGCTGTGAACAGCGCATCCATTCCAAACATTGCCGCGGGGGAAAGCAACGCCCGCAAGGCGGCCCGCCGGTCTAGCTTCTCTATGCTCATGGAAAGCTCCTTAAAACTGAATCCTGGCCTGAATCTGATAAAAACGGTTCAGCGATGAAGTCTGGCTCGTAATGCGTCCGAACTGCGTCGAAGTCGGAGTGAGGTTCGGCGCGCTCATTTGCGAGCGGTTCTGCAAGTTGATCGCATCGGCGCGTATCTGGAAACGGATCCCCTCATAGATTCTGAACTCGCGCAACAGATTCGCGTTCCATTGATTCAATCCATCGGCGCGAAGCCCGTCGAAGAATCGCGGGAAGATCCGCGTATGAAACGCGGCGGGCAGGTTGTTTGCGTTGCGTTCAAAAGCGAGACTGGTGTTGAACCACGCGTCCAACGTCTTGGCGCCGGAAGTTGCATCGGCTTCGAAGTTGCTGATGTCGCCATAGTAAAAGACATTCCCCCAAGACAGGAGCGGGCCGGGTTGGAACTCGTAGGTGGCGGCGATCTGCCAGCCGCCGAGGGCATGATTCAGCACCCCGCGCTGCCAGTAGCTGCGCCCCTTGCCGAACGGCAGCTCATAAATGGCTGTAGCCGTAATGCGGTGCGGACGCGCCGTGTCGCTCGCCCACCAGATCGTCGGATCCGTATTGAACTCGTTCTCGTAGATCGTCTTGTTTCGCTGCAGCATTCTTGTGTACGACGTGTTGAACGTCAGCCCGCGCGAAAGCCGGCGTTGGAAGTTGAATTCGAATGCGTGAGTTTTCGCCAGCCCATCGGATACGGAACTGTTGTTCAGACCGTTCATGTGCGGAAACGCCCGCAGCAGGCGGTTCTTGGCGATCGTCGGTGTGGTGAATTGCCCCAGTGTAGTCAGATGCTGATAGAGCACCGGATTGGATGTCCGCAATCCATCGAAGTTTGTAATGTAGAAAGGATTCGGCACCTGCCGGTTCATCTCCGTCGCCAGCGCGTTGTTTCGAACATTGCCGCTCGCCCAGTATTGTTCCGGCAGAGGGTCCAGCCGTTGCGTTAGGTTGATCCTGTCGGACCACTGCCCCCAATACGACGCCTCGAACAGCATGTTGCCTGCGAATTCACGCTGCAAACCGACTCTCCAACGCTGCACGCGGGGATGTTGACGGTTGAAGTCCGTGTAGGTGAACCCTTGTCCAACCCGCGCCATGGCCCCCAGGGCGGTCCGCAACGGCACGTCGAAGCGCGTCCCATCGCTCCGCACCGGGAAGGGATCCGTCAACGGAGAGATCCCGTTTCTGGGATCGCCCGCCCGCCACGTCTGCCCGAAATCGTTCGTCAGGACGGTGTTCGTAGCGCGGGCAAAGCCATACTGGTCTGTTGCCTGATTCATCACGTTCAACGTGTCGAAGAACACTCCGTAGCCGCCTCGCAGGACCATATTCGATCCAAGCTTGTATGCCGCCGATATTCGTGGCAGCCACATGAGTTCATTGCGCCAAAGTCGCCGCGGTGTTCCTCCCTCTCCCGCATATACGGATCCGCCTCGGACAACAAACTGGCTTGCCGGCAGTTCCGGCAAAGGATTGCGCGCGTAGGCGGCTTGCGCCGCGGCTGTGATTGGCAACTCCAGGTTCGGATCGAAATAAGAGAGCGACCTGTTGTACCTCTCCGTCGGGCCCTGCTCATACTCCATTCGCAGACCCAGAGTCACTGTCAGATTCCGCGAGACGCGCCAAGTGTCTTGCCCGTACCATGCATAGTATGGGTTCATCAAAGCGAACGTATCGTTGGTGTCCACTCCCATTCCGCTAGGCATCCCCAGCAGGAAGGTTGCCCACGTCAGCCCCAGCGTTCCCGCCGGATTGAATCCATCTTCGTCGCGCCGTACGAACGTATTGGCAAACGTGAAGTTGCCTGATGTGAATCCGCCGGTCTGCAACTGATTGCGGTAGTGCTGCCGGAAATCGACACCGGCACGCAGAGTGTGTGTGTTGCGAATCTGCGTGAAGTTGTATTTCAGGCTTTGTTGCCGGCCTTTCGTTCCCGGATCCACCGTGGTGCTTAGCACCATGTCGCCGGACCACGCCGTCATTCCAGGCCAAATCACACGCGGCATGACGCAACTCGCGTCGCATTTTGCATCCATATAGGACGGCAACCCCGCATCCGTGGGCTTGTAACGGCGTGTGCCCCGCCGTTGGTTCTGTTGCAGGAAGCGCGTCCCGTCCAGCGACACATTCATCACCGTATTTGCGCTGTAGGTGAACGTCCAGTCGGCCGCTCCGCTCAACGTTGGACGGATTTCGTCCCATGCCATCAGGCCCGTTTCAGTTTCATAGGTGTAATCCTGCGCATCCTCTTCAAACTCGCTCTTCAGCCACCGGAAAAAGAAGCGGTGGCGGTTGTTGGCTTGAAAATCGAAGCGGTTGTTCCATGACTTGTAGTCCACGTTGTTCGGCATGCCGGTGGCGAGGTAGTTGTTCAACGGTTCTTCACCGGGACTCGTCGGATCGTTATTCGGCAGCGGCATTCGCTGATTGTAGAAATTGTAGATGGGACTGGTGAACCGGTTCCGCGCGATGATGTTGCCGGGAAACGGATCGCGCACGACATGCCCGGCGCGCGCCGGGTCGGGCCGCGTGGTGAGCGGATCGTATACCTGATAGCGGGCAGGGCTTGTCCGCACCTGGAGCAATTGGGAGAAGTTTCCGTTGCGCATCGCCACCGTCGGCACTGTGTAGTTGATCTCACTAGGCCTTGCCGACTGCAAGTTCTTTAAGCCCGAATACCCCAAGAAGAAGAACACTTTGTTCCGACCGTCGAACAGTTTCGGTATGTACACCGGCCCGCTGATGGAGCCGTGGTAGTTGTTCGTGTGCCCAGGCGGAAGCATCGGACGGTTGGCCAGATCGTTCGCCAGCGCCGTATTCCCGGCCGCCTGCGCCACAGCAATCTGTTGATAGCGCCCCTGCTTCACAAAGAACGGAACTGCGTTCCAACGCTGGTTGAAATACTGGTACGTGGCCGATCCGTGGAGGGCGTTCGCGCCGGATTTGGTGGACATGGAGATATTCAGCCCGGTGGAGTGTCCGAACGAAGCGTCGAAATTCGATGTTTCGATGCGAAACTCGTCAATCACATCAGGGCTCGGCATGAACGACACGCGGCGGTCGGTGCCATTTGTCGAAGCCCCGTCCATCGACCATTCGTTCCCACCGACGCCCCCCGGCATCGTATAACCCGAGCCTCCGCCAATTTGCCCTTGCACGAGAAACTGCGTGGTCCCCGGCACCTGAACGCCAGGGGCCATCCGCGCCAACATGGATACGTTGTTGCCGAGCACCGGCAAATCCATTACTTCCCGGTGCGTCACGGCGCGACCGGTCGTCACCGAACTCGTCTCCAGCATCGGCGCCTCGGCCGTTACCGTCACGGATTCGCTGGTGCCGCCGACTTCCAACTGCAAGTTGATTTGCAGTTGCTCACCCAGGCCAAGCGTAATGCCCGACCGCACCAATCGCTTGAACCCCTGCATTTCCGCCGAGAGGCTGTAGCTGCCGGGCAACAGAAGTGGCGCTTCGTAGTAGCCGCTGGAATTGGTGGTGAGTTTGACGGGCACGGCCGTGCCTGTATTGATGACGGTCACCGTTGCCCCAGCAATCACCGCCGCTTGGCTGTCGGTAACAGTGCCGGATATGTTTCCGCGCGTATCTTGCGCCGGAAGAAGAGCAGGAATCGAGAGAAGAAGCAACGTAGCTGAAACGGTCCTCATGGAACCTCCCTGAAGATATGCGCATACACGTATATCTCAACCAGGAGGATGAGCGCAACCGATTCTACTTGGGGTTCTTCAACATGATGAGCAACATCACGACTTCAGTTTCCGCCCGTATGCCATGCTCCAACAGCGGCGTCATGTATACGAAGGTCCCTTGGCTTGCGGATTGCTCATCCTGTCCGAGTTTTACCGTGGCTAGGCCGCGGAGGAACTGAAGGATGGCTGGAAACGGAGCGGTGTGTGCGCTCAGTTCCTGTCCTGGAGCAAAACAGAATTGCACGACCTTCGAGCGGTCATCGTTTTGCAGTGTCTTGCTCACGATCCCGCTCGAAGGCGCGCTGATGTCTTGCAGATCGAAATGATATATGTACGGCTGTTCCATTCCGGTTCCATTATCGGGCCGAGGAACGGCAGGCGTCTGTGACCGCAGTCACCGCCACTCTTCTGTCAGGCCGCTTCCTCGAACAGAGTTTCGCTGCCCCGGTGCGAAACGTGACTCTCCGCCTTTTGTTGGCAATGGACGCACAGTTTCGCAAAAGGAAGCGCGTCCAACCGCCGCACGGCAATTGCCTCTTCGCATTCCTCGCAAACCCCGTAAGTGCCTTCCTCGATCTTGTGCAGTGCCGTTCTCAGTTCCCGCGCCAACTTTGCCTTCTGATCCAGGCGGATCACGGCGAAGTCGCGGTCTGCGGCACTCTGGATCTGTTCCAGAGCATCGGCGAACGTCTCAATCTGCAACTGTTCGCGCGCGTTCGCTTCCCCCATCAGTTCGCGCAACATCTGCTCCATCGCCATCTTCTTCTCGGTGTATGTATTGTTGTTCATTTGTTCTTCTCCTCCCAACGTTGGTTAGGATGTCGCAAGCCCGCGAAAGGGTACAACAAATCCGTGCGGTTTAACAATCTTAATTCGCTGTTCAGCAGGCGGAGCAAGTATCGATGGGCCCGCAGGCACAAGATCATGCGAGCAGATGGCCGCAGGAAATGGGAGTAGGGTGTGCCGGTCAGAACCTTGGGTGAGAATCGAAGGATCCGGACGGCGATCCTTGCAGGCGCCGGGATTCGATCCTAGGAGGGGCCGACCTTTTCCAGTTGGAGGGTAATCGTGCCGACGGGGAATCCGAGGCGGACGCGGATTTGAACGGGCAACTTGCGATCATCCTCAGTGAGCCAGACATAGAGCTTCGCCTTGCGGCGGAATAACACATCATTGAAAAGATGGGCTTCGTAGCGGATCGTTTGGTACTCGCCGGAGGGAGTCTTCACCAATTCCTTCTCCTGCGCGTCGATCTTGCCTTGAACCATTTTCTTTCCGTCACTCATGGGGAAGGTGGCGCTTTGGCCCGGGGCCAGTTTGGTCGCTCTGAGCCGGGCGAGCGCCGCTACAATGTCCTGAACACAATCGGCGGTGTCAAGTTCCTTCTCGAGGACCGTGTTGTTCTTGATGAGGTCGCGTTCGAGATAATGGGACTTCTTTGTCTGGCGGTTGAAGGTGACTTTCGTATCGCGGCGGCGGCTGCCTTCCTGCGATGCGAGGTGTATGTTGGAGACGCAGTAACCGGAGTCGAACAGAACGCGGTAGTCGTCGTTCACTTTGTAGAGCTTCGACACGAGTCCGGCGGATTCCAGATGGAGGTCGCCAGCCCAGGATGAGTTGGCTTGTGGGGTGCGGCTAAGACGAGCCATCCCGGCGCGGACAAGCCGCCATTCGATTCCGTACTGGAGGGTTTCGATGGGTTTTGGGGGATCGACGATAGCCTGCGGAGACACAGGCAGCGTAAGCGCAAAGAAGGCCGCGCGCAGCGCCCATCGATTGATAGCCGGCGTCAGCATCGACTCATTGAGTTTGGCAGAGGCCGATCCGATTTGGCAACCTGATAGACATGCT